>JAQUGA010000020.1 GCA_028684405.1 Bacteroidales bacterium | reverse complement strand
ACCCAATACCTGAATATTAATTATAATTACAACGATCGTTTGGAAGAGTTAAACTCCAATCGCTTGATAAAAACGGATACTTTTCTTACTCAAACCGCCCAAAATAGAAATAAAAGAAATCAGCTCTATCTCAGATATGGAATCAATTACGATTTAAAGGAGAATATTACTTTAAGCTATGATGGACGAATCAACGGTGGATTGCCAAATTATGTTTCCGAAAACAACAATAAAATTAAAGGCTCTGCAGAAGAATTTCTTTTTAATAGCGATAATTATATTGATGGACAAAGCAATATGTTGAATATTCAACAAGATTTGGGAATGATCATAAAACTGGATACCAACGGTTCAAACATTGATATAAAAGCAGGCTATGGTTTTATTCAAAACAATGGCAAACAAGATATTAAAACAGAATATACACATCCTTTCTCTGGAATTTCATCAAGTAAAAGCAACAATACTCAAGGACGCCATTTTGGATTATTTCAAGCCGATGTAACCTATCAATTACCATTGAAAATTAAAACAGAATTTGGGATAAAATCGACCGTTCAGAAATATTTTAGCGATGCCGATTTTTTCAACACAAATAATGGAATCTCATTAAAAGACAGCAGTCGCTGTAATTCATTTACGCATACTGAATGGATTCACGCTGGTTATTTTCAAGCATCTCGCACTTTATGGGCGGGTTTCCTTTTAAAAGCAGGCATCCGACTTGAGAATACCAATATGGAAGGCATACAAACAATACCGGCCGACACCGGCTTTCTGGTAAAACGAACCGACTGGTTTCCATACATATACCTCAGTCGTAAATTGTTTACCATTGCTAATTTTGAACTTCGATCTTACGCGATTTATCGCAAAACCATCAGTAGACCCAGCTACGACCTGCTAAATCCTTACATGCGCTACGTTGACCAATTTCTCTACGAAACCGGAAATCCTTCTCTAACTCCGCAGTTTACCGAGAATTTCGAACTCAATGTTAGTTTCGACGACACTCCATTGTTTGCGATTGGACAAAGTTACACAACCGATATTTTTTCCAACGTAACATATCGCGACGAAAATCAAGAAGGAGTAGCACTCCGAACCTATGATAATATTGGAAAAGGGAAAGAGACTTATTTTAGAGGCATTGCCGGAATCCCTCCGGGAAAAAAATACTTCTTCGGATTGGGTGTTCAATATAATATTAATGAGTATGATGGCTTTTACGAAAACACGCCCATACACTACAAAAGAGACAGCTGGCGATTGTTTACTTTTCACTCATTAAGTTTGACCAAACAAACAAAAATCACCATGAGTGGCTTTATGATGATAAATGGATTTTTTAATTTTTACGAATTAGAAAATTTTGGTGCCATCAATTTCGGCATTAATCAATCTTTTTTCGACCGTAAATTAAATATTTCTTTAAGTGCCAGAGATGTTTTTCGAACAATGATTACCAAATTTGAGTTAAATCAAGGAAGTATTTATGCAAATGGAGACAGATATACCGACAGTCAGCGTTTTGGAATCAATATTCGTTTTAACTTTGGCATTCGAAAACCTGATAACAATAAAAAAATGTTTGATTTCAACGGGGAAGAACAAATGATGCAATAATTTAGAAATACAATACAAATGGATTACAACGAAATCATATCGAGCATTTATTCGAAAATAAAAAGCGAAGAGAACATCGGAAATTTAGCAAACTACATTCCCGAATTGGCAAAAGTGAATCCAGAAAAATTTGGAGTTCACTTATCAATTCTCAATGGAGAGAAATTTGGAATGGGCGATTATCAAGAGAAATTTTCGATACAAAGTATTGCCAAAGTCTTTTCGTTGTGTATGGCATTTGAGATGTTGGGCGAAAAAATCTGGGACAGAATGGGTGTTGAGCCATCAGGAACGGCTTTCAATTCGCTGATTCAATTAGAAAAAGAGAAGGGCATTCCCCGAAATCCTTTTATCAATGCGGGTGCCTTGGTCATTTGCGATATTTTGATTAGCCATTTACAAAACCCCATGGATGAATTTCTGGATTTTGTGAGATTTATATCGGGAAATCCACAATTAAACTATTCACCAACGATTGCAAATTCGGAAAAAGAATCCGGGTATTTGAATAATGCTTTGTGTTATTTTATCAAATCCTACGGAAACATTCAGAATAATCCCACCGATGTTTTAGACTTTTATTTTCATTTATGTTCATTGGAAATGAGTTGCGAAGAGCTTTCAAGTGCATTTATGTTTTTGGCCAACGAAGGGATGAAATGCGATAATAATCAAGTTATATTAAGCAAAAGCCAAACAAAAAGAATCAATGCTTTGATGCAAACTTGTGGTTTGTATGATGAATCGGGTGAATTTGCATTTAAAATTGGATTACCAGGCAAAAGTGGCGTTGGTGGTGGCATTATTGCCATTTATCCAAAACATTACAGCATTGCGGTTTGGAGTCCACTATTAAACACAAAAGGGAACTCACACAGAGCCATTAAGTTTTTAGAACAATTTACAACCCAAACACAATTATCGATTTTTTAATTAATAAATATTAAACAACGGGTTTTATAAATATAATGCAAAGAGGATTTGTTTTTACTATATTTTTTTGATGTGCTGTTTTTCAAATAATTATCTCTTTTTTGACAAAATTAAACAATTAAAAGCTTGGTCGTAAAGCAAAAATAACTAACTTCGTGTCGAGTAAAAGAGATGAAGAGTAACACATATATAAAAAAAATTAAATATAAACTAATAACATTAAAAAATGGCAATTAAAGGAGCGATAGTAGTTGACATTGAGCATTGCAAAGGCTGCGGAGTTTGTGTTGAAGCATGCCCTCAGAGTGTAATCAAGCTATCAAAAACAGTGAATGGCAAAGGATACAATTTTGCCGAAATGCAAAATGATGCCTGTATAGGATGTTCAAACTGTGCAGTTGTGTGCCCAGATGGAGTTATCACGGTATACAGAAAGAAATTTTAGTAAAAAAACAAAAAAATATTCCAAATGAAAGAACTCAGGTTAATGAAAGGGAATGAAGCAATAGCAGAAGCTGCTATTCGCTGTGGAGTAGACGGATATTTCGGCTACCCTATAACCCCTCAATCGGAAATACTAGAGCACTTAATGGCTGAAAAGCCATGGGAGAAAACTGGTATGGTCGTTTTACAAGCCGAAAGCGAAATCGCTTCAATCAATATGGTTTACGGTGGAGCAGCTTGTGCTAAAAAAGTAATGACTAGTTCATCAAGCCCTGGCATTAGTTTAATGCAAGAAGGATTATCCTATATTGCTGGTGCAGAACTACCTTGTGTTGTTGTAAACGTAGTTCGTGCGGGTCCTGGTTTAGGAACCATACAACCTTCACAATGCGATTATTTTCAAACGGTTAAAGGCGGTGGTCATGGTGACTACAGACTTATTGCATTGGCACCTTCTACGGTACAAGAAATGTACGACTTTGTAGAATTGTCATATGATTTAGCATTTAAATATCGTAATCCTGTAATGATTTTATCCGATGGTTTGATTGGACAAATGATGGAAAAAGTATATTTAGAAGAATATAAAGAACGTTGGACAGATGAGTATATTGCAGAAAATCACCCATGGGCAACCAATGGCAGAGCTGGCAATAGAAAAAACAACATTATTACCTCTTTGGAACTTCAATCAGATCGACAAGAAAAAGTAAACTTGAGAATTCAAGAAAAATACCGTATAATTGAAGAGAACGAAGTAAAATACGAACTTATTAACTGCGAAAACGCAGATTATTATTTTGTAGCCTATGGTTCTTCTGCTCGGATTTGTCAAAAAGCTATGGAGTTAGCCGCTGAAGAAGGTATTAAAGTAGGTCTTATTCGTCCAATTACATTGTGGCCTTTCCCAAAACAAATCATCAAAGAATTGGGTCAAAAATCAAAAGGTATACTTACTGTAGAAATGAGTGCAGGACAAATGGTAGAAGACGTTAAGTTGGCTACCGAATGTCGTGTAAAAGTTGAACATTATGGCAGAATGGGTGGTATCATTGCATCACCTGCAGAAATTGTTAATGCATTAAAAACAAAAATTATTGGAGGATAAACCATGTCTGAAATAAAATTAGAAGATATCATACAACCCGAAAATGTGGTTTATAAAAAAACCGATGTTTTAAATGATGCAGTTATGCATTATTGCCCTGGTTGTGGTCACGGTACTGCCCACCGTTTGGTTGCTGAAGTAATCGAAGAAATGGGAATTCAAGGCAATTGCGTAGGCATTGCCCCAGTTGGATGTGCTGTTTTGGCATACAACTACTTTAACCTTGACTTTCAACAAGCCGCTCACGGTAGAGCTCCTGCCTTGGCATCAGCTGTAAAACGCTTAATGCCCGACCGTTATGTATTTACCTATCAAGGTGACGGCGACTTAGCAGCGATTGGTACAGGCGAAACGATTCATGCTTGCAACCGTGGCGAAAACATTACCATTATTTTCATCAACAATGGAATTTATGGAATGACCGGTGGTCAAATGGCTCCCACAACATTACCCAACATGAAAACAGCAACGTCTCCATACGGTCGTAATGTTGAAACCATGGGAAACCCCCTAAAAATAACAGAATTGGTTGCTCAACTTCCGGGAACTTCTTACGTAACCCGCCAAGCTGTTCACACTCCAGCTCATGTTCGTCGTGCTAAAAAAGCACTTCGCAAAGCGTTTGAACTGCAAGGTCAAAAAGCTGGTACTTCTTTCGTAGAAATTGTATCAAACTGCAACTCAGGTTGGAAAATGACACCTGTTGAAGCAAACAAATGGATGGTGGATAATATGTTCCCATTCTATCCTCTAGGTGACTTGAAAACCCCTACCGAATAAATCATTTAATGTTAATTTTAAAAATTTGAATCATGACAGAAGAAATAATCATTGCAGGATTTGGCGGACAAGGAGTTCTTTCAATGGGGAAAATTTTAGCTTACTCTGGCGTAATGCAAGATAAAGAAGTAAGCTGGATG
Source organism: Bacteroidales bacterium (assembly GCA_028684405.1). Lineage (GTDB taxonomy): Bacteria > Bacteroidota > Bacteroidia > Bacteroidales > WCHB1-69 > JAQUGA01. The sequence continues at coordinate 16,143 of JAQUGA010000020.1, read as the reverse complement.
CCATCGTACGGTCCCGAAATGAGAGGCGGTACGTCTAATGTTACTGTTATCATCAGCGATACACGCATTAGCTCTCCTACCTTGAATGCATTTGACACAGCCATTATCCTAAATCAACAATCATTGGATAAATTTGAATCATCTGTAAAACCAGGCGGTTTCCTTATTTATGACCCCAATGGAATTACTCGCCACCCGAATCGTAAAGACATCAACATTTACCAAATTGCTGCCGCTGACAAAGCTGCTGAAATTGGAATTGCCAAATTGTTTAATATGATCATATTAGGCGGATTCCTAGGGGTTAAACCCGTTGTTAGTGAAGAGTTCATTGAAAAAGGTTTGCAAAAATCTCTTCCAGAACGTCACCACGGTTTAATTCCTGAGAACCTTAAAGCAGTTCAAATCGGTAAAGAAATTATTAAAGCAATTCATACTTTATAAACTTTATCAGATTAGTATAAAAAAAACCGAAATTATTAATTTCGGTTTTTTTTTTATGTTCAATATTATCAACTAAACCAAATACTTAATCAGCACAAATCCACCCACCAATAAAACTGTAAACAAAATTGCAAGTAGATTAAAATATTTGTCTATAAAACTTTTGATGGGGGCACCAAATTTCCACAATAGGAAAGCGACAAGTGAAAACCGAGCAGTCCGGCTCACCAAGGAGGCAATCACAAACATAAAAATATTCATTTCTGTAACTCCCGAAGCGATGGTGAAAATCTTATAAGGAATGGGTGTAAAGCCCGCCGTGAATACAATCCAGAAACCATATTCATCATAACTCATCTTAACCGATTCGAATAATTCTTGAGTAAACCCAGGAATATTATCGAAGAAGAATACTGCCAACGACGAGTAGTCGGCTCCAGAGTACCACAAGGTTGAACCAATTAAATATCCAAATAATCCGCCAAAAACACTACCAACCGAACAGATTAAGGCATAGCGAAAAGCTTTGGTTTGTGATCCTAACACTAAAGCAATAAGGAGTACATCGGGAGGTACGGGAAAAAAAGAGGATTCGGCAAAAGCCAAAACAAATAGAGCAAAAGCTCCGTAAGGAGATTCTGCCCAGCTTAGTACCCAATCGTATAATTTTCTAACTATTTTCATCCGTATCGTTATTTGTTTTCAAGCTACTTAAAAGACTAACTAGAGGTTCGTAATCATATAATTTTTCCGAGAATTCAAAAATGGTCTCCACCCCTTCTGAATCAATATTCATTGCTGCAATCAAGTTCAAATGCCCCATCGTTTCATCGTTTTTTAAATAAAACATAGCAGCAATTCGATAATATATCAAGGCTGGATTTTCAATTATCTTTAAAGCATTTTCTAAAACTTCAATGGCTTTTGTTTCTAAATCAGAATAAAATAAAAATTCAGAATATTTCAACCATAACATTTGATTGGTAGGATACAATTGGGTAAATCGAACTAAAATCTCTTCTGTTTTTTCAAAAGATGTATCCTTTTTAAGCGATAAATTTATAAGTTGATCAATGCTTCCCAAATCTATTTCATCCATAATAAAACTTCGATTTAAGCTGTCAAATGCATTATCAAAATCATTATTAAAGATGAAAACTTGTGCCAAACCCTTCCAAGCATTAGAAGAAACTGAATCTATATATATTTCATTAAGAAAATATTTTTGAGCATTTTGATAATCATTCAAATCCAAATAAATCCAACCAATCAAACTATTTACATTGGGTGCATATGGAAAAGCAAGCAGAGATTCTTTTAATGCATCAATCGCCAGATTCAGTTTTTCCAACTTCCAATATGATTGAGCTAGGCCGGTGTAGCAAGACACCGTCTCTTCGATAGACAAAGCATACTCAAAAGCTTCGATGCTTTTTTCATACAAATCCATTTCATAATACGAAAAACCAAGTTTTTCCCATGCCATTTGTCGAAGAGGATGTTGTTTTACAAACTCGGAGAAATATTCGACGGATTCTGCATTTTTCCCAGATCCTTTATAAATCCAAAAAAGCCGATCCATGGCATCATTATGCATGGGATTATGAAGAAGTGCTTTTTTTAAATATTCAATTTCTTTTTCCTCATTTTCCAACATGGAATAATCCTCTGCAATATCGAAAAAAACTTCGTCCACTTCTTCTTTAAAAGTCAATGCCTTTTGCAAGGCTACAATCGACTTTTCATATTTATTTTGAATGCGATATATATACGAAAGCGTGATATATAACTCTATATTGTTACTATCTATATTTTTAACCATTCTAATAATTTCAAAAGCCTCTTTAAATTCTTCACGATGCGAAAGCACAACGGCTTTTTTCAAAAGAATATTTGTTGACCATGGAAATTGCGACAGAGCATGCTCTACCACCTTTTCGGCATGTTCGACATTGTTCATGATATAATGCTCAATAATTTCTTCGTACTCTTCCACGTCAAAAAAGGGATTTTCACCTCTTAGGAGCATAGACTCGAACTTAGAAATCAGAGGATTAATATCGTCAAATTGAGAAAAGTCAGAAAATTCTTCCATTGTTCTTTATAATAATGTGCGAAATTACGACTTTTATATGGTATTTTAATCAAGCTTGCCAACTTTTTAGCTAATTTTGCAATAAATTAAACAAAGATATGACACTCATAAAATCAATTTCGGGAATACGTGGAACCATTGGCGGCAAAGCTGGCGAAGGACTAAGTCCGTTGGACGTTGTAAAATTCACGGGTTCGTATGCACATTTTTTAAAAAAAGAATTTTCCAAAGAACAATTAAACATTGTAGTGGGACGCGATGCCCGAATTTCAGGCGAAATGGTCAACAAGCTAGTTTGTGGCAGCTTAATGTCGATGGGATGCAATGTTATCGACCTTGGATTATCCACCACACCCACCGTGGAAATGGAAGTTGTGCGTCAAAAAGCCGATGGCGGCATCATCATCACTGCCAGCCACAATCCCATGCAATGGAATGCTCTAAAACTATTAAACCAAAAAGGAGAATTTCTTTCGGGAAGTGATGGCGAACAAGTCTTGGAATTGGCAGAAAATATGGATTTTGATTTTGCTGATGTTCTAAAAATCGGTTCTTACCAATTTTGCGAGGGAGCCATCGAACGTCATGTTAAAGACATTCTGAAACTCGCTTTGGTAGATGTTGAAGCCATTAAAAATGCAAATTTCAGAATTGCTTTCGACGCTGTAAATTCGACTGGAGGAATGGCTCTAAATTTATTGCTAAAAGCATTGGATGTAAAACAAATAATTCCTCTTTACGCTGAGCCAACAGGGATCTTTCCACACAATCCAGAACCACTTCCTGAAAATCTCACCGAAATTTCAAAATTGGTAGTAAAAGAAAAAGCAGATTTAGCTTTTGTTGTTGACCCTGACGTCGACCGCCTAGCTATAGTTATGGAAAATGGCGAAATGTTTGGCGAAGAATACACTTTGGTTGCTGTGGCAGATTATATTTTATCCAAAACAAATGGCAATACCGTTTCCAATTTATCATCGACTTTTGCACTCAGAGACGTAACCGAAAAATATGGCAGTCAATATTTTGCTTCTGCCGTAGGCGAAGTAAACGTAGTTGAAAAAATGAAAGAGGTGAATGCCGTTATTGGAGGCGAAGGCAATGGCGGTGTCATTTACCCCGAACTTCACTACGGCCGCGATGCTTTGGTTGGAATTGCTTTGTTTTTAAGTCATTTAGCTTATGAAAAATGTACGTGTTATGAACTTAGAGCAAAATATCCCAACTACATCATTTCAAAAAACAAAATTGAATTAAAACCCGATACAGATGTAGATGCCATTCTTGAAAAAATAAAAGAACAGTATGCACATCAACCGATAAACGATATCGACGGCGTTAAAATTGAGTTTGGCAAAGAGTGGGTACATTTACGAAAATCGAATACTGAACCCATTATTCGCATCTATTCTGAAAGCAAAAGTGCTGAGAAAGCGAACGAATTAGCCTGTAAAATTATTCAAAATATAAAAGCAATAATGGAATCATGATTTACTTAGACAATACGGCTACAACGCCGCTTCTACCCGAGGTAATCGACGAGATGAACCGAATTTTCAAACAGGCATGGGGAAATCCCTCTTCGATTCATTCGATTGGACAAATTGCAAAAGCGGAGCTTGAAAGTGCAAGAAACACAATCGCATCTGTACTTTCGGCAAAATCGTCCGAAATATATTTTACGGCTTCGGCCACAGAAGGAATCGGACTTATGATTCCAAATATTATAAAAAAAAACCAGATACAACATATTATCACTTCGCCCATCGAACATTCAGCGGTTCTGAAAACAATTCAACATTGCGAATCGGTAGAAGTTCACATGCTCGATTTGGATAAAAATGGAGCTTTTAAATTAAGCAATTTAGAAGACAAACTATCTCATTGCAAAGGAAACAAACTGGTCGTTTTGATGCATGCCAACAATGAAATTGGCACTCTCTTACCATTTAAAAAAGTATCGGAACTCTGCTTGCAATACGAGGCTCTGCTTTTCTGCGACATGGTTCAAACCATTGGCAAATATGACATCTCTTTTAGCAAAACAAACGTAGATTTTGCGGTAGCTTCGGCCCACAAATTTCACGGTCCAAAGGGAGCTGGAATTCTCTACATAAAATCTGGAAGAAACTATCCGCCAATGATTTTCGGTGGCGGTCAGGAACGAGAAATGAGATCGGGAACCGAAAATGTGCCTGCCATTGCGGGAATGGCAAAAGCCATAGAACTTGCCAAAAAAGATTTAACAAGCAGAAGTCAACATATTCAGCATTTGAAATCCTATTTTACGGAACGAATTAAAGAAGAAATTCCAGATATAAAATTCAATGGAAACAGCCAAAATGGAGGTTTATACACTTTAATAAACATCTCTTTACCCTTAAAAATATCGCCCGAAGTTTTAAATATGAAACTTGACATGGCGGGATTGTCAGCATCTCAAGGAAGTGCCTGTTCATCAGGAGTGATGAAAAACTCATCCGTCATCCAATATCTTTATGGAGAAAACAGAAACGCACTGCGACTCTCTTTTTCATTTTTAAACACCATTCACGAAATTGAACAAGCGGTTGATATTTTAAAAAACATTGTCCATAAAAAATAAAAATCTCAACAAATTCCAACATTATGATGGAAATAAAAGTTGTATCTGCTCAAGAGATCGAAAGCTATATTGATATTATTGCAAATCTGCGCATTACCATTTTCAAAGAGTATCCATATTTATATGATGGAGATTATACGTACGAACAAAAATATTTAAAAAAGTTTCTGGAAACACCGGACAGTTTAATTTGCGTTGCGTATGACGAAAATCAAATTGTAGGAGCTATAACAGCACTTCCGCTGAAGTACGAAGACGAATTAATCAAAAAACCCTTTTTGAATCAAGGAATTTCAATGGATACTGTTTATTATTATAGTGAAGCACTAATATTACAAGAATATCGCAAAAAAGGGATTGGAATTAAAATGTTTAAAATGGCGGAAGAGAAAATTATTTCGATGGAAAAATACACCTTTTTTACTTTTGCAGCCATCGAACGCAATGAAAACCATCCGCAAAAGCCAAAAGACTACCAATCGCCCTACCCTTTTTTCGGAAAAATTGGATTTATACAAAGAAGAGATTTAGTGTGCCAGATGTCGTGGAAAGAGATTAATCAGACTCAAGAATCTAATAAATCGTTGTATTTTTGGACAAAGGAAATATAGAATACGCTAGGCATTTCCCTTGGAAAGAAAAAACAGCCCTCCAGAAGCAGGGAAAATATAAACGATTAAATTTCTATCCATAATTAGCCCGTGATAGCCTCTGGCGATAAAAAACAGAGAGATTAAAAAGACCATTAAACCAGAAATAACCGTTAATGAAGCATTTTTACGAAAACCTCCGGCAAATAATAAAACTCCAAAAACAAAGAAAATTAGAGTTATCAGATAATAAACACTCTCGAAATTGAAAGTTTTCACAGTTTCATAAAAATAAAAAATAATAAAAAGCAAAACCGAGCTTCTCAACATCCATTTTGCAAATCCTTCAATTGATTTAATTGGTTTCATATATAATAATTTGAGGCAAAATTAGAAAAAATCCTTGAAAAATCGAAAAAGCTTACATTTCTTTCAATAAACGCTCGATGACTTTTGGAAAATGGGTATATTCTAGTTGATGTATTTTATCCGCTAAAGTTTCCTGCGTATCATTTTTAGAAATCTCGCATTGTGCCTGAAAAATCACATCACCTTCGTCGTATTTTTCGTTCACAAAATGGATGGTAATTCCACTTTCTTTTTCTTGATTCTCGATTACAATTTGATGAACTTTGGCACCATACATGCCTTTACCACCATATTTAGGCAACAAAGCTGGATGGATATTAATAATTTTATGAGGAAAAGCATGAATTATCTCTTTGGGCACGAGGCATAAAAAACCAGCCAAAACAATAAGAGAAGGATTTAAGAGCCTCAATTCCGACAAAATAATTCCATTTTGCAATTCGGCTTTAGAAAACACGCGACAGGGTATATTCATTTTTTTTGCTCTTTCAATCACAAAAGCATTTGGGTTATTGCAATAAATGGATGCAACATTAATGGTATCGGAAGTTTGAAAGTATTCAAAAATTCTTTGAGCATTGGAACCGCTGCCACTAGCAAAAATAACGATATTTTGACGCATACTTGAAGGGTTTTTATTTGAATGCAAACCTAACTTAATTCTACGAAAGATACAAATAAAGACAAACAAAGCATTCCTGCGAAACTAATGTCACTGGTTTTCAACACAATACAAAGACAAGAAATGAGGACAAAAAGCACACATGCAAATACGTGCATAAATCTGTTTTATTATCGATAATTTTGAAAAAGGGGTAAAAAAAAGGAAATTTTAAACAATTTTAACAATTCTATTTTGCTGGTTACGTGTTTATTAGTTGAGAATAGAAGGCAAAAGAATAAAATAGAGGACTCCATAAATAAAAAAGATTAATTTTGCACCGTTAATCATAAAAATTAAAAATTATGTCTGAAATTGCAGAAAAAGTAAAAGCTATCATAGTTGATAAGCTAGGCGTTGATGAAAACGAAGTTAATCCAGAAGCGAGTTTTACAAACGATTTAGGTGCTGACTCACTTGATACAGTAGAACTTATAATGGAATTTGAAAAGGAATTTAATATAGCTATTCCTGATGATCAAGCTGAAAAAATCGCAACAGTAGGTGATGCTATTACCTATATTGAAAACGCTACGAAGTAATTTTTTTATTGTAACACAAACACTTTATCCTTAATGGAGATTAAAAGAGTTGTGGTTACCGGCATGGGAGCACTTACCCCGATTGGGAATTCTGTCGAAGAGTATTGGACAGGATTGATTAACGGGGTAAGTGGTGCCGCTGGTATCACGCGTTTTGATGCCTCAAAATACAAAACGCAATTTGCATGTGAAGTCAAAAATTTTGATCCTTCCAAATATTTTGATAGAAAAGAAGCACGAAAACTTGATTTGTTCACTCAGTTTGCCTTGGCAGCTTCCGAAGAGGCTATTTTAGATTCTAAAGTAGACTTAGAGAAAGTAAACCTAGACAGATTTGGCGTTATATGGGGAACGGGAATAGGTGGTTTTACCACTTTTATCGACGAAATTATCTCCTATGCCAATAATGATAACACTCCTCGTTTTAATCCTTTTTTCATCCCAAAAGTGATTGGCGACATTGCTGCTGGTCATATTTCGATGAAATGGGGGCTTCGCGGACCAAACTACGTAACAACTTCTGCTTGTGCCTCTTCTGCCAATGCAATCATTGATGCATACATCCAAATAATGATTGGAAAATGCGATATGCTTGTTACTGGTGGATCTGAAGCTGGCGTTAATGAAGCTGGTGTCGGTGGTTTTGGAGCGATGCACGCTATTTCGACCCGAAACGATGAACCTCAAATAGCCTCTCGTCCGTTTGACGCAGATCGAGATGGTTTTGTCATTGGCGAAGGTGCTGGCTGTCTTATCCTAGAAGAATATGAACACGCCAAAGCTCGTGGTGCGAAAATATATGCTGAAATGCTTGGCTTTGGCCTATCGGCTGATGCTCATCATCTTACGGCTCCACATCCCGAGGGAAGAGGCGCCATGATGGCCATGAAAAACGCATTAGAGCATGCCGAAATAGAACCTTCTCAAATTGATCATATCAATACTCACGGAACATCCACGCCTACCGGTGACGGTGCTGAAGTGAAAGCAATTTTTTCCATGTTTGGAGATCATGCGTATAACATTAATATCAATGCTACAAAATCAATGACCGGACACCTTTTGGGTGCTGCCGCCGCCATTGAAGCAATAGCAACGATTAAAGCAATGATGCACGACATTGTTCCTCCAACTATTAATCATTTTAATCTAGACCCCGAAATTGATTCAAAATTAAACTTTACGTTTAATAAAGCTCAAAAAAGAGTTGTAAATTACGCAATTTCAAATGCTTTTGGATTTGGGGGGCATAACACTTCATTATTATTTAAAAAGTATACTGAATAAATTGATTTTTTCAAGTTTTTTTAATTCTAATAAAGACAAATGCAAATTGTCGACTTATATAAAAAATATTTTTGGGTTTAAACCCAAAAATATTTTTTTGTATGAATTAGCGTTTACCCACGTTTCGGCTAACGCCATTGCTCCCAACGGGAAAAAAATCAATAATGAACGATTAGAATATTTAGGCGACGCTATTTTGGGAGCTATTATTGCGGATTATCTGTACAAAAAATTCCCCAATGCAGACGAAGGTTTCTTAACCGAATCACGTTCGAAAATTGTTAGCAGAGCCGGACTTGGAAAGTTGGCATTCAAACTCGGCATGGATCAACATGCTATTGTTTCCAACTGCTTTTCGGGCTCAAAATCGCTTTCGGGCGATTTATTCGAGGCATTTATTGGAGCTGTATACCTTGATAAAGGTTACGAATTTACAAGAAAACTAATTATTGACACTATTTTTGGCTCTCTCATCGACATTGAGGAAGTGCTCGAAAAGGAGAACAATTTTAAAAGCCGACTGATTGAAGAGTGTCAAAAAGAGAAAACCATGCTCGAATTTCAATTAATAAAAGAAGACTCACATAGAAATCAAAAACTCTTTTGGGTTGAAATTATCCTCGACGGTAAACCCACGGGCATCAAAGCATGTGAATACAACATTAAGGCAGCAGAGCAATTGGCTTCGGAACACTATTTTATTCATCAAAAAGAGAACGCTTAAAGTTTTTTTGATAACAAAATTCAATTATTCCTTTACATTTCTTATTTTCGCACATAAATTTGTTTTCAAAAATAAAGTAAACAGCTTATTCTTGTAAACATTAAATAAGAAAAAATGAGAGTATTTAAGTTTGGAGGAGCTTCAATTTCCTCAAAACAAGCCATTGACAATGTTCTAGACATAATAAAAAACCACGCCAGTGGCAATCTTGTGGTTGTTATATCGGCCATGGGGAAAATGACCAATGCCTTGGAAGTACTCATGAAGGCACATCACGAAAATCTAAAAGAAAATCTAAAAAAACAGTATGCTGAAATTGCCCAATATCACTTAAGCATTGCAGACGATTTATTTGGCGATAATGATGAACTTAAAAAGAATACTGGGTATTTGCTAAAACAATTGGATTACCAATTAGAAAAAGAGCCTACAGAGAATTACGATTATGATTACGATCAAATTGTTTCTTTTGGAGAATTGTTATCCACACAATTGATTTCCGATTACTTCAATTATAAGGGGTTGAAAAACAAATTATTTGATGCCAGATTTCTAATTCGTACGGAAGACACCTATCGCGAAGCTCGAGTAGAATGGGATAAAACAAGCGAAAAAGTACAGCAACAAATTGGTGGTTTTTTCAAAAACTCAGATTCAAAGATTGCGATAACCCAAGGCTTTATAGGTGCCACTGCCGAACACAACACAACTACATTGGGCAGAGAAGGATCCGACTACACGGCAGCTATCATTGCTTACACTATGGATGCCAAAGATGTAACCATATGGAAAGATGTTCCAGGTCTTTTAAATGCCGACCCAAAGTATTTCCCAGATGCCGTCTTACTTAATGAAATCCCCTACAGAGAAGCCATAGAGCTAGCTTTTTACGGTGCGTCGGTAATTCACCCAAAAACCATTAAACCCTTACAAAACAAGCAAATACCACTTTATGTCAAATCGTTTATTAATCCATCTCATGAAGGCAGTTTAATTCAAGGAAATCTACTTCAAAATACGATTCCTTGCTATATTTTTAAAAGAAATCAAGTATTATTATCCATAATCCCCAAAGATTTCTCGTTTATTGAAGAAGAGAACTTTTCGCTTATTTTCGGACTTTTTGCTCATTTCGGAATCCGAATTAATCTAATGCAAAACTCAGCCATTAGTTTCACAGTTTGTGCCGACTACAATCCAAATCAATTTCAAGCCTTGGTGGATGAATTAAATACCGAATTTTCGGTTCGGTACAACCTAAACATGGAATTGATTACCATTCGAAATTATGATGACGAAACCATCGATCGAATCTTAAATCAACGAAAAGTCTATTTCGAACAGAAAAGTAGATCTACAATACAAATGGTGGTTGGAAAAGTCAAATAAGATTTTTTAGGAAAAAATCAGTTTTCATGCCCACTTACACAAACCACTAAACCGTATTAGTCAATATACTATAGCTCGATAGATTTTCTTTATTCGTATATTAATTATTCCAATGGGAAAAACAAAAACAATATACGGTTCATAGATGTTAATGTAAAAAATTGATAATTATGGAGCAACTGGATTACGATGGTTTTAAAAATAAGATTTTCGACCCCAAAAAAGAGATTTCTCAACGGTTCTATGTGGGAGATGAGCCTTGTATTGTCGACTTTTATACATCATGGTGTATGCCTTGCAAAGAGATTGAAAAATGGTTGGAGAAGATTTCAGAAGAAATATCCGGGAAAGTGAAAATCTATAAAGTAGACTGCGAAAAAGAAAAAGACATTACTCAAAAACTAAAAATAAGTTCGTATCCGCATTTGCTATTTTTAAAATCAAACGAATTGCCAAAATCTCTAATTGGCTTATATCCATATAAATACATTCTAGAAATTATACAAAACGAGCTATTAGATTAAAATCTGATTTAAAACAAGTTACTTTTTATATTGGTCAGGGCATGAATTATTAGCAATTAAAAACCACGAATCTGTTTTTAATTCGAAATTTGGGAACAGGATTATTTCGTTTCCAAATTGTATTACAAAGTATCCTTTTTTGTATCTTTGCAAAATAAAAAAACAAACAATGTTGCAAGCCGACCAAATTCTTTTCGAAGACAATCATTTAATTATTCTCAATAAAAAACCGGGTCAGATTGTTCAGGGCGACAAAACTGGCGATACCCCTTTGTCTGAACTTCTAAAACAATATCTGAAAGAGAAATATAAAAAGCCAGGCAATGTATTTGTTGGAGTTGCACATCGTTTAGACCGTCCTGTGAGCGGTGCTATCATTTTTGCCAAAACATCCAAAGCACTCAGCAGAATCAATGAATTGCTTCGCGAACACAGCATAAATAAAACGTATTGGGCCATTTGCATAAATCCACCCAAAGAAACCACTGGAAAACTAGTTCATTATTTGAAAAAAAATGAAGCAAACAACAAATCATTTGCTCAGGATGAAGAAAAAGAAGGATATTTAAAAGCAGTTTTAAACTACAAGCATTTGGCATCTTCAGACAAATACCATCTTTTAGAAGTGAACTTGGAAACGGGCAGACATCATCAAATTAGAGTGCAACTTGCAAAGGTTGGATGCACCATTAAAGGAGATTTAAAATATGGTGCAGCACGTTCAAATCCAGATGCATCCATAAGTCTTCATGCTCGTAAACTATCGTTTATCCATCCTCTTTCCAAGGAAAAAATCACCGTCACTGCCCCAGTTCCAAATGACAATTTATGGAATGCTTTTATACAAATGAAGGGCTAAAATGAAAGAAATATGTTAATCCTGTTTTTAACAAACATAAAGCACTGATTTACAAACACAAAGCGCTCTGTTTAACATTTTTTTCGAAATAAAGAGGCGGGTTTTATTCAGAATTCGTATCTTTGAAACTTGTATAAAAAAATTAAGATTAAATTTTTCTATAAAAATGGGGAAAACAAGATATCATTTCAATCCAAAGTCGTTGAGTTTTGAGAAACGCGAATCAACGATTAAAGACCTAATTATCAAAATATTAGGCTATACTGCAACCAGTATTGCTTTTTCGACGATAGTAATGGTTATTGCATATAATTTTTTCGATTCTCCGAAAGAGAAACAATTGGGAAGAGAAATTTCTCAATACGAATTTCAGCTAAATATTATGAACAACCGTTTGGACAAAATCCAGGGTGTTCTTAAAGAAATTCAAGAGCGGGATGACCAAGTCTATCGAGTGATTTTCGAAGCAGAACCTATTCCCTCTTCTGTTCGTTTGGCAGGGATTGGTGGAGCGGATTATTATAGTGACCTAAAAGGCATGCGTTATTCAGATTTATTAATTGAAATAAATCAAAAACTGGATAAAACTTCAAGTCAACTTTATGTACAATCAAAATCTTTAGATGAAGTTGTTAATCTTACAAAACGAAAAAGCGAAATGTTGGCCTCTATTCCTGCTATTATTCCAATTAAAGATGGTAAAAAGAAAATAATATCTGGTTTTGGTCCCCGATTCCACCCCATCCTAAAAGTAAAACGTTTTCATAGTGGAATTGATATTACTGCACCTCGAGGAACTCCTATTTATGCTTCGGGCGATGGAACCGTTGCAAAATCAGACAGATTGTCGGGATACGGCAATGCCATCCTTATCAATCATGGGTTTGGTTACCAATCGCTTTATGCACATTTGTCTCGCTCAGCAGTTCGCCCAGGCCAGAAAGTCAAGCGAGGTGAACTAATTGGATATATTGGCAACACTGGGCTTTCAGTTTCACCACACTTGCATTATGAAATTATCAAAAACGGTAGCAAAGTAAATCCTGTGCACTATTTCTTCAATGATTTAAGTCCCGAAGAGTACGAAGAGGTTTTAGAAGCTGCTTCTAAAGTGAATCAAGCATTATCATAATTCAACCACTTCTCTAAATTCGGGCATGCAAACATTTTGCAATCCTTTGCTTTCTAAATGAGATTTAAAAAAGGCTCTGCTTTCATCCTCCCCATGAACAATAAAAGTTTGTTTGATTTTTGAGAAGTCTTGACATTCCAAAAACTTCGTCAACTCCAAATAATCGGCATGTCCCGAATAGGAGAACAATGTTTTTGCTTGAGCTCTAACCTTGTATTTTCTTCCAAAAATAGAAACCGACTTATCTCCACGTAATATTTTAGCACCAAGCGTATTGGGCGAACAATAGCCAACTGCCAAAATGGTAGTTCTCTTATTTTCAATATTATTAGCAATGTGATGTTTAACCCTACCCGCTTCCATCATACCCGAAGCAGAAATAATAATACAGGGTTTTACGAGTGTATTCAAATGTTTTGAAGCATCGATTGTTCTGATATAATGAAGTTTATCAAAGCCAAAAGGATCGGGATCGTTTCTCAAACTCTCCAACATCTCATCGTTGAAACATTCGGTATGTAAACGAAAAATATCGGTTGCCGAAATGGCCAAAGGGCTGTCTACAAACACATTAATTTCTGGCAGTAAGTGCATATTATGCAAGCGATCGAGAGCATAAATCATCTCTTGAGCACGACCGATGGCAAAAGACGGGATAATAAGCTTTCCGCGATTTACGACGCATGTTTCTTTTACAATGCGTAAAAGTTCAATTTCAGCGTTTTCTATTGGAGCGTGAGTTCGATTTCCATAGGTTGATTCTGTAATTAAATAATCTGCTTGTGGAAATGCTTGCGGATCTTTCAAAATTCGTTTATTATAGCGTCCCACATCACCGGTATAACAAATACGTTTAATGACTTCTCCCTCTTCTCTGACAGTCAGATTTACCGCTGCTCCCCCTAAGACATGTCCAGCATCAGTAAACAACAAACTTACCTCATCACAAAATTTAAATTCTTTTCCATAAGGGATACTCACGAAAGAATTCAGACTCAAGAAGGCATCTTTTTGGGTATAAATAGGTTCTACGGGAGGTAGATTTTGTGCGCTTCTTTTTTTATTAAAAGTGTGTGTATCCGCTTCCTGAATTTTTCCTGCATCGGGCAACAAAATCGAGCATAAATCGCGGGTGGCAGGCGTACAAAAAACAGTTCCTTCAAAACCATTGTTGATCAAATAAGGAATCAATCCAGAGTGATCGATGTGAGCATGCGACAATAATAAAAAATCAATTTCAGAAGGTTCAAACCCTAAATCTCGATTCATGGCGTCTGTTTCTAGTCCTTTTCCTTGATACATTCCACAATCCAAAAGGATTTTTTGTCCTTTTTTGGTAGTCAATAAAAATTTGCTACCTGTTACTTCGCCAATGGCTCCTAAAAATGAGATTTTCATGAGTGATTTTTTGATTGATTAAAAAAGTGAACGTAGTATATTTCCTTTCTGATTCAAAAAAATCCATTTTTCGAGAATCAGATTTTTAGTAAAAGTAATTATTTGTTCTTAGATCCAAACAAATTCAAATCTTTTTTTTCTCATAGATTTATCATTTTATAGAATTCCTCTTCTGAAATAATATTTAATTTTAGGGTTTGAGCTTTTTTAAATTTTTCGGGTCCCATTTTGTCGCCCGCCAGAACAAAATCTGTTTTAGAGCTAATAGAAGAGGTGTTTTTTCCACCATAATCAACAATCATTTTCTTTAAAACATCTCTAGAAATAGAAAAAACACCACTCACCACAAAGGCTTTTCCTTGCAACAAATTCGGTTTTTGCTCTGAAGTATCAATTTTGACTTCCATTTGTAAACCAGCCGCTTTCAACCGATCGATCATAATCATATTATTAAGGTCGGAGAAATAATCAATAACCGATTTTGCAATTTGATCGCCCACATCATCAATCATAATTAAAGATTCATAAGTGGCATTCATGATATTTTGAATATTCCCAAAATGGTGTGCAATTTTTTGAGCAATGGTTTCGCCCACATTTTTAATTCCAAGAGCAAACAAAAGTCGCTCAAAAGGAACAGATTTAGAATTTTCGATGGCATTCAAAATATTCTCTACGGTTTTCTCACGAAATGAAATTGTGCGTTCCATCTTTTCATCGGTAGCCGGAATTATTTTTTCCAAACCAATTAATTTATCATAGCTTAAGTCATAGAAATCAGCAACATTATGAACCAAATTATGATCAAAAAGCATTTCTACTTTCCCTTCCCCAAGACTGTCAATATTCATGGCTTTACGACCTATAAAATGTTCTAATTTCCCTTTAATTTGTGGCGGACAGGCACTTTCATTTAAACAGAAATAAGCAGATTCACCTTCAACTCTCAGAAGTTTACTTCCGCACTCAGGACATTTATCAATAAACGAATATTTTTGCGCATTCGCTTGTCGATGGGACAAGTCTACAGCAATAATTTTCGGAATAATCTCACCGCCTTTTTCAACAAAAACCACATCATCATGATGAATATCAAGCGATTCCATAATATCAGCATTGTGCAAAGAAGCCCTTCTAACAATGGATCCCGACAAGGAAACGGGTTCAAGATTGGCAACGGGCGTAATGATGCCAGTTCTTCCTACTTGATAAACGACGGACAATAATTTTGTAGCCACCCTTTCGGCTTTATACTTATAAGAAATAGCCCAACGTGGATTTTTGGCCGTAAATCCGGCCGCTTTTTGCAAATCAAAAGAATTGGCTTTAATCACGACTCCATCAATATCAAAAGGAAGATTATGACGCTCATGATCCCAAAAATCAATAAATTTCCAAACCTCATCCATTCCCTTGCAAACTTTCGTCTCTTTGGGAACCTTAAAACCCCATTCAGCAGCTTTGGAAACAGCTTCATAATGAGTTTTAAAAGGTAAATTTTCACCCAAAACGTAATAGAGAAAA
>JAQUGA010000186.1 GCA_028684405.1 Bacteroidales bacterium | reverse complement strand
GACATTTCCTGCTGGATGTTTCTTACGAACAATCCCGAGAAATAACGGAACGCATCAACAGTGGCGATCTTTCCATGAAACCAGGTTGGGTGCGATTATCGCTTCACCCTACCATGACCAATGAAGAGCTTTACTTTATCATTGATGCATTAGTACAAATTTCTAAAAACTATAAAGAGTGGAAAAAAGACTACAATTATTCTAAAAGCACCAATGAATTTAAACCCAAAAATCAAGCTGAAGACTATTACGACAACATTGTTTGTGAATGGCTGAAGATTTAGGTTCGTAAAAAAATTACTAGCTTTTCACAAATCATCCTTTAGGTAATTAAGTATGGGATTTCGGTCGGTAGAGCGAACCCGAAACGCCGAACTGATTTAAGATTAAAATTGCGAGAAGGAAAAGTTTACAAACACTACATATGTTCTGACCGCAACAAATCATTAATAGTTTTCACCGGATTAAAGGTAATCAAAGGAACCTCAACAAAAATAGTAATCCAATTTGCCATTGCTCCATTCCACAAACCTGGCAATTCCATGGCTTTCAAATCCTTGCCATCTTTTGACTTAATAGAAATAAAACCCGTATTGGGATCAACAAAATCCATCAAATTAAACTTATTTCCCTCAAAATCTTTAACGGCACAAACCAAATCCACCGGATTAAAATGTGTAGATTGTTGAATAATACGATTTTGCTTTTCATTTTGCAAATCAATTTGTGATGTTTCTACAATTTGCAAGCTCAACGAGCCATCCAAAGGGTTTTCTACCCAAAAAGGCCCGCCACCAGGCTCGCCTTGGTTTTTGACCATTCCGCAAACACGCATCGGACGATTCAACATTTTTTGCAAGTAGTCAATCTGATTATTTTGAGGCAACTCTTCAAAACCTTTCGGTATAAATATATTCAACTCATCTTTTGCAAAAAGCAGAAGATCTTTAAGGTTTTTCTCGTTGCACTTGTTTTCCTTAATAAGAGTCAAAAAATGATGTGTTTTCGTTTGCAGATTTATTAAATATGTAGCGATGATTTTTTTATGCAAAACAGTGGCATCTTTCAAGCGATCGGGTACAACATTATCAATATTCTTGATATAGATAATATCCGCATCAATATCATTTAAATTTGAAAGCAGAGCACCATGACCTGCAGGACGAAAAACCAAACTTCCATCTGTCTCACGAAATGGATTATTATCCATATCTACTGCAATCGTATCCGTTTCAGATTTTTGACAGGAGAATTCAATATCATAAACAACTTCAAACTCCTTTTGATATTTAGAAACTACATCTTTTATGAGCTTTTTAAAATCTTTCTGATGCTCCGAGGAAACCGTAAAGTGAAGGCGAACTTTTCCATTTGACATTTTGGCATACATAGCACCTTCGACCAGATGCTCTTCGAGGGCAGTTCTGGAATGTTTTGGTGAAATGCGATGAAATTTCAACAAAGCCTTTGGCAAATTAGCATAATTTAAACCGTTTTCCGACAACAATGCGTCCAAAACAAGCCCATACTCTTTATTTTCAATTAAGTCGTGAAGATCACTTCCTTTAGATTTTAGAATTTTCTTCAAATCTTCATAAAAAGCAAACTGAGAAATATCTTTAAAAAAGTGATAGCCAAATTTTAAAGCTGCATCGTCTTTGGGACAAGTTTGGAAATTATCTCTAAAAAAAAACAAATCTTTAAACATACGAGTCGCTGCTCCAGAAGCAGGAACAAATTTCACCAAGGAAAGTTTTTCAATAAGTTCATCATAATCCGTATATAACTTATTGGACCCTTGGGTAGTAAAATATTCAATTCCTTCGTTTAACTTAGCTGCATTTTTCAACAAAATAAATGGGAAACCCGTTTTAAATTGCTGAATCTGTGATTCTATTTGTTGTACCTGAATTCCCTTATGATGTATTAAAGCTTTATCTTTCTCCGTAAACATTAAAACATGAATTAATTACTACTCTCTTGTCATTAAAAATAAATAAAATAAGTTGCATACTAGATTACGCTAATCCATACATTAAAAAAAATGACTGTATATAGAAATCAAGTAAGCGCACAAAAATACGAAAAAAACATTTATGCAAACTTAATAATAACATATTGTTGTAAAAGACAGAACTGTTCTTTTTTAAAAAACTGATTGCGAGCCACTTAAGCTGTATAATATTATTACAAATAATATATTTTCAAAACTCTTAAAAAAAAATGCAAGATTTTTTCGTTTTTAACAATAAATCAAAATAAAAGGTGTACATTTGTTGCGTAAATAAATTTTTTTAAATACTTAATTATTATTATTATGCCTATCGGAGTTATTAAATTCTTCAATGAAAGTAAAGGTTACGGTTTTGTATGCGAAGACGATACAAACAATGAAATTTTCGTACACGTTACTGGTTTAAATGACAAAGTTACAAACGATGACAGAGTTGAATTTGAAATCGTAGAAGACAAACGTGGAAAAAAAGCAATAAACGTCAAAAAAATATAATTTTTTGATATTACTTTTAGAAAAAGTCCTGATAATTCAGGGCTTTTTTTTTATCATAAAATGCTTACACAAAACAACTTGAGTATCGATAGACCTTATATGCCTTATTTTACGTACTTTTGAAAACTAATTTCACAACTTCATGAACATTCTTTTAGCAGAAAAACTTTCAAAAACCTACGGTGAAAAAATGCTTTTTTCGAATTTAACCTTTGGTATAGAAAAAGGGCAGAAAATAGCTCTCATAGCTCGCAACGGGACTGGAAAAACGACACTTTTAAATATTATTAGCGGAATTGAAACGGCCGACGAGGGACAAATTGTTCTGCGAAACGACGTTCGATTGGCGTATCTTCCGCAAGACCCCGAATTTGATCCTGAAGCAAATGTTATTGATCTGATATTTAATAGCGAAAACGAAACCATAAAACTCATTAAAGAATACGAAAGCTGTTTACTGAGCATTCAGAAAAGTGAAAATCAAAACTTTATCCCCGAAAACTACGAAGCTGTTTTACGCCAGATGGACACTTTGGATGCTTGGAATTACGAAAATCATATCAAGCAGATATTAGGAAAATTTCAAATCACCAATTTTGAACAAAAGGCAAAAGAACTTTCTGGCGGTCAAAAAAAGAAAATTGCATTGGCTTCCGCACTAATTAATCAGGCCGACCTTCTTATTCTGGATGAACCGACGAACCACCTAGACCTGGACATGATAGAATGGCTTGAAGAGTATTTAAGCAAACAGAATTTATCCCTATTGATGGTGACTCACGACCGGAGTTTTTTGAACAACGTTTGCGATGAAATATTGGAAATCGACAATCAACAAATTTATCGCTACAAAGGGAGATATGAGTATTTTCTGGAAAAGAAAGAGGAACGTATCCTGAACGAAAAAGCGGAAACTGAAAAAGCACAATCTTTATATAGAAAAGAGCTTGATTGGATGAGGCGTACTCCCCAAGCCCGAACCACAAAATCAAAAGCACGCATCGATAATTTTTATGAAATCGAAGACAAGGCTTCGAAAACAAAGCAACAAGAGATGAAATCTTTTGGAGTAACCAGCGAAAGAATTGGAAATAAAATATTAGAAATAAATAATTTGCATTTTTCTTTTGACGATAAAAAAATTATTGATGATTTTACGTATACTTTTAAAAGGGGAGAAAGAATTGGCATTGTTGGTGCCAATGGCTGCGGAAAATCAACACTTCTTAAAATTCTTATCGGAAAATACAAACCCAATGCAGGAAAAATATCCATTGGCAGCACTGTG
This sequence comes from Bacteroidales bacterium, assembly GCA_028684405.1. Taxonomy (GTDB): domain Bacteria; phylum Bacteroidota; class Bacteroidia; order Bacteroidales; family WCHB1-69; genus JAQUGA01. Next base: position 1,246 of record JAQUGA010000186.1, on the reverse strand, counting down.
AAATTCGGTTATTACTCTCAAGAAGGACTAAATATTGACTCTTCAAAACGGCTTATCGATATTTTGAAAGAACACACAGAATATATACGTCTTAAAAATGGAAAAGAAATTTCGGCCTCTGTCTTTTTGAATCTATTTGGATTTGCCCACACCACCCAATGGAATTATTATGAAAATCTGAGCGGTGGCGAAAAACGCAGATTCCATCTTCTGTTGGTACTTTCTCAAAATCCTAATTTTTTACTTCTGGATGAGCCCACCAATGATTTTGATATCGAAACCATGAATACCTTGGAAGAGTTCCTCTTAGACTTTGAAGGATGTGCGCTCATTGTTTCTCACGACCGTTTTTTATTGGACAAAATTACTGACCATATTTTCGTATTTGAAGAAAATGGAGTTATAAAAGACTACTATTCAAGTTATAGCGAATACCGAAAACAAAAACGAAAAGAAGAGAGTCAAATTCGAAAACAATCCCAATTGGAAACCCAAAAAGAGATTGAAAAAACACCTAAAAAGGAGACTGCAAAAAAAAGAAGCTATAAAGAAGAACAAGAATATCTGAAACTGGAAAGTGAAATTCCAAAGATAGAAACTGAAATTGAAAAACTTCTAAAACTTATGAGCACAGGCGAAACTGATAACGATTTGCTTGTAAAATGGTCTAACGAATATCAAAACTTAAGTGAATCATTAGATGAAAAAATGATGCGTTGGATGGAATTAGACTAATCTTTTAACACAGTAATATTTTACTAAAATAGTTTTTGCTCCATCTTTCGGATCATCGGATTCAACAAATTGTTTTCAAGAAGAATATGATCGGCCAAATCTTTTTCAAAGCGATAGAGTAAAAACAAAATGTGAACAATTGTTTCGTCATCGGGCAATGAAAAATACTTTATTAAAACATTTTTCAAATCAAATAATTTCTCTTGAATAGAATGATGTTTGTCCTGAAATTTATCAATTCGGAAATCAATATCCTCTAGTTCACTTTTATCCACTCCTTCTTTAATTGCCATATTCAATAATCGAAGATAGGGAAAAACGACATCTTCCTCATATTGAATATGTTCCGTTAACTCCTTTATATACTGATTAAAAAAACGCATCAAAAGAACTGAACACGTCTCTTCTTTACATATTTTAGATACATCTTTAATAAGAAGTTTTAGGGTTGGAGTGATTAAATTATTGTAGTAATCATGGGTTTTTTCAATATAATTTACCAATAACTCAA
>JAQUGA010000019.1 GCA_028684405.1 Bacteroidales bacterium | reverse complement strand
ACAATGGGGTGATCCTGTAAGCACTACCACACAAGGGACATTAGTTCAACGCACATATACTTATACTGTTCCTGAAAGCATTGCAAATGGGGCATCCGCAGGCATTCCTGTGGTTATTGAAAATTGCCGCATTGCTGCTTTTGTAACAGAAACAAGAAAAGATGTTTATACCGCTGTACAAGTTCCTGCAATAAATGGTTTACATACTGGAGAAACAGCACTTTATACAGGCGAAATTACAGGTCCTTCACAAATAATTCAAGGGGGTAGTCCTTCACAAACAAATGAATTTAACTTGCAAATAAACAGCTCATTAGCTGGAACTGAAGATTTCAAAATCTATATCCAAAAAGAGAACATGCCTGCTTCATGGACGTGTAATTTTAGTCATAATTCTACAAACTATAGCGATAGTGCGATAGTTTCAATCACCAACGGTACACCTTCAAACATAACTGTAAACGTAGTTCCCGGAACGGATGCAGGATTGGCAAAAATTACTGTTAGAATGGTTTCTGTAAACAATCCGAATGCATCGCCCAAACAATTTGAAATGTATGTAATGTCGGGTATTACCGATTTAATTGCAAGTGGAAGCGGCTCTTGGGGCGATGGTGAAGAGTATAATTTTGACCATGTCTTCAACAATGCCATGGCTGCAACAAATTGTACATCTTGGGCAAATACAAATGCGAGTATTATGAAAAAAGCTTTTGATGCCAATATAATGGCAGGAGTAAAAAACATTTATCTAAATATTGGTTGGTCATTCCCTTCTCTTTCGGATGAAGAAGCAACCGCATTAATGTCATTTATGAATAACGGTGGCAATGTGTTTATGTCTGGACAAGATATTGCTTGGGACATCACTCAATCTGGAGGATACGGAACAGCGGTTACTAAAAACTTCTTTAAAAACTACATCCATGCTGTTTATAAAGATGATGGAAGCCCCGCAAACTCTCAGCTTAAAGCAATGTCAGAAGGATATCCTTTTGAAAATGTGGGAAACTCAGCAATATTTGGTGCATATGGCAATTCTTATATTTATCCTGACCAAATTGACACCATTGGAGGATCTGTTCATATTTTCACATACAATGATGCCAACAAAAAAGCTGGAATCCGTTTCAACAACGAAACCTATAAAGTAGTTTATCTGGGAGTTGGGCTTGAAATGATTGCTTCAGAAGAGAAACGTAATGAAATATTTAAAATTACATACGACTGGTTTAACGGACTTTATAACAACATTTCCGAAGAAGCTCTTCAAAGTCTATTTTTAGGACACAATTATCCAAATCCAGCAAATGAAAAAACCTATATTCCTTTGAACAGTAAAGAAGATTTAAACCTGGATATTTTTGATACTCAAGGAAGACTTGTTTTTTCAGAGAAAATTGAAGCCAATACTTTGGTGTACGAACTTAATACTTCTAACTTCAAAACCGGATATTATCTATACAGAATCAGTACTAAAAACGGTGAACACAAAACCAATAATATGATTATTGCCCGATAAGCATTGATTCTAATAAAAAAACTCCAATTTAAATTGGAGTTTTTTTGTGTCAAAGAATTAAAAATAGAATGCTAAAACTTACAAATACTGCTCATCGTAATATTTTTGATAATCGCCACTGGTAACATTATCCAACCACTCTTTATTGGAAAGATACCAATCAACCGTAATATCGAAACCCTCATCAAATTTCAGAGAAGGCTCCCATCCAAGTTCATTTTTGATTTTTGAAGCATCGATGGCATATCTCAAATCATGTCCGGCTCGATCCGTCACATAAGTAATCAATTTAGCAGAAGTTGCCGGCTCTCTTCCAAGTTTGCGATCCATAATTTCGCATAATTTGTGAACCAAATCAATGTTTGTCCATTCATTATTTCCGCCAATATTATAAGTTTCTCCCATTTTCCCTTTCCAAAAAACAAGATCTATGGCTCTGGCATGATCAATCACATACAACCAATCTCTAACATTTTCGCCTTTTCCATAAATGGGAAGTGCCTTGTTGTGACGAATATTGTTAATCATTAATGGCAACAATTTTTCAGGAAATTGATTGGGTCCGTAATTGTTGGAACAATTTGAAATAACAACAGGCAAACCATAAGTGTGACAATATGCTCTCACAATATGATCAGACGAAGCTTTAGACGCCGAGTAAGGACTTTTGGGATCGTAGGGCGTTGTTTCGGTAAACAATCCTTCATCACCCAGCGAACCATAGACCTCATCGGTTGAAACATGATAGAAAAGTTTTCCCGTAAAGTCTTTCCAGGTAGCTTTAAAAGCGTTCAACAAATTTGCAGTTCCAATAATATTTGTAAAAATAAATTCCATAGGTCCGCTAATCGAGCGATCTACATGCGATTCGGCTGCCAAATGAATAACTCCATCAAATTGATGTTTGGCAAACAGAGCATCAATAAATGGGGCATCAACAATATCGCCTTTGATAAACGTATAATTGGGTTTAGATTCAATATCTGATAAATTCAACAAATTTCCTGCGTAGGTTAATTTGTCGAGATTAAATATTTGAATATCTGGGTATTTATTGACAAATAAACGAATCACATGCGAACCTATAAACCCGGCTCCACCAGTAATTAAAATTTTTTTCATATTATTTTGGTTTTTGCTTTTTATCTAAAACTTGTTCCCATTTCCATGCCGATAGCAACATTTCGTCGAGTGATTTTTCGGCTTTCCATTCCAATTCACTGCTTGCATAAGTTGTATCTGCCCATACTTTTTCAATATCACCAGCACGGCGATCTACTATTTCATAATTTAATTTTGCATTGCTTACTTTTTCAAAACTTTTTATCACTTCCAAAACCGAGAATCCTCTTCCGGTTCCCACATTGAAAATTTCAAATGCTTTTTTATTATGGTTTTGAATCATTCTGCGAAGAGCCACGATATGTGCTTTTGCCAAATCAACCACATGAATATAATCACGAATACAAGTTCCATCAGATGTATTGTAATCTCCTCCAAAAACTTTGAGCAAAGATCGTATTCCCATGGCTGTTTGCGTAATGTATGGAATTAAGTTTTGCGGCACTCCTATAGGCAACTCCCCAATTAAAGCCGATTCGTGAGCTCCGATGGGGTTGAAATATCGTAAAGCAATGGCTTTAAAATCGGTGGTTGCATGGATAAAATCATGAAGAATTTCTTCAGAAATCTGCTTGGTGTTTCCATATGGCGACATCGCATTTTGAATTGGCGATTTTTCGGTTACTGGCAATTGCTCAGGCTGGCCATAAACGGTACACGAAGAAGAAAAAACCAGGTGACTGATTTTTCTGTCCTTCATCTCTTCCAATAAATTAATAAGCGAAAACAGATTGTTTTGATAATATTTTAAAGGATTTTCAACCGATTCTCCCACGGCTTTATACGCTGCAAAATGGATCACTCCTTGAATGTTTGGATACGCATCGAAAAGTTTGACAACTTCCTCTTTTTTTGCTAAATCACATTTGACAAATATCGGTTTTTTTTTGCAAATTTGATAAACCCCTTCCACGACCTCTTCGTTAGAATTGGAAAGATTGTCAGCAATGACCACTTCAAAACCTTCATTAAGCAACTCGACAACGGTATGAGAGCCAATGTATCCGGTACCTCCAGTGACTAAAATCATCATATCTATATTTATTAAAATGCAGTTGAATTAATATTAATTCGACTGCACAAGTTAAATAATATTCATTACAAACTCATATATTCTAAACTAGTAATCTTATTGCGATAAATACCTTTTACATCGAAAAAGATTGATTTTTCTTTTGTAATGGATTTAAAATATTCCTCGGTTAATTCATAATATGGTTTATGATTAACACCAACAATGATTGCATCATAGTCATCGGCTATGTTTTCGCACAATCCAAAACCATATTCATCAAATAATTCTTTAGAGTTTGCAAATGGATCCACCACGTCGACTTTTACATTATAGGATTGCAATTCGTGAATGGTATCTGCAATGCGAGCATTTCTAATATCGCTAACATCCTCTTTAAAAGTAGCTCCCATGACCAAAACCTTAGTATCGAGAATGTTTTTGTTTTGTCCAATCATTCTTTTAACCAACTGTTTGGCAACATAATACCCCATTGAGTCATTTACAAAACGACCTGATTTGATAATTTGTGGATGATACCGATATTCTTGCGCTTTAAAAGCGAGGTAATATGGATCCACACCGATACAGTGACCACCAACTAAACCTGGCGAAAATTTCAAAAAATTCCACTTGGTTCCGGCTGCTTCCAATACATCGTATGTATTGATTCCCATGCGATTAAATAAAATTGACAACTCATTAATCAATGCAATATTCACATCTCGTTGAGTATTTTCAATTACTTTAGCCGATTCTGCTACTTTTATTGTAGGAGCTCTATGGACGCCTGCATCAACCACCAATTCATAGGTTTTTGCAATATTATCCAATGATTCATCGCAGCAACCCGAAACAATTTTAACAATGGTTCTTAAGGTGTGTTCTTTATCTCCTGGATTTATTCGTTCAGGCGAAAAACCAACCATAAAATCTTCTTTAAACTTTAAACCCGATATCTCTTCCAAAACAGGAATGCAATCCTCTTCTGTACAACCTGGATAAACAGTAGATTCGTAAACCACGTAATCTCCTTTTTTCAAAACTTTTCCTACGGTTCTCGAAGCAGCTAATAAGGGAGTTAAATCAGGCAAATTGTTTTTATCAATCGGAGTTGGCACAGAAACAATATGAAATGTAGCATCTCTTAAATCATCTGCATTTGCGGTAAAAACAATATCACATCCATCAAATGCTTCTGCTTCTAGTTCTTCGCTGGGATCGATTCGATTTTTCATCATTTCAATGCGATCAGATTTTATGTCAAATCCAACTACTTTGATTTTTCTTGCAAATTCTAAAGCAATTGGCAAACCTACGTAGCCAAGACCAATTACAGATAATTTAGTTTCTTTATTTATTAGTTTTTTGTATATACTCATAATTTCTATTATGATTGACAAATTTAATTGAAATGTGTTTATTGTACTGTTAAAAAGGGATGGGACTCGCCTGTTCTCCCTATTGGCTGAATATTTCGAATAGTGTGTACAATGTTGATTGAAGGATATGCATCATCCAAACCGAAACCATTTCCTTCGAGTATTTTTTGATAACTCTGGGTATGTAAATCAGTAAAGCCACCACTAAACTCTATTTCTTCGTCGTTTACAGTGATAGAACGATACGTAGTTTGTCCTTTTTCGGCGAGTTCTTTTGGAACGTATTTATAATCTATACTTAAAAACCAACGTACTCGTGCTTTTTCTAAAAGCATATAGCCTGATGCAATCGATTTTTCGTGGCGATGAACGATATTTTCTTTTACATCACCAAAAATATACGTCAGCATATCAAAAAAGTGAACGCCAATATTCGTTGCAATTCCTCCGGATTTCATAATGTCGCCCTTCCATGAAAAATGATACCATCTTCCTCGTCCGGTGATGTAGGTTAAATCAACATCGTAAATCTTATCCTTCGGACCGTTTGCAATTTTTTCTTTCAAGGAAATAATGGACGGATGCAAACGAAGTTGAAGAATATTATAAATCTTTTTACCCGTTTCGACTTCCATTTCTTTCAAAGCATCGATGTTCCATGGATTCAAAACCAAGGGTTTTTCGCAAATGGCATGAGCTTGATTTCGCATGGCTAAACGGATGTGAGCATCGTGCAAATAGTTGGGCGAACAAATTCCAACATAATCAACCTTTTTTTCGGGTTCATAACGCAAAAGTTTATGAAGATGTCGATCAAATCTTTCGGATTCCATAAAAAAATCGGCTTCTGGAAAATATGAATCGATAATTCCAATACTATCATTTTTATCAAGAGCTGCTAATAGCTTATTGCCTGTATCTTTAATGGCTTTCATATGACGCGGTGCAATATAGCCTGCAGCACCAATCAATGCGAAATTTTGAGATTTGTTCATTCTACTGTTTTTTTTACACGATTATTAATAAGTTCATATTTTTCATTACTTTCTGGACAAACGGCAATATTGTTTTCGTTAAAATTCAAACGATGTCCAAACTCGCTCATCCATCCTACATGACGAGCCGGATTACCCATTACTAAGGCATACGGAAGTACTTCTTTTGTAACCACTGCTCCAGCTCCGATAAAAGCATATTCGCCAATATTATGACCGCACACAATGGTTGCATTTGCACCAATGGAAGCCCCTTTTCCAACATGGGTTTTCAAATATTCCGACTTTCGATTGACAGCACTTCGGGGATTTATAACATTGGTGAAGACCATGGATGGTCCCAGAAAAACATCGTCATCGCAAATAACGCCCGTATAAATGGAAACATTGTTTTGTACTTTTACGTTTTTTCCTAAAACAACTTCAGGCGACACGACCACATTTTGACCAATATTGCAAAAATCACCAATCACACAATTTGACATAATATGGGAAAAATGCCAAATTTTAACCCCTTCTCCTATCTGACAATTGTCATCTACTATGGCTGTTGGATGTGCATAATATTTTTCTGACATAATGATTGTATTAACGATTGATAAATTCTAATAACGAATTTGAAATATAAGCCAACTGCTCATCTTCTAGCTCTGTATGCATAGGCAATGAAATAACATGAGCAGACAAATGTTCTGCCACCGGGAAATCACCATCCTTATAACGTTCGCTAATGTATGCTTTTTGCTGATGCAAAGGAATCGGATAATAAATCATCACAGGAATGTCTTTTCCCGTCATAAATTCTTGAAGTTTTGGTCTGTCAACTCCGGATAAAACAAGAGTATATTGATGAAAAACATGAGTTGAGTACGAAGAAGTAATGGGGGTTTTGATTTTTGGATGATTTGCAAAAGCAGTATTGTAATAATTTGCTGCTTTTTGACGGGCTAAGATATATTCGTCTAGTTTTTTCAATTTTACATTTAAAATAGCTGCTTGAATGCTGTCCAATCGCGAGTTTACGCCGACCATTTCGTGATGATAACGGACAAACATTCCGTGATTTACAATTCCTCGCATTTTGTATGCTAAATCATCATCATTGGTAAAAATGGCACCCCCATCACCATAACATCCTAAGTTTTTGGAAGGGAAAAAGGAAGTGCAACCAATTTCTCCAATCGTTCCAGATTTCACTTTTCGACCGTCTGAAAACAGATAATCGGCTCCAATTCCTTGGCAATTATCTTCAATCACAAAAAGATTGTGTTTTTTTGCCAAAGCCATAATTGCCTCCATATTGGCACATTGTCCAAACAAATGAACCGGAACAATGGCTTTGGTTTTAGGCGTAATAGCTTTTTCAATCGCTTCAATAGAAATATTAAAAGTATCTGGTTCCACATCCACCAACACGGGAGCCAATCTGAGTAAAGCAATAACTTCTGCAGTAGCAATAAATGTAAATGTTGTAGTGATAACCTCATCTCCAGGTTGTAAATCCAACGCCATCATTGCTATTTGCAGAGCATCCGTACCATTGGCACAAGGAATAACATGTTTTGCTCCTAAATATTTTTCTAAATTCTCTTGAAATTCTTTAACTGCTGGACCGTTTATAAAAGCGGTGCTATTTATCACATCTTCAATTGCTTTATCAACTTCTTCTTTAATATTTTGATATTGACTTTTTAAGTCAACCATTTGGATTTTTTTCATCGTATGGTTTAATTTATAAGAAGCAAAATTACATAATTTTGAATCAATATCAAAGGATGGCTTATTGTTATTGCATTCAAAATGATATATGGAGATAAAAAGAGATTGTTCTGTCAAATAAGCTGTATTCTATGGATAATTTTAAACTTTATCTGGCATTTATGTAAACAATATTCTATCTTTATCCGTTTGAGTAGATTATAGGACTTCTAAAAATAGTTTTTTGCAAGAAATAAGTATTTAAAATTATGGATCAATCATTGTTTATAAATTCGTCAGACCCCAGTGTAATCGAAGATTTGTATCAAAAATATAAGGAAAATCCTTCCTCAGTGGATGCAAGCTGGCAGGCTTTTTTTAAAGGCTTTGAATTTTCTGTAGCTCATTACCCAATTTTGCCAAAAAGCCCTTCGGGCATGATTTCGGATGAGTTTAATGTGATTCGCTTAATTACGGCCTATCGTGAAAGAGGACACTTATTTGCCAAAACAAATCCAATTTTAACTCGAAAAAACCATCATCCCAATTTGGATATTGAACATTATGGATTTAGCAAAGATCAATTGACTAAAGAGTACGAAGCGGCCACAGAGATAGGCTTGCCCAAAACAAATTTGCACAACATCGTCGCTCATTTACAAGAAACTTACTGTGGTTCTATAGGGGTAGAATATGCCTATATTAGAGTTCCAGAAATGAGGTTGTGGTTGCGTTCAAAAATGGAGAAATCAAAAAACACACCCAATTTCTCTGACGATAGAAAGCTGAATTTATACAAAAGTCTAGCTGAAGCGGTTTATTTTGAAAAGTTTATCCATAAAAAATTTCCTGGACAAAAACGATTTTCGTTGGAGGGAACCGATGCTTTAATTCCAGGTTTATACACCCTAATAAACAAAGGAGCAGAACTCAAGATTCGTGAATTTTTCATTGGCATGGCTCATCGTGGGCGTTTAACGGTATTGGCGAACATCATGAAAAAACCAATTTCTGATATATTTAGTGAATTTAAGGGCAACGAATACGAAAACACCTATTTATTGGGCGATGTTAAATATCATTTGGGACTAACTTCTGTTTTCAAAACAGAAACTTCGGCAGAAGTAAACCTTACTTTGGCACCCAATCCTTCGCATTTAGAAGCCGTTGATACCGTTGTTCAAGGTATAGCTAGAGCTAAAATTGACACTAAATATAAGGGAGATTATAGCAAAGTTGTTCCCGTTGTAATTCATGGAGATGCCGCATTATCGGGTCAGGGAATTGTATATGAAAGCCTGCAAATGTCCGAATTACCAGCATATCACACGGGAGGAACCATACATATTGTCACCAATAATCAAATTGGATTTACCACTTTATATTCTGATTCCCGTTCGAGCAATTACTGTACGGATGTTGCCAAAACCATTCAAGCACCGATTTTTCATGTGAATGCTGACGATATCGAAGCCTTGTCGTTGGTTATGGAATTAGCCCTTGAATACAGAGGAGCTTTTCACCGAGATGTGTTTATAGATATTGTTGGATATCGCCGTCATGGCCACAACGAAAGCGACGAACCCAGATTTACTCAACCTGTTTTATATGAAAGCATTGATAAGCATCCGAATGTATTGGATGTATATTCGAATAAATTATTTTCTGAAAAAACGATAACTTTAGAAGAAATCAAGAAAATAGAAGAGTCCATTAATAAAAACTTAGAAAATTGTTTATTGGTTTCTACCAACATTACTAAAAATGTTATTTCTTCCTTTTTACACGAAGATTGGAAGCATATAAACCGAGCATTTGAAGAGATATACAAAGAAAAAGCAGATACCTCTATTGCAAAAGAAACATTGGATGATATTGTCAAAAAGATCACAAATCTACCTGCTGAATACAAATTTTTCCGAAAAACAGAAAAACTTTATTCCGAACGAAAAGAAAATTATTTCAACAAAGGAATTGTTGATTGGGCCATGGGTGAGTTATTGGCATATGCCGGATTGGTAAATGAAGGAATGGGCGTTCGTATGAGCGGTCAGGATGTTGAAAGAGGCACTTTTTCGCACCGACATGCAGTAATTACCGATGAGGAAGGAAAAAAATACTATCCATTGGATCAAGTAAAAACTGAAAATGCAGCTTTTAAAATTTACAATTCATTGCTTTCAGAATACGGAGTTTTGGGTTTTGAATACGGACATTCGATTGCATTACCCGATTATTTAACCATTTGGGAAGCACAGTTTGGCGATTTTGCTAACGGTGCACAAATTATCATTGATCAATTTATTTCGAGTGGCGAAGAAAAATGGAACGTAATGAGCGGTTTAACATTGCTGTTGCCTCACGGTTTTGAAGGACAAGGTCCCGAACATTCCAGCGGTCGAATGGAGCGTTTTTTAATACAATGCGATGAATCCAATATGCAAGTTTTGAACTGTACCACGCCAGCCAACTTTTTTCATGCGATTCGACGTCAGCTTTTACGTTCTTTCCGCAAACCCTTAATTGTTTTTACCCCCAAAAGTTTATTGCGACACCCAGCCTGTATTTCTACGGTGGAAGATTTGACAAACGGAACATTTCAGGAAGTGATTGACGATTTTGAAGCGATTCCAGAAAAAATTAAAAGAGTGATTTTTACATCTGGAAAGATCTATTATGATTTAATGGATGAAAAACAAATCCTTAAATCGGAAGAGACAGCAATTATTCGATTGGAACAAATCAGTCCTATTCCGTATGATCAATTGTATGAAATTGTCGACAAATATCATACTGCTGTAGAATGGATTTGGGCTCAAGAAGAGCCTGGAAACATGGGAGCATGGACGTATTTGCACCGAAACTTCAAGGAAGTTCCTTTGCGTTTGGTTGCCCGCCCCGACAGTAGCAGTCCGGCTACGGGTTCGAGCCAATTGCATAAAGAACAACAGCGAAAACTAATTGATAAAGCCTTTGGCAAATGCAATTGTACCCGAAGCAAACAAGAGTGCAGAATGATTTGCTCGAAAAGAGATTACTAAACGAATAATGCAGAAAAATCTATTCTTGTTCGCTTTTTCTCTTTTTAAGAATTCGTCTGAACCAAATAGGAAGAACAATGATTCCAATAAAAATATAGGGATAATACGAGAAAGCTCTCCACAAAAGAGCCAAGGCGGGAGCTAGTCCGACAGGAATAAATTCTTTTAAAAATACAGGAAAGAAAAATTCGGCAATGCCTGTTCCACCAGGTGTTGGACTTATTAATAAAATAACCCACATCACCAATTGACGAGCAAAAACCAAAATATGGTCTGTGTTTGATGAAACAGCGGCTATAATACAATTTACTACGAGGAATCGGGATGTCCAAGAAGCAAATGTAATTCCAAAGAGTTTTAGCCAATAAAAAATAGTTTTGTCTTTGTATTCGCGAGATGCAATAATGATTTCATTGCCTGTTCGGGTAGCTTTGAATTTCCAACGTTTTAAAAAACCGATCGAAAAAATGGAAACCAAAATATAGCGCATTTGGTAAGGACGAAAAAAAACACCGTAACTTAAAATTAAAACCAAAAGAACAATAAAAAAATATCCTACTAAAAACAGCAAACCTACATTCATTTGCATGCCGATAAAGCTCAATGAGCCTTTTACAAACACATTGCTAAATCCGGCCATAAGCAAAAAAACCGGGACGGTAACAATATAAAATAGTTCATCAAATATGGCGGTAATCATAACGATGGCGGTAGATCGACCCAAGGAGATGTTTTCCTGATTAATAATAAACATGGCAATAGCAGATCCGCCAACAACCGATGGTGTTAATGAAGATGCAAATTCCCAGAGCATAATAACTTGAAAGGACTGAAGCCAACCAATTTTTTTATCGGTAAGCATTCGCAGGCGAACCATGTATGCAAAATCTCTGATGGCCACAAAAACCAAAGCTAAAAAAATCCATGTCCAAAAGGAAAAATTGAAACGTATAGCTTTAAAAACCTCTATATCGAAATCTTTGAAAACAAAAAAAAGGGCAACAGAAAGACCAATTAAAATGGGGATAATAATTCTTTTTGCACTAAAAAAAGATTGGATCTTTCCAAAATTTGAATTCATATATTAATTCTAAGGTTCAAAAATAATCCAAAAACTAATAATTAGTCAGTTTCAGCAAATTAAATTGATTTTTGGAATAGGGTATTTGTTTGTTTTATAAATTCCAAAACCTCGTCCCCTCCCAGTTTTTTCTCGGATGAAGTAATAAAGTATTGCGGAAACTCTTCCCAAGTTTCAGCCATTGTTTCCTGGTATGTTTTAATCAAATCATTCATAATGGGATGTGATATTTTATCGCGTTTCGTAAAAACGATTACAAAAGGAATTTGCCAGCTACCTAAATTGTTCATAAACTCAACATCAATGGCTTGTGGCGAAACTCTACTATCGATTAAAACAAAAGTACACATTAAGTTTTCACGGTGGGTAAGATAATCTGAAATCATTTTCAACCATTTTAGACGATTTGTTTTAGACGATTTTGCATAGCCATAACCTGGTAAATCGACCAAATACCATTGTTCATTGATTAAGAAATGGTTGATAAGTTGGGTTTTTCCTGGAGAAGAAGATGTTTTGGCGAGTTTCTTTTTATTGGTAATCATATTGATTAATGAAGATTTTCCAACATTTGATCGTCCAATAAATGCATATTCTGGCTTATTGGGAGCTGGGCATTTACGGTAATCTTGATTACTCATTAAAAATTCTGCCTTGTGTATCATTTTTTTGTTTTATCGTTTTTGGAAATTGATGTGACGCTCTTTTTTGGCATCATAAATATCCTTTATTGTAATCATAATACCTGTTTCTTCAACTTCACCAAAATCTTCATTGGCTGAAGTTCCAAAACATTTCATCGTCGGAGCCAATCCCATATATATATTAATTAGCGAAGGAACATTTACTCCAAATTCTCTAACTTTTCTGACTAAGATTTTAAAGTCTTTCGCAAATTCATCGTTTACGAAAATTTTTTCTAATTCTCTGCAATCTGAAAGAATCCCTTTAGCTTCGTGAGGATATAGCAGTTGTTCGGTATCGTTAAAATATTTTTTTAATACATATAAAATCATATCTCTTGCTTTTGGTGGATATGAATTGTACATCGTCATTTTCCCAAAAAAATATTTTAAATCGTCGTTATATACAACCAAAGCTCCCAGTCCGTCCCAAATATTATCAAGGGCATACAGGCCTTTTCGAGGATTGTTTGACGGTTGATATTTGGGTTGAACAAAAGATCTGCCCAGCTCGATGGTATAAGGCAAATATTCTGCAATAAACTTTTCGGAAAACTTAAATAAATGAGATGTAGGACTCAAAGGCTGCCCGTCTTGGTCAAAACTCATATTTTTGCCATGTATATATCTATAAGCTCCCACAATTTCTCGTTCTGCAGGATCCCATACAATAAGTTGACGAAATGGTTTTTCGGCAGTATCATACTCATCAATGTCTACTTCTTTTCCAGTTCCTCCTCCGGCTTCCCGAAAAGTTAGTTCTCTCAAGCGACCTAATTCCATCACAGTATTGGGTGCCGAATGAATATCTACATCAAAAATCAGATTATTGCTATAGTTTGTAGTTCGTAGCAAATACTTGTCAAGTAATTCTTTTTCAATGAGTTCTCGTGAAATAGGATCTATTATTTTCTCCATAGCGTTTTCTTTTAATTAGTTTCTAGTTTAAGTGAATACACTTTTTCTTTTAACCATGCCGACCATTCAATATCTCTCTTTTCGCTTGTGAATGTTTCGTATGATATTGGTTCACCAACGGTAATTTCAAAACTTTTGTTACGATGTTTATACATTTCATCCGACAGATACAACATTTCGAGATTGGTTTTGATGCGTAAAAACTTTCGTAAGTTAGCCAAATTATAGAAAAAACGACTGTTTTGACCATTAAAATAAACTGGAATTATGTCTCTTTTATACTGACGTGCTTTGGTAACCACTGTTTTTTTCCATTCCAGATCACAAATTTCGTTTTTTTGCTTGCGCGAACAAAGCCCTGCTGGGAAAAAAAGCACCAATGCATCCGAGGCAAAAACCGAATTAAACTGCTCAATTCCTTCATGGGTATTGCGACCATGTTTATTAAGGGGAATGAAAATATTATTCATGTTTTTCAAAAAAAGCAATAAGTCGTTGGCTGGAAAAAAAATATCTTTTCTTACTTTTCCAAAAGTACTAATTAGTGCTATTCCGTCAAGACCACCTAAAGGATGATTGGAAACAACTATAAAACGGCCTGTTGGTGGTATATTTTCGGGATTATTTACCTTAATTTTTACATTCAACATCTCAATGGCAGCATTTGCAAAATCAATACCATATTTATGACCATTTTCCGCCAAGAAATCATTTATTTCATCTTGATGAATTATTCGTTTTAGATACCTAACTATAAACTTAGGTAATTTTAGATTTTTAGCGGCTAAAATACTTTCTACATTTACTTTTGGATTTTTTGGTGTACTATTCGTTTCCATCACTTTTAAATTGATTTACCATAAATATGCAAAATTACATTTTTTAATGTTGTAAAAAAACAAAATGAATAAAAATTGAAATATCTTAACTCTAACATACGAATATATGACAAGTTTGTACAATTTCAACAACAACTGTTGATAACTTTTTCTGTTTTTTTGTAAAACAGTCCAAAAAAACTCATGTTTTGGTATAAAAAACAAAAAAAGTTAGCATTTATAAAAAAAAGTCTTACCTTTGCATCCCCAAAATAAATGTGAAATTGGAAGACTTGAGTGAATATATTATTAATTTTGCGGGACTTAAACAAGGATTTCATTCCATGGAATTCTTGATAAACAGTTCGTTCTTTGAAGAAATGCAATCGGATGAGAAGCTTGACGTAGAGATGCGTTTGGATATAGAAATTGAGAAAAACATTAATTTGCTGGTTTTCAAATTTCATTTTTCCGGTTTTATGAATACCCAATGCGATCGCTGTGGAGATGATGTCTCCCTGCCGCTCAATTTCTCCGAAACACTTTATGTCAAAATCACCGACAGATCTGAAAATGAAGAAGACATAAATGTGGTTACATTGGCAACAAACGAATATCAAATTGACATTCACTCTCATGTTTACGAATTTATCATGGTTCATTTACCATTTCGCCGTATTCATGGAGTTGACATTGAGGGAAAAAGTTTGTGCAACGAAGCTGCATTAAAATTTTTAGAAGAGAAAGAAAAAACAGACATTGATCCCAGATGGGAAGCCTTGAAAAAATTAAAAAGTGATAATTAAAAATAAAAGTAGATAACAAGTTAAAAATAAATAGTCATGCCACATCCTAAAAGAAGACATTCTGCAACCAGAAGAGACAAACGTAGAACTCACGATAAAGCAATAGCTCCTCAACTAGCGAATTGTTCAAACTGCGGTTCCGCTCATTTATATCACACGGTTTGTAACGAATGTGGATATTACCGAGGCAAACTTGCTGTAGACAAAACAGCAACAGCCTAAGTGTTAAAATAAGAACAGTTCTTCATGGAGCTGATAACACAAAAATAAGCATTATTGAATAGGTACTACTTATCTCGATAGTGTTTTTTGTGTTTGTAATAATCAATATCTCCATGAAAAAAATAAATCATTTATCATGAAAAAAATCAATGCAGCAATTACTGGTGTTTATGGTGCCCTTCCTGAATACGTTTTGACCAACGAGGAGCTTAGCAAAATGGTGGACACCACGGACGAGTGGATTATGACTCGCATCGGAATAAAAGAGAGAAGAATTTTAAAAGACCCCAACACGGCAACTTCAGACATTGGCTCAGAAGCAGTTATGGGTCTTTTGAAAAAAACCAATACCAGCCCAGATGAGATTGATTTGCTTATTTGTGCTACCGTAACACCCGATATGCAGTTTCCGGCAACAGCAAATATTATTTCCGACAAAGTTGGAATTAAAAATGCATTTAGTTACGATTTAAATGCAGGTTGTTCGGGATTTGTATATGCTCTTGCAACCGCTTCAAAATTTATTGAAAGTGGTGCTTATAAAAAAGTAATTGTAGTGGGTGCCGAAAAAATGTCATCCATTGTTGATTATACAGACAGAGCTACATGTCCTATTTTTGGAGATGGAGCCGCAGCTATTTTATTAGAACCCAACATAGAAGGCATGGGCATTCAAGACATGATTCTTCAATCGGATGGTGTGGGCAGAATTCATTTGCACCAAAAAGCCGGGGGTTCATTAAAACCAGCATCTCATGAAACAGTTGACGCCAGAGAACATTTTATTTATCAAGAAGGACAGCCCGTTTTTAAGTGGGCCGTATCAAAAATGGCAGACGTTTCTGTTGAAATTATGAAACGAAACAATATGACTTCTGATGATATAGCATGGTTGGTCCCTCACCAAGCAAATTTGAGAATTATTGAAGCAGTAGCATCAAGAATGAAGCTCGATCCTGCAAAAGTGATGATCAACATCAGAGAATTTGGAAATACAACTTCGGCTACAATTCCTCTTTGCCTGTGGCAATGGGAAGATCAACTGAAAAAAGGGGACAATTTGATTTTGTCTGCTTTTGGAGCTGGTTTCACCTGGGGCTCAATTTATCTTAAATGGGCTTATTAGTCTTTTTTTGAAATAAAACAATATTTAATTCTAACACCTCAAAGTTTACAAAAACCTTGGGGTGTTTCTTTTTTCTGATTAATATAAACTTTTTGGAGTGGTTTTTGTTATTATCGATTACTCTTTTGAACTTTTTTAAATTAATGGTGTTATTAATGCGATACAGTTTAGTAATTTTAAAAAAACTATCACTATGAAAAGAAAAAATGCAATTAGATTAATTTTGGGAAGTATTTTGTTGCCCCTATTAATTATGCTACCCTTTGGAATAACATACAGTCAAAAACCAGGTGATGGAAAAAAATCGCACGTACTGCTAATGAATAAATCGAGCTATATAAAAATGGTTTACGATTATGAAAAAAATCCCAATACTTTTATTTATAAAGACAACAAACCATCGGTGATTGATTTTTATGCAGATTGGTGTGCCCCTTGTAGAAAGATTGCTCCCATCATGGATGAATTATCAATTCTTTATAAGGATCGAGTAAATTTTTACAAAGTCAATGTTGATTTTGAAAAGGAGTTGGCTTCGGTTCATGGCATACGAAACATCCCCGTGGTAATGTTATTTCCCGTAAGTGGAGAACCACAAATGGCAATGGGAGCTTTACAAAAAGAACAATACATTCAATTTATAGAAAATATATTAACCGTCAAAAAATAAAAACATGACAGAATTTTTAACCAAAGAGACCTTTTTAAGCAAGGTTTTTAATTACGAGCAAAATAAAGAGTGGAAATTTTTAGGCGACAAACCTGCAATTATTGATTTTTACGCAGATTGGTGTGGTCCTTGTAAAATGGTAGCTCCTATTTTGGATGAACTATCTGAAGAGTATAAAGGGAAAATCGATATTTATAAAATTGATACCGAAGTAGAGCAAGAGTTAGCTGCTGTTTTTGGCATTCAAAGCATTCCTTCTATCCTTTTTGTTCCTCTTGAAGGACAACCTACAATGGCGGCGGGTGCATTGCCAAAGGAGACCTTTAAAGAGGCTTTCAAAGATATTTTTAACATAGAATAATGAGTTTCTGGGACGAAAAATATCGTAATTCCGAATATATTTATGGAACCCATCCAAATGCCTTTTTCCGGGAAGAGTTATTAAGAATTCCTCCCGGAATTCTTTTATTACCCGCAGAAGGCGAAGGAAGAAATGCACTGTTTGCACTAGAAAACAATTGGAAAGTAGAGGCTATTGATTCCAGTGTGGAAGCTCAGAAAAAAGCTCTTAAACTGTGTCATAAATACACTTCAAGGTTGAACTACCAAGTTCATAATTTGGAAGAATTCAATTATCCTCATGAAAAACATGACGCAATTGCACTCATATATGCTCACTTTGACTCGGACGTACGAACTAAAATACATTCTCGAATTATTTCTTCCTTAAAACCTGGAGGCACTCTTATTTTGGAAGCGTTTTCTAAAGAGCAAATTACATTTTCATCTGGTGGTCCAAAAAGCATAGAAAAGCTATATTCCCTAGATGAAATTTTAAAAGACTTTGAGTCTCTCCATGTTTTACATGCTAATACTATCAAAACCGACTTAAAAGAAGGGAAACACCATAACGGAGAAGCATCGGTAGTTCGATTTGTGGGAAAAAAATCTGAATAGCAACGAACACATTGTTTTTTTTACGAGTTTTGTACAGAATTTCTAAAAAACATGACTATGAAAATACTTTCTCCTTTTAAACGCACCTCTTATTTGATAAAGGGAATTGAAAGCTTTATTGTAAAGTCGGATGACAGTGCGAAAATTTTTAAAAAAGGCGTAAGTTCATATTTGGAAAACGATATGGAAAATCTTAAAGTCAGTTTAAGCGAAATCCATAAGACAGAAGCAGAGGCGGACAAATTAAAGAGAGATATTGAAAAAACCTTAACCAAACATGCCTTAATTCCAGAGTACCGAAGCGATGTTTTGGGGATTTTGGAAAAAATGGACGATATTATCGATACAGCCAAAGAGAATTTGTAGCAATTTGAAGTAGAAAGACCATTTATTCCAAGAGAGCTTCATGCAGATATATTGGATTTAACAAATATGTCGTGTGCATGTGTTGTAGAGGTGAATAATGCAACCCGAATGTTTTTCGAGGACGTTGGAAGGGTAAAAGAAATAACAAAAAACGTCCGTTTTCACGAACGGAATGCAGATAAGCTTGCACTAAAAATCAAAAGACAAGTTTTTCAAGAGATGCCAGAGCTTAGTTTGGCCGAAAAGGCTCATATTCGCTATTTTACTTTGCATATTGAAAACATCTCCGACATAGCAGAAGACTTATCTGATATGGTTCAGATTTTGGCAATTAAACGTACCATTTAAAACAGAACAAAAGTGTTGAGCTGGCATATCTTTGGGGGTCTATTTTTGGGATGGTCACTGGGAACCAATGGTGCTTCTAATGTATTTGGAAGTGCAGTAGGTTCGCGTATGATAAGTTATCGAAAAGCGACTATTTTATGTGCTATTTTTGTCGTCGTCGGTGCACTTGTACAGGGATCTGGTGCTACCGGAAACATTAGTTTGCTAGGGAATATTGACATTCCATTGGGTTCATTTACAACTGCGTTTTCGGCCGCCTTGTCTGTTTATCTAATGTCTTTTTTTGGCTTGCCTGTTTCTACATCGCAAGTCATCGTTGGTTCTATTATCGGCTGGAATATATTTTCGGGACAAATCACCGATATAAATATATTGAAAAAATTCTTTCTAGCATGGGCATATTCCCCTGTTTTAGGTGCAGTTTTTTCTGTTTTTTTTTATCTAATTATAAAAATCTTCTTGAATATTTTTAAGTTTCATTTATTAAGAAGGGATGCCTTTTTGAGATACGCCCTTATTTTTGCAGGCATTTTAGGTTCTTTCAGTTTGGGTGCCAACAACATTGCCAATGTGATGGGGGTATTTGTTAACTCAATAACTTTACCACCCATCATTATCGGAAATCTGACCATTGATTCTATGCACCAACTATTTTTATTGGGAGGATTGGCTATTTCCATAGGTGTTTTAACCTATTCGCACAAAACCATGACCACAATAGGAAAAGGATTATTCAAGCTGTCAACAGAAGCTTCTTTGGCTGTTGTATTATCTTATTCCGCTGTATTGTTTGTGTTTTCATCCACAAGTTTAAAATTGCTACTAGAATCCTATGGACTTCCTTCCTTTCCATTGGTACCGGTTTCTAGTTCACAAACGGTTGTTGGAGCTATTATTGGAATTGGATTATTAAAAAATGCATATAATATAAAGTACTCACTTTTGGGAAAAATTGCTTTAGCATGGGTAAGTTCACCAATCATAGCTGGAATGATAAGTTTTTTGATGTTGTTTTTGCTATCTATTTTATAGAAGAAATAAAGCTGAATTATTTTCTTGTTAAAGAAATGTTTAATATGCAACTGTTTTTATGCAATAGCCGTCTAAAGCGTATATTTGTATCCTATTTCAAAAATTAAAAAAATCAATAATGAAAAACAACAATTTTATTATGACCATCCTTTTCATGGTATTGATAACAACGCCAGGTTTTTATGATTTAAATGCACAAAAACAAGTCGTTCCAGATGCTAAATTATATGAAATGATGGGACAAGAGGAGGTGGATATGACGCTTCAGCTTGCACCTGAAAAGATTTTAATTTACAACCATATGATAAATTACTCTTTTTACATTTCGAATAATGTTCCTTCCAATACCAAAATAATGGGTAGTGTATTTGATGTAAAACAAATCGATGGAAATCAAACATTGGCTGTTTCTGAAAAAGACATTCTGGAAAATAGATTTAATTATATAGAATATGATTTCCGTAGAAGCTCTAAAGAATATTTGGCTTA
The DNA here is from genome assembly GCA_028684405.1 of Bacteroidales bacterium. Classification (GTDB taxonomy): domain Bacteria; phylum Bacteroidota; class Bacteroidia; order Bacteroidales; family WCHB1-69; genus JAQUGA01. The sequence continues at coordinate 940 of JAQUGA010000019.1, read as the reverse complement.
TAAAATTGGAGATTCGGGATCCTACTTAATCGTCTATCCAGAAGATATTTATTTCGAAAAAGAAAAAGCATACGTTCGTTCATTTGGTATAAAATATTAAAAACATAAATTATGAAAAAATATTTATTTCTTATTGCTTCTACACTGTTTTTCTCCACTACACTGATGGGGCAAGGCAACTACAATATGGGAACAACCCGCAAAGTGACAAATGGATGCGGAGCTTTTATTTACGACAATGGGGGGCCTTCAGGAAATTATGGGGCAAATAGAAAAGACACCATTACCATATATTCCAATGATCCAACCAACCCTGCTGTTCAAATTAAAATTTTAGAATTAGGCCTACATGAAAGCGACACGATTTTTGTATACGACAGTGACCAGGCAGACCCAGCACGTTTGGTTGATTTTGGAGGCAACAAATTCTTTTTAAACAGTGCTAGTCAAATTACTGTTGGCGAATGGGCATATACAGCTACAATAGCGAATCCTTCGGGGGCAATTACCGTGCGATTTAAGTCTGACGCAACAAATCATGGTTCGGGTTTTAAAATGAAAGCAGAATGCCGGACTATTTGTCAACGGATATCAGCTTTTATTGATCCAACGGCGTGTATACCACCACTGGTTTACGAAGACAGTATTTTATACGCAAATTTGTGCGAATACCAATCATTAACGGTAACTGGGTATGGAGTATATCCTGATAACACTTTGGGTGGATATACACAAAGTACAGATTCAACTTATTTTTCTTGGCATTTAGGAGATACAACTTTGGCGGGTTGGGGGCTTACTACAATCAACCACTCCTTTGAGCCCGGTCGAGGTCATGAGGTGAAACTTTTCTTACAAGATCAACGAGGCTGCATCAATCAAAATTCAGCCATTGTTCGAGTTCGCTCCTCCGTAAATCCAATTCGCGGGGTAACCCCTC
>JAQUGA010000185.1 GCA_028684405.1 Bacteroidales bacterium | reverse complement strand
CATGGGCGTATCGTGTCCTACATTCGCAATTGCCATTTGTAACTTTTGCAATGATGTTTTGGATTCATCAAAAGAAACTTTCAACATATTAGTTCTCTGATTCCAATTGGCAGCAGTGACTCCATCCATCGATTTTGCAGTTTCTTCAATGCGATCCTTGCACATTCCACAACTGCCTTTTACTTCAAATTTTTCGGTTTTGGTTTGTGCAAAAACCATACTTGTTCCAATAAAGAACAGATAAACTAAACTTATTACTTTTGTTTTCATGATATTAAAATTTAGGGTTAAAAAAATGCTTGTTGGTTTTCTTTAAACAGAATAACTCCTAAATTGTTTATAATCAAATTTATATTGCAATAGCAACTTATTGTCTTTCATGACAAATAACAATAGTCAGACTATGAAAAATGTCATAAAACAAACCGTTACTGCGGTATTTTAATATTTTGAATTAAAAACTTTCTGTGTAGTTTAATTTAATAATTTTACATCGTAATTTCATAAAATAAAAATGCTAATAAAGCATTAAATCAATGAATATAATTAATCGATTTTAAAATGAAAATAAGCAGCCTGAAATATATACTTAGCTTGCCATTAGCAAAAAAAAATAAAACAAAAACATTATCTCGATTTCTATATTGGGGAATTCGCAATAAACTAAATTCTAGCAATATGATTTATTCCTTTATTGGAAACACTAAAATTAATATTCAAAAAGGAATCTCAACTTCTGAACTCCAATATTATTGTGGGTTATCAGAATTTAACGACATGGGTTTTTTGCTTCATTTTCTTAGATCTGAAGATGTTTTTGTTGACGTTGGAGCCAATATCGGTTCTTATACCTTATTATCCTCCTCATTTATTGGAGCAAAAACGATTTCTGTTGAACCCGTTCCAGTAACTTTTCAGTATTTAACGGATAACATCTCATTAAATAAGGCTAATGATAGGGTTGTGCTACTAAATATTGGTTTAGCAGACAAAGTTTCCGAATTAAAATTCACGTCTGTTCTGGATGCTGTGAATCATGTTTTGCCTGAAAACTCAAAAATGGATGAAGATTTTATTTCGGTTAAAGTCGATACACTTGATAATATTACAAAAGAAGAAAATCCCATCTGTTTGAAAATTGATGTCGAAGGATACGAAACTTTGGTAATAAAAGGAGCTGAAGAAACTCTAAATAAAGAAACTTTAAAAGCTATAATAATCGAATTGAATGGTTCGGCTGACATGTATGGCTTTGATGAATCATTGATTCATCAAAAGCTAATTTCATGCGATTATACTCCTTATAAATACGATCCTTTTACGCGTAGTTTTACAAAACTAGAAAAGTATGGAAATTTCAACACCATTTATATAAAAGGCTTTGAATTTGTTGAAAACAGAGTAAAAAGTCTCCCACTATTAAGGTTTTCGGAGAAGTTTTTTAGCACATTAGATAAAAAAAACTCTGTTTAACAGACATATCTATTGAAAATTCTCAATTGAATTCTATTTGCTAAAAAACATTTTGTATTCAAAAATTGTTGTAAATTTACCGTGCAATAAATGAATTAAAAATAATTTAAAAAAACCGATTATGAGAAAAGTAAAATTATTATTTGTAGCACTAATTGTTGCTAGCATCGCATTCTCAGGCTGTAAAAAGTATGAAGAGGGTCCATCGTTAAGTTTACGTACAAAAACAGCTCGTATTACGGGCGAATGGAAAATAGTTAAACAATTATACAATGGAGTTGAAGTTGCTCTAGATGCCGAAGACAAAAGTATGATTATGGACATTCAAAAAGATGGTATATTCATCATGAAAAATTCATATGGCAATTTTAGCGGAAATTGGGAGTTTAACAGTGACAAAACAAAACTTATTATTAGTTTTTCTATTTTGGGGCAAACTTCAAGAAGTGAAGCAACAATTCTGAGATTAACCAATAAAGAACTATTTACCGAAGAGGTTAAAGACGGTAACAAAACTCGCACAGAATTAGAAAAAATATAAATTCATTTCTAATTCCAATAAAAAAAGCCATTGATTTCTCAATGGCTTTATTTATAATTCATATCTTATTAGCCCTATCCTTTTAGCAACTTTGCACCAATTGCGCACTGCAAACAGAGCTTTTGGTCGCAATATTTTTTCTTTAAAAGGATTAATGCCTGGCTTCTAAATGCAGTGGCCGAAACTACACCAATTTCTTTAAAAGCATTCGTAATTGAATTGGATTCTCCTTTTATAGAATCAGCAAGGAAAAAAGTTTTGTTCATCAAGTCTCTATCATCATGAATTTTGCTGTATAAAAACTGAAAAGGAATGACAGTGTTAATAATTAGCAAATCAATGCTGCTGCTGCCCATTAGTTTTTTTCTAAAACTGGATGCTTTATCAAATTGATAATGATTGTCCCAATAGGGCGAAGTTTGCACACTAAACAAATCTCTAAGTGCTTCAACGGTATCCGTATCAATGGTACACGAAAAGAGAGAATTAGAATATGTCAACAGCCAAGCAAACTGAGCGAGTCGTATGGTTGGAAAATTTCCAGGTCGCAAGCGAAGCCAATTCCACAAATGTTTTTCGAGAGGAATGAGCTGATATTTTTTTTGCAAAAATGCATATTCACGCTGTAATTTTTGAGGATAATCATCCTCAAATTCTCCATTCAGCATTCCGGCCTGACCAAAAAGCAAAGCCTCGACCTGAAACAAGCTGTCTCTATGTTTTTGCAACACTTTGTACGGCAATGACTTAGCAAGCATCTCGAAGGCAAAACCATTAATTTTAAAACCATAACTTTTAGCCAAAAATTCATAAAAAGAATCCTCCCAGCTATTAAAATTCCGATCTAAATTGGCTTGAATCAATTCTGTTTTTTCTTCTAGTTTTTCTATGAACAGCCGTTCAATCCACATTTCTAAATGAATTCGATCTATTTTATGAATCAAAGAATGGCACGGAATTTCAAAATCGGTATTTAAAAAATTCAAATATCGTTGGTATAAGTCATCATTAATTCTGTGGCGTAAGCAAAGAACTGGCACGTTTTTCAAAAAATCATCTTTCAAGTTTTCGCCATCATATTCATACACAACATGGAGAATGATATTTTGATAGGCAGAATCGTTTTGGTGACCATGTTTATACCAATCGTTGGAATGTACATGAATTTCGACATTTCCAACCCACTGAAGTCCGTCAATTTCGATACGTGCATTTTGAAAATCGGGACCAGCATCATAATTATGCCATCCTGGCGTTTTCAAACGAATTGTTTGTCCCTGAACGCTCACTAAATTCTGAAAATCAAATAGTTGATATTTCCAAACATGATGCAAAAAATCCTCCCTCATATCACTCTTTTTTGTTCCAACAATAAGCACTTGCTTGTGAGGTTGGAACAATCAAAAGATCATTTATGTTCACGTGAGGAGGTAAATTAGCAATAAAAAAAGCAGTATCTGCGATGTCTTCAGCCATTAAAGGCTGATAGCCTTGGTAAACTTTAGAAGCCCTCTCTTCATCTCCATGAAAGCGAACCTTCGAAAACTCCGTTTCGGCCGCACCAGGAGCTATTTGAGTTACTTTAATGCCATGTTGAAGCATATCAATCCGCATAGCTTTTGACAAAGCATCTACGGCATGTTTGGTAGCACAATACACATTTCCATTGGGATAAACCTCTTTTCCTGCAATGGAACCAATATTAATTATATGACCTTTTTGTCGATCAATCATCAATGGAGCAATTTTTCGGGTTACATACAGCAAACCTTTAACATTGGTATCAATCATTTTTTCCCAATCATCAATGTCGCCTTCTTGTATAGAATTTAAGCCCGAAGCCAAACCTGCATTATTTATCAAAATATCAATCTGTTTCCATTCTGCTGGAAGCGAATCAATTGCCTCATAAACAGCTTCTTTGTGACGAACATCAAAACACAAACTCTTCACTTCCGATTTTTCAAACCCGAGTATTTGTTTTTCCAGCTCATCCAATCTATTTTGTCTTCTGCCAGTAATCACTATTCTGTTTCCTTGTTCTGCAAATTTAATAGCAATAGCTCTTCCAATACCACTTGTAGCTCCTGTAATTAATATTGTTCTCATTTCTCTTTTTCTTTTTTCTTTTTATCTGTTTTTTTCTTTTTCGTACACCATTTAAACAAATCTCTAAAATTATTAAAATCTTTTCGATACACTAGGGCAATTCCTTGCGTATAGGGTGCATTTAGATTTGTAAATTCGTTGATGTTTTGTTCATTAAAGGCTTTCAAACGAATTCGTCCATCTTTGGTTACCTTATATTCAATCTTTACGTCTCCCACTATTTGGTTGGCGTTTTGCTGATACACATTCTGTCCACCAACTCCCAGATTTCCATCAATGATAAGTCGTTCATTAAAAAGCTCGGTAGACATGTTTACCTGAATCTCTTCGCTGTATGTGTCGTCGCCCTGACGATAGTTGACTCCAATATCCAAACCTTTGCTGTATTGCGAAATTAAACCACTCAACTGACTGGTAACCATATCCATGGAAGACGATCCAAGTCCTTCGCCCACCATATTTCCATATTGCGTATTTTCATTTTCGAAGCGACCAAAAATCAGAAGCGAAAACGTTTGACGAATCATGCTTTGATCATTGGTGGTATCCAACAAATTATAAAACATAGATTTGGTATAATTATCTGCCGACGGCAACGAAATTCCAAAATTGACAGTTGGATTCATCAGTTTCCCTGTCAAATACAATTCGCTGTTCACCGGAATCCGTCGCGAGGAAGCCTGAGAGGATGTATTGGTTGAATCGCTGCCCGTTAAGGAAGCAATGGAAGCACGCGTCCGATAAACGGCTTTCAAATCAATGTCGGCATCTGTAGGATCGCCATTCCAGCGAATGGTTCCCCCATTTTCAATAATAAACTTTTTATTTATGATATCCTTCAAGGTCATCATATATTCCCCTTCGGTAACGGTATACACGCCATACATATTAAACTCTCCGCCCGTATTGGCTTCCATTCGGAGGACTCCATTTCCCGTTCCTCGAATGGTTCCTCCGGTGGATGGATCTAGGAAAATGGTAAATCGTGC
>JAQUGA010000184.1 GCA_028684405.1 Bacteroidales bacterium | reverse complement strand
AAAAAGAATGAATTATAGAGTGAAAATAGTTTTGCTCTTGTTATATTTGTATGGGAACAATGAATAAAACACTTTTACGTTAGGGGGCATTATGAGTGCCTAAAAAAGTAAAATGAAAACTGGAAGCAAAAATGAACGACTCTTATCTGTGAAATTCCCCAATATTGCAAATGAATGGGATTTCTCAAATAATGGTGAATTGACACCTGATGACGTTACTTATGGTTCTAATAAAAAAGTTTATTGGATTTGTCCAATATGCAAAGAATCTTATCCATGTACTATATCAAATCGAACAAGTAAAGCAAGAAAAGGTTGTCCATATTGTTGCCACAATCCGAAAGTTAATTCCAAAAATAATTTAGCGGTTAAAAATTTTAATTTGGCAAAAGAATGGGATTATTCTCTTAATACTTTAACTCCATCAGATATATTACCAAATTCAAACAAGAAATATTACTGGATTTGTCCCGATTGTGGAAAATCATATTCTTCAACCGCTAATAATCGTTCAACTGGATATGCTTGCCCATATTGTGCAGGTCAAAAAGTATGTGATTTTAATTGTTTAGCGGCAAAGAATCCTGATATTGCAAAAGAATGGCATCCGACAAAAAATAATAAAACTCCGAAAAATGTCACTGTTGGAGCAAACCAATACGCTTGGTGGATATGCGAAAAAGGGCATGAATGGAGAGCAAAAATCAATAACAGAACTGTTTTAAAAAGAGGTTGCCCTGAATGCTCCAAGGGAACCCATACATCTGTTTCTGAACAATTAATTTACCATTATGTAAAGCAATTATTTCCAAAGGCTGTAAATGGTTATAAATTTCATAAAACAGAAATAGATATTTTTATTCCATCACTGAGCATTGGAATTGAGTATGATGGAGAAAATTTTCATAGGACAAAAGCTAAATATCAAAAAGATATCGCAAAGAATGCATTATTACAGAAAAATGGTATTACCTTGATTAGAATAAGAGAAAAAGGATGTTTTAAAATGGATTCTGATAAATGTATTGTATATAATTGTGATTTCACAAGTGATTATTCATACTTACAACCCATTATAAATCGACTACTTGATTATTTAAAGACACAAGCAAACATCCAAAAAACTATTGTTATTGACATAAATACAATTTTAAATACCATTCAGGCAAGTATTAAAAAGGTTCCTTTTAAAAAAAGTTTTGCTTTTTTGCATAAAAATGTTGCAGAAGAATGGGACTATTCTTTAAATGCTCCTCTTAAACCTGAGATTTTTTTACCAATGTCAGACAAGATTGTTGGTTGGATTTGTAAAAAATGTGGAGGGAAATGGAATGCGCCTATTAAAAGTCGCAGTATGGGTTATGGTTGTTCTCGCTGTGCAAAGCGACATCAATACACAACTGAAGAATGGATATCTAAAGCAATTGAAGTACATGGACAAAAATTCGACTATTCAAAAGTTGAGTATATCAACTCAAAAACAAAAGTTAAGATTAAATGCTTAATTTGTAAGATGGAATTTGAACAAGCACCATCTGAACATTTACAAGGTAAAGGTTGTATATATTGTTCAGGGCAAGCTCTCCATCCATTAAAAACATTAGCAAAACTAAATCCTAAGATTGCTTCCGAATGGGATTATGAAAAAAATGGGACAATAACACCCAATGGTATAGGAAAAACTAATTATAAAAAATTTTGGTGGAAGTGTAACAATGGGAAAAATCACAGTTATTTAGCCTATGTTCAGCAAAGATTAAGGGGTTCAGGATGTGCGGTTTGCGCAGGAAGGCAAATTATTCCTGAAACAAGTCTTGCCACATTATTTCCTGACATCGCAAAAGAGTGGGACTATGAAAAAAATAGCCCATTAACTCCATTGGATGTGGGAAAAGGTTATGATGGAGATATTTGGTGGAAATGTTCTAATAATGAGCATCCGTCATATATGGCGAAAGTATATAATAGAACAAAAAAAGGGACTGGATGTAAAAAATGTTATGAAGAAAAGAAAATAAAGAAAAACGCCCCCTAACATTTTGTATATTTCAAGGCGGGCGAAAGTGCGTATTTCAGCGTTTGTAGCCCGCCCCAGCGGTGTCTCGGTCTGACAGGGAAATAGTCCGCAACCGCCCCGAAAATATACAATTTACCGTTACCGCCAAGTGTAGGAGACTGAAACTGAAATAATAAATTGAAAAGTAAACCATTGTGAAAGAACAAAAAATGAATACTCTAGAAAAATATCTGAAAAAGATTGATGAAAGTTCATACGATTGTAAGGATGTCCATACAATCAATTCAGAATTTCAACAGGTCTGCAAGCAACTTTTTGAAGAAGGCAAACAGGATATTGCTGCAATTGCTGATCTTGACAGACAAGTATTTTCAGTTCAAAAATCTTTTGATAAAAAAGAGGACAATGAAAAAGGAATTATTGACGGATTAAGCTGGCAAATGAGCGGTACACAAACTTTGGAAGATGGCAGCCAAGTACCTCTTTATTGGCCTGATGTTACAAAATACACCCAACAGGATTTTGAATATTTTGAAAAACGTTACAACGAATGCAAAAACCTATATGCAAAAACTGAATACGGTTTGATGGTGTATTTTGGTGAGAAAACTGTCACATCAAGACATAATGATTTTAAACGTCAGCTTTGTAATGAGTTATTTCAGCTTAGCGAAGAGTATCACGCTAAAGCTAATAAAGGTGGTGAAAAAAATCATTACGTGTTGCATTTCTTCCATTCTTTGCGAATGGCATTCAGTGTTGCAGAAAAATCAAATCTTGAGCCTGAATTGTCTAATCTAATTAAATACATATTTGAAACACACCAAAATTGGGATATTACTAAGGATGGCACTTTACGTATTTTACTTGACCTTTCTGGTTTGTTATCCGATTATTTTGGTTTATCAAATAAATTAATAGACTTTCAGAAAGTTGTTGATAAAAACTTGGAAGGTGCTGAAGAACTTGAAAAAACCTATGTATGGGGTGCAATGTATGCCATTGACCGTAATATTGCTATTGAGCAAAAAAGAAATAAACCAGTCGCTGACTTATTAAAATACAAAGCAAGATTATATGAGAAACTCGCAACTGATGCAGAAAGTAAATCAAACCTTGCCTGTGTGAATTTTGCAGAAAATGCACTCCGCATTTATCAACAGATTAAAATTCCTGATGACATTAGCAGATTGGAGAAATATTATTCCGAATTAAGAGGCAAGTTTCGGTTGTCAGAAATAAGGCAAGAACTTCCAAAGGAGCACATTGATAATATGAATGAGCGCATTTTAAAAGCGGTTGCAGAGAACAACGAAAGAGGCATAATTCATCATTTCATAACATCTCCATGGTATGATACAATTCAAAATATTAAAGACCGTTCTGTTGAATTGAGTAAAAAGACAGTTTTGCTCTCAATGCTCCCAACGTCAATAATGGATAAATTTGGAAACACGGTTGACGTGTTTTATACTGATGAAGAAAAAGAAAAATTCAGTTTTTGGAACTCATATACATTCAATTTTCAAATTGGTACACAAACAATGCATAGGTTTTTTATTGAAGCCTATAAAGCCAAGAAGTTAAATTACGCCTCTGTGATATCCCATTTAGAAGGCACATGGTTTAATGAAGTTATTGTAAGGAATTATCATGGTCAGGCAGTAGACGTCAAACCTATAGATACGCTTAAACCTGGATTAAAAAGGATGTTTGAAGAACTCGACAGTTTTTTTGCTGACAATACTTATCAATGTGAATTTGTTACCGTAACCGATAGTTTAACTTTGAAAGTTGAGGGGCTTTTACGATATTTCTGCGAGAAAATTGGAATTGCAACATTTAAGACTAGACAGAAAGGCTCAGATAGATTGGTAATGGAAAAATTATTGGATGATTTATTGGCAGATATTGCTCACGAACCACCTTTAAAACCTGAACAGAAAACCAATTTTGATGAGGAAGACAGAATACTAATAAAATATGTATTAGCAGAAAAGGCAGGATTAAATTTGCGAAATGCAGTTGCTCACGGCTTAATGGATGTATTTGAATATTCTTTTGAACACGTTGTAGTTCTTTTCTGCATCATAATCAAATTAAGCAAGTATAAATTTATAGAAACGAAAGGAGACTCCCATGATAACAGTAGTAAATGAACCACAAGCTGAATATAAGGTCGCAGGCTGGCAAACAGAATCTAAAGGATTTTCATTCGACGACTTTATATGTGGCATCGAAAATGAGACTGTAATGTTTTGCCCGCCAAGTGGCTCTACATTTATGATATTCTCTGAAAAACCTAAAAGAAAATTATCTGCTTTGAGAGGTAAATTATCAAAACAAAGCAATAAAGAAATTGACGATCAAATTTCAGATTTACGTAGCGAATGGGACAGAAATATTTAATTGACACTTGCACAGTTGTAAAATATCTGGACGAGGTACTCCCTCCAGAAGCAATTTTATTTATGGATGCTTTGGTTGATGATGATTGTAAAGTTTCATTTATTACGAAAATCGAATTATTAGTTTGGAATCCTCCAATTGCTGAAGACATTATTGTAAGAGAGGAGTTTTTAGCCGGTTCAGAAACTCATTACATTAATGATGAAATAATAAACGGTGCAATTCAAATAAGAAAAACAACTCATATAAGGTTACCAGATGCAGTTATTGCAGCAACAGCAATTCATAACGACTATGTTCTTCTATCAACAAATGATAATGATTTTATAAAAGTGATTCCACTTGGATTAAAATATATGAATCCTGAAACAGCCTTTTAATAGGACATATGACAATAATAGAGTATGATAATGACAATGGTTTACAAGACTGGCTGATAGAACACCAGGCGGTAACAGGCGGTATATTTTATTGCCGAGACAGTGTGGGTTTCAGCGTTTCTACATCTAATAAACTTTCGTGTAACTTGACTGGACAGTGCTCGAAATCGGCAACAAAAACATACCGCCAAACCGTTATGCTTTATATTGCAAAGACAAAACAAACTCACAAAATAGAAATAAAATGAAAAGGACATTTTTTATTACTTTATCCATTTTGTTTATTAATCAAAGTTTCTTAATTGCACAGGAAAATGG
>JAQUGA010000183.1 GCA_028684405.1 Bacteroidales bacterium | reverse complement strand
CTAATTCAAAAATACGATTGGGTTTTATATATTTTTGGTGCATTTTTAATATTTACCGGACTCAAAATGTTTTTTACAAAGCATGAAAAAGAAAAAGACCCAAGCCAAAATATGATTGTAAAATGGCTGTCTAAACACTTTAATGTTACAAAAACGCTACACGGACAAGATTTTATTTATAGAGATAATCACAAAACGTACATTACTCCTTTGTTAATCTGTTTAATTATGATAGAATTATCGGACGTTGTTTTTGCCGTTGATTCTATTCCTGCTATTTTTGCCATTACCAAAGATCCATTTGTGGTGTTCTTCTCTAATATTTTTGCAATTTTGGGACTTAGAGCTTTGTTCTTCTTGGTCAGTAATATTCTTCCAATGTTCCGCTTCCTTCATTTAGGACTTGCCATATTGCTAACATTTATCGGCACTAAAATGCTGGCTCACTCACAATTAGAGGCATTGGGATTTGAAACATATCACTCATTAATCATAATTTTCTTGATTCTAACAGTCAGCATTTTGGCTTCAATATTTATTCCTGAAAAGAAAGAGATAGAATAAAAAATGTTGAGAAAACAATCTTAAACAAAATCAAGATAGAGCTTACAATTGCACAATGGTAACCTCTGTTTTTTCTGATCTAATATAGTCAATTGTTGCTGTTTTTCCGGGTATTAATGCCGACATTCGAGCCATGTAATCATAAATGTTTCCGATTGGTTTTCCGTCAATGGCCACAATTATATCCCCTTTTATAAGACCCGCCAAATCGGCAATGCCTCCTTTGCGAACACCATCAATTCTCAGACCTTTTTGGTCACCGCCCGAAACGTCGGGAATAATGCCCAAAGTCACTTTTAATCGTCCATGTCCTTGTGTAGATACAGGGGCGGACAACTCATTGTATGTGACTGTTCTGTTTTTGTTTAATAAATCAAACACAAAATCATACGTGAAATTTGAAATTTTTGCAATGCCCGAATAATTGATTTTATCTTCGGTATCAAATACGGTATGATAATCTTCGTGAGCTCCGGTAGACAAAAATAAAACTGGTATTTTTTCAGAATAAAAAGAAGAGTGGTCAGAAGGCCCGTATCCATCTTGATTTTTTTGAATTGAAAATTTATATTTCACATTTGCAATATCAATGTATTTGTCAAATTCGAGAGCCGTTCCTGTGCCTGCAATTTGAAGCCTTTGTTCTTCGTTTAATCGTCCAACCATATCTAAGTTTATCATGGTTTTAATTTTCGAAGGGTCAATTAAACTAGTTTTTAAAAACTCTTTTGAGCCAATTATACCGAGTTCTTCGGCTCCAAAAGCAACAAAAACAACTGATTTTTTCAATTTCGATTTATTGGCTTGTAGTTTCTTAGCAAGATCGAGCATTACTGCCACTCCCGAAGCATTATCATCGGCTCCTGGATGAATAGCAATGGTGTCTGGCGAGCGCGAACTGCTTCCCTGTCCGCCATATCCCAGATGATCGTAATGAGCACCTACAACGACAAAGTCATTTTTCAAAACGGGATCGCTTCCATCAATAATTCCAACAACATTTTGAGTGACCGAACGTGTAATATCCAAATCTGTAATAGCCGCTAATTTATTTGGAATAAGTATCCCTTTATATTCCATTTTTTTTTCTGCTCTTTTCTCAATTTCTTCTATGTCAATTCCATAATTCCAAAGCATTTCGTTGACAACGGCTCTGCGGATATTAATCACAGGAATTGCAGATGTACCAGCTTGTTGATCAAGGTAAAGCGGCATTAATTCATCTTTGGGTTCCAAATTTTTGGGCGAAACCAAAATAACGCCTTTTGCTCCTTTGTCTTTTGCTTTTGCAATTTTTGCCCAATCCGAAGCATAGGGTGCATATTTAGAATCTGGATTATTCGGATCAGGAACACCACGAATAACAATTACCCACATTCGGTTTACATGAAAAGTGGTGGGATAATCATTCCATTTCAAACTATCTGTATCAATATCAAAACCGTATCCTGCAAAATAAATATTCGCATGCAAAGCGTCATTTTTCGAAATCGTTATAGGGGTATAATCAACTCCTAAAACATAGTTTTTATTCAAATAAGTAAATTGGTTTTTAGTTCCAGCTTTTACCGAAGTGACCACTTCAAAATAATTAAAACCATCTTCTCCCAAAAGTGAAATATTCATTTTCTGAAACTCCTTTCGAATATATTCCGCTGCCATTTTGTCGCCATCCAAGCCCGGTTGTCTACCCTGCATGGAATCTGAGGTCAAAACCGAAATGTGTCTTTTTATATTTTCTTGCTGTCCCTTTTGTGAATATAAAATAGAGATATTCAACAATAAGAATAAGAGCAGAAATAAATTTTTCTTCATTATTATAAATGTTTTTAGCGTAAATTAATTTCTCTTATCGTGTCCCCAAAAGAGTTTTTCGCGAATGGTTTTTAAAAAAGAGTGTTGGTTTAGTTTTACAATTTTAATTTTAAATGGTGCTTTTTTAACGATTAATGGAGTTGAGATATCCATTTTATAACTGCTTGAATCCACTCCCAAGGTATAATGAGATGTTCTGCCGGATACTTTAATCGAAAGAAAGCTCTCGTCGGAAAGAACCAAAGGCCTGACAGTAAGCGTGTGCGATGCAATAGGCGTTATAATAAAAGCATTGGATTTGGGCATTAAAATCGGTCCACCGCAACTTAAAGAATAGGCAGTAGACCCGGTTGGCGTTGAAACAATGATTCCATCTGCCCAATAATTGTTTAAAAACTCATCGTTTACGTCGACTTTAACCGACAACATTGAAGCGTTTTCACTCCGGCGAATCGTAACATCATTCAACGCATAAATTGGTTTGTTTAAAAATGTTTCATCCTGTCGAATTATTTCGAGAACCGCACGTTGATCGAGTTCGTAATCGCCATCAATAAAATTTTGTAAGGCCATTTCCAAATCTTCGATTTGTATATTTGCCAAAAACCCCAATTGTCCGTTATTGATTCCTAAAACGGGAATATCGTTGTTGGAAGCAAAAAGTAAAGTGCCTAAAAAAGTTCCATCTCCGCCAATTGACAAGATACAATCTACATTTTCAAATAAATCTTCGGGCGTATTAAAAAGTTTTACAGGCAGCGTAATTTTGATTTTTTTTTCAATAATTTTGAACAGTGGTTCAAAAAAAAACATTATTTCAGATTTTTTTTCTAGAGCATCAATTACTTTTTGAAAAACATCAACGGATTGATTTCTTCGGGTATTTCCATAAATAGCAAACACTTTTTTCTCTTTCATTGTTTTTAAATTGAAGTCCTTAAATGTACGAAAAATCCCCAACTATTGAATTCAAAATTCCGACTGCATTCAAAACGAAAAACCATATCGTAGTAAGTTACAACATCTAAACCAACACCCGAACTATAAAAAAAGTTCGATTTTAACGCCCTTCTATTGAGCAGAGGATTGCGTTGCCAATCGGGCTTAACATAGGCTAGATCGAAGAAGGCATTCAAATAAACCGCATAATGAATTAGGCTAAATGTTTCTGTTTTTAAAAAAGGTATTTTTTTTACTTTTTTGGGAATTACTTGTATTTTAAAATTGTTTTTACTGATAAAAGCTTCTGTAAAGGGGATTCTGTAATTTTCAAAAGCCCTCATTTCATTGTTGTAATTTCCAATTTCTTGACCAAAATATTCCGTCTTTGAAGCGTTTTTGGCAATAACACCATGCATTCCACTGGCCCAAAAAAGCCGTTTGCTTATGGCTTGATAAAAACGAACGTTGGTCTCAAAAGAACTTTGCATGTTTTTTTCTCCAGACAAAAGCCCCAATCCCGTTTGCGTAATAATTAAATCAACATACGAACCCTCGGTTGGATAGGCTTTGTTGTTTCGGTGGTCGATTTTTAATTTAGAATAAATACGCAAATAGGATATTTTTCGGGTCGATACTAAATTGGGATTCAAGTCTAAAACCTCATCTAAAAAAGAGGCATTGTGATACTCTAAGTTTAGCTGCTGAGTGGTTCTAAATAAAGGTCGCCATAAAATGCCAGCTCCTGCTGAATATTTTGTCAAGACCAAGTTTTCAGGACTTCGAAAAAAGCAATAAGCATAATCTTCAATGCCCAAAATCATTTCTTTGTAAGCACCATATTCCGTATTTATCATCACTCCCAGCGTTTTTTGCTTGTTTACATACGGTATTGAATAAGTTAAACCTAAGCTTCGATCGTATCCAATATTTGTTTTTAGAATTAATTCTTCTCGCATTCCTCTAAAGTTGTTATCAACAACGGTCATTGCCAAACTTAAATGCTCTATGTTTTTTTGACCCCACCAAGAATTAATGTTTTCCTCTGCTGATTTGATTGCAAAATAAGGAAGAATGTACCATCGTTCAATTAAATTCACCTGAATTTTGAGCATCAAAGAGCTGGTATCTACATCTTTAACAATGTCGATAAAATTAAATAAAGATGTGTTTATTAAATTTTCTCTGCTTTTTTTTAGGATAATTTCTATATCAGAAGCAAGAAAAGAATCTCCCACATTAAATTCCAATTCTCGCAGAATAATTTGATTTTGAGTTCGTCTATTTCCACTTATTGCAATTTCGGAAATACGAATAGAGTCGTTTTCTGAAAACTGCACTTCTCCTATTCCGTAAGCAAACGGGGTATTAATCAAGGCAAGAAAAAGCAAAATAAAGGGCATTTTTTATATGTTTAGCCAAGATAGAAATTCGTCGTACTTATCGTTCAACATCTCGAAGTAATCACTTTCCGAAAAAGACTCTTTGATAATGTAATTATATCTATTAAAGGTACTTACGATAGAAGAAATATCATTTTTATTAATCTTTATAATAACATTTACTTTTGTAGAATCGGTTTGGGTTTGGATATACAAACTCAAAATTTTGGCATCATTCGACTCCACAATAGACGCAATTTGCGATAATAAATAATCGTGCGTAAACATTTCGAGAATGATAATTGCACCAGGATTTGAAATAGCTGTCAGAGTGGACATGCTGAGCAGCAAATCATATAGCGTTATGCAACCCAAATAGTGATTTTTAGCATTTAAAACGGGGATTATTGATAAAGGGGTTTCGGAAATGAGTTTCAAGAC
>JAQUGA010000182.1 GCA_028684405.1 Bacteroidales bacterium | reverse complement strand
AGTTTGGTGAAATCATTACAAAATAGCTTGATTTCAATTGGTTTTACGTTTCCAAGAACAACGGCTGATAAAATACTACCACCGCTCACATTGTATTTGTTTATATCCGGAATGCTGTCCAAAAAGCTTGTTAATTCTGCCGCTATTTCCGAGGTGCTTTTGGGTCTTTTGTCAGGTTGACACATTCTAAAACCGATGGTTGCAGCATTTTTTCCTTCGGCAAAACCTACCGAAGAGAGCAGTCCCTTTTCTGTTTGTCCCGCAATGATAAATGATTTTTCGATATAAGGAACCATTTCTATCACTTTTTCTTCCACGAAAGTGGCAATTTCTTCTGTTTTATTAACCCCCGTTCCTTCATCGGTTTCAATGATAATCATCATATCGCCGGTATCAAAATTTGGAATGTAATCGGTGCCAATAAATCGAACCGAAAAGAGGGATAATCCAAAAATTCCGATACCTACTAAAATAACGGCTGTTTTATGATAAATAGCCCATTTAAGAATGTCTTTGTAAGCATTTTCAACAACAACAAAAATGTTTTCACTCCAATTGTAAAGCTTAGAGTGCTTTCTTTCTCTTTTTTTGATGAGCAATGAGGTCATCATGGGTGTAAGCGTAAGGGCTGCTACCAATGATGCCAATAAAATAGAGATGGTGATAACCACCAATTGCTTAAACATGATTCCGACAATTCCACCCAGGAAAAGCATCGGCAAAAATACCGAAATGGTGGTCATGGTTGAGGCGGTAATGGCCAATTGCATTTCGCTGCTGCCAAACACTGATGCTTCTCGTGGTTTTTCTCCTTTTTCAATCTTTTGAATAATGTTTTCCAAAACCACAATGGCACTGTCTACAACCAAGCCCATTGCCACAACCAACGACATCAATGAGAAAACATTAATCGTATAATCGAAAATATAAATAATAATAAATGCAAATATTAAAGAGAAGGGAATGGTTACGATAATGATTAAACTGGATCGGTAATTTCGTAGAAAAATTAATACCACAAACATCACCCATAAAGCTCCCCACCAAACCGTAGAAGCTAGATTGTTAATGGTATCGTCAATGATATCTGCTGTGTTAAAAACTTCGCTAATTTGAACATCCTCAGGAAGAACTTTTTGAACATTTTCGATCTCTTTTAAAATTGATTTATAAGTATCCAGTGTGTTTGTCCCCGTCTGTTTTTGAACAAACATTGCAATGGATTGCATACCAGCACTGCGAACTCGTTCGTCTTTAGGCTTAGGCTTTACGCTGACACTAGCAATGTCTTTGAGACGAATTACCTTGTTTTGAAAATTAACAATGATAAGTTCTTCAATGTCGGACTGATTGTTTATATCACTGGGAATATTAATGGGCAAATCATACTCTCCAATTTTGATATTTCCTCCGGGTATGGTCGTTTTTTCGGACTGCAAGGCCATTACAATTGTTTGGATGGAAATATTATATGCATCCATTCGTTGAGGGTCTATTTCAATCAAAAGTTGTTTTTCGGGATTGGCAATAGGGAAAACAGTGCCCACTCCCTCGATACGGCGAAAATGGGGGGCTATAATATCGTTGTAAATTCTATCAAAATCATCGTAGCTTTCGTTGGCACTGATTGCTAAAGCAGCAACAGGCAGCATCGAACTGTTGATTTTCATAATATATGGTGCTTGTGCTGCACTGGGTAAGTCGTTTTTCACAATTTCCATTAAGTCCCGAACATTGTTTGCTGCATCGGTAATGTCTGACTCCCATTCAAATTGCAAAGTAAGGAAAGATACATTTTCGCGACTTTTGGAAGTTATGTTTTTTAAATTTGGCGTTGTTGCCAAAATGAGTTCCAATGTTTGGGTTACGTCCTTTTCAACATCTTCGGGCGATGCTCCTGGGTAAATAGTAATAACGGTTAAGGTCGGAAAATCAATATCGGGCATTACATCCCTGGGCAATGAATTCAAGCTGATGATACCAATGATAAGTATCGCAATAAATGCCATTGAAGTTCCTATGGGGTTGGAAACGCTAATCTTAGATAATTTCATAGTATGCCCTATTTTTCGGTTATAATTGACATGCCATCTGTCAATTGAGATTTTTTCGTTAGGATAATTTCTGCATCTTCGTCGAGGTCGCTAACGATTGCATAATCACCACTTACTGCAATTCTGCTTATTTTTTGCAAAAAAGCTTTTTCGTCTTTAGCAAGCCAAACATATTCGTTGTTGCCGCGTCGTGAAATTGAGGTTAAAGGAACTCCCACGCCTTCGTGAACAATGCCTTGCACAATCACTCTGGCAAACATTCCCGGCTTGAGCAGTTGTTTTTTGTTGGTCGCTTTTACATCCACGTCAACGCTACGGGTATGGGCATTGAGTATTGGATGAATTAAACTGATTTTGCCTTCAAACGACTCTTCTGGATAGGCATCCGTAACCACTTTTACAATTTGTCCTTTTTTGATTTTCGAAAGAAGTTTTTCATTTACCGAAAAGCGAATGATCAGTGGATTTATTTGCATTAATTTTACAATCCCAGAAGTCATTGAAAAGTTCAAATCTAAACTGGGCGAGAATAAATAGTTTTCGCCTTCTTGCATAATGTGGCTTACGATAACGCCATCAAAAGGAGCTGTTATTTGTGTGTTTTTTTTGACTAATTCATATTTGGCTTTGGCTGCTTCATATTTGGCTTTCACATGATCGAAATCTTGTTGGGTAATGCTCCCTTTTGCCAAAAGGTTTGTAACCCGATTAAAATCTTTTTGCAGAGTCGTATATTCAATTTCAGAGAGAATCATCATCTCTGCCGACATCTGAACGACAACAGATCCTTGTTTGACATAATCCCCAGGCTGAAAAAATATTTTCTCTACTTTGCCCGGCAGGGATGCTCCAATATTTGCCTCTTTGTTTGGAAAAACAGTGCCTGAAAATTCTAAATTATCGGTAAAAGTCATTTTCTTCGCACTTTCTGTTTTAACCGTAAGTACTTTGATTTCCGTTGATTCTCTGTTTTTTTCTGAAGTGCAGGCAGAAAAGAAGAATATCGAAATGAGAAGGACAATACTGCTTGTTTTTATTTTATTTTTATACATAATAGCCTGGTTATTACTTGTTTATAATTCTCCGCTTGATTTTTTTAATTTTATTTCTAAGGACTTATATATCGCTTTTGATTCGATATAATTGGTTTGAGCTTCCTGCCATAAGGATTGGGCTTCAATTAGTTCTGCTGTTTTCATCATACCTTCGTTGTAGCTGTCTTGAACCAATTTTAAGTTTTCCAAAGTTTGGTCTACACTCTGTTTTGATATTTCAATCCTTTTTTTAGCTTCCAGTATTTCATTGCTTACCATCAGTGTCTCCATGGATATTTTTTGTCTGGAATCTTCCAGTTTGAGCTTGGCAATGTTCATGTTGTTTTTTGCTAGAGCCCGGCTGTGATGTTTTTCAAACCAGTGGAAAATGGGAACATTCATCACAAAACCAAACATGTAGTCGCTTCCAAATTCATCGGCCAATCCTCGATACGGATTTGGACGGAGGGATAAATAGTTGGCCGTAAAGCCAATAGTGGGCATGAAATTGCCTGTGGAAATGCGAAGAGCCGACTCTGATAGTTTTACACCGTGTTCCAAAAGTTTTAACTCGGGTCGATTGAGAATGGCCGATTGTCGGATGTTTTCATAAACAATTTCTTCTTTTGCTATTTCAATTTCAGTTTCCGAAAGAGTAATATCAGAATTAATATCGATGCCAATTTTCTGACAAAGTGCCATTTTGGCAAGTTTCAAACCATTGTTTATTTTAAATAGAAGTAAATCAATTTCATTTTGTTTTAGTTTTACTCGCAATAAGTCATTTCGCAAAGCCACGCCTTGAGAAATGTAAGATTCTACATCTTTTTCCAAATTTTGAACCATTTTTTGATAGCTTTCCACCACTTTTTGCTTCTCTTGAATGGAAACAATGTTCCAATACAAATCTTCGGTTTCATATAAAGTATTCTGGCGTTCTAAACTGGCACTTTCGTTGGCAATTTGTTCGCCCACTTTGCTCATTCGGTATACTTCAAATATTCTACCTCCTGCAAAAATAGGTTGAGTAAGACCTACATTGAAAAGAAAATTATGTTCTTGCCCAATACGAGTATCCCTTGCAGGCAAAAGTGTAATGTTGTTAAAATCAATTGGAATAGGAATCGGGAGAGTAGGAAGTGGAAAAGGCAATCTGTCAATAATATTTTGAGCCGTAAAATCCTCATCCAACAGCTGAAATTGCTTATTGAGGCGAATGTATGAAGCATTTCCTTCAATTTGTGGAAAAAACTGAGAAAATGCCATTTTTCGAGCATTTTTTCCCATTAGAATATGTTCTTGGGATATTCTTAAATCCATATTTTGATTTAAAGCCATCTCCTTGCACTGCTCTAATGTTAACTCCTGGGCTTTGCTTGAGTTTATTATGCAAAATGTCAAGAATAACAATTGAATAATTCCTGTTTTGATAAAGTGCATTATTGTAGTTTTAAGTTTTCGACAAATATATTCAAAAACATCAATGCATGATTTTATATTTTATTAATTTGAGTTAAATGTGTTCTAAAAAGCTGAAATACAAGATGTAAGATTTTCGAATAAAAATAGAATTTATTCGAAAATCATGTTTGAAATAAAGTTTTGTATTGCTTTACATCTGAAAAATGCAAACCTATCTCAAAATAGTTTTGAGATTTTGGGGATTTGAATTTGTATGCGCCAACACGCAATCGGGCATTCTATTCCTCCACTATTCTTCTGGCTTTTTCATGGGACCTCGTTTATAGATAACCAATCCGTTCAAAAAGTTTCGCAAAATCTGATCTTGAAGGGGTTTGTAATTTGGATGATCCTCTTTTCGGAAAAAGGCAGATAATTCTGTTTTTGTAACTCTAAAATCAACCAAATTAAGTATTTCAATTATATCTTCATCTCTAAGTTGAAGGGCTACTCTTAGTTTTTTTAAAATATCATTGTTTGTTAAAGCCATGTTTTTTTATTTTATTTTTAGAAGTCCCGTTTAGCTTGATATTAATTTTTAATTATAAAAACGTTCCTTCCGTTTTCTTTTGCTTGAAGAATAGCAGGCTGTTTTTGCATAATATCGCCACCCCAC
>JAQUGA010000181.1 GCA_028684405.1 Bacteroidales bacterium | reverse complement strand
TGTTGAACTTCTTCGGTGGCATTATCACTCAAAAAATGCAAACGATTCAAAATATTTGCTTCGCTCATTCCGCTATCAAAGTCAAGATAGAGTATGCTTACCAAAGGATATAACTCTTTGATTCTTTTTTCAACCCCTTTTGAAATGACGTGATTGGCAATGCACCCAAAAGGTTGCAAACTCACAATATTATTAACGCCCATTTCGGCAAATCGTGCAATTTCTGATGGAATTCGCCAACCTTCGCCAAATTGTGCATTGATGTTGATAATAGATTCGGCTAATTTTGCATCTTCGTGCGGGTTTCCAAGCGGAGTGGCATAGGGGAATCGGCTTATTTTGGATTCCATTTTGCGAACAATTTTATAGATGTATTTTTCGACATACGTGAGTGCAAAACGGGGCATGCTTTTGTTTGATACATGGCCATTAATGCGGGCTGTTTCGTTGGGAAAAGCGACGGAGAAAAAATCGAAAAGGGCTGGAACAATAGGTTCAATTTCCTGACTAATCAGCCATTCTATAATGTTTTTATTTCCATAATTATTATATTTTACATAAATTTCACCTACGATGCCTGCTCTGGGAATATTTTTCAGGGTATTTACGGATGTAAATTCATCTGCAGCTGATTCTGCCAGATGGTAAAGAGCTTTGGTCTCCTTTTTCAAAATGGCTTCTATTCCAAGATTGATGTATTTGTCTTTTAATTTCTTAGTAATTCCTTTTTCTCTCTCTCTGGGAGCTGTGGCATAATACATTTGTGCGATGCAATCTGCATATATCATGGTGTTAATCACCGTTTTATGTATTTTCAACCAGTTGACTTTAAAACCAGGTTGATGGTTGATGGTGCCACTATCCGAAGATACAGAAATTACAGGTATGGTATCGAATCCAGCCGAAATAAGAGCTTTTTTAAGCAGTACCAAATAGTTTGTGGCTCGGCACTGTCCGCCTGTTTGCGTTATTCCCAAAGCAATTTCGTCGGGATTGTATTTGCCCGATTTCAAAGCTTTAATAAAATCGCCAATAATCAAAGTGGCAGGATAACATACTTCATTGTTTGAAAATTGCAAGCCAAATTCTGTTGACATTCTATCGCTGGGTGGCAAGTTTTCGGCTTCGTAGCCCATTAATTTGAACAATGGAGGTAAAAAAGGCGAGTAAAAATCGCCAAACCAAGGCATTAATATTTTTCTTTTTTGGTCGGATTTTGTAAAAGCAGGATTTTGTTTTCGGATAAAATTTTGAGTTGATTGAGTTTCTGTTTTTAATTTTATGCTTTCAATTAAAGACCTGATTCTTAATCTAGTGGAACCTAAGTTTTGAATGTCATCAATTTTTATAAAGGTCGCATTTTTCTCTTTTTGTCGCAGGATATCGGTTATTTCGTCTAAAATGAAAGCATCCGGACCACAGCCAAAAGAGGTAAGCTGTACAAAATGCACATTCGATGGAGCCTCTGAAGTCCAAAGAGCCGATTTTATAATTCTATTTGTAAAAGCCCA
Organism: Bacteroidales bacterium; assembly: GCA_028684405.1. Taxonomy (GTDB): domain Bacteria; phylum Bacteroidota; class Bacteroidia; order Bacteroidales; family WCHB1-69; genus JAQUGA01. Next base: position 3,660 of record JAQUGA010000181.1, on the reverse strand, counting down.
TTGCATAATACTTTGTACCGATTTTTGCGAACCAGCATAAGCCCTGGCAATATCTTCGGTGATAACATCTACATCAAATCCGGCAATAAGTTCCGAAATTTTGTGCTGAATAAATGGATCGGCATGATAGGGGCGACCCGCCAAAACGACAATCAATCGATTTGCTGAAATAGCATTGTTTACAATTTCTTGGCTTCTTTGAGTCAATTTTTTTTCAAATTCAATTTGTGCTAAAAATGCTTTTTTGATTGCAATTTTTATTCTTGAAGTGGAAAGAGTAGGATTTATACTCTTTATGTAAGAAAAGCAGGCTTTTTCGAGAAGTTTTTCATCACGGAAGTTGAAAGTAGGAGCATCTAAAGGAATTTGATGGTTTTTTAGCGGATTGATGGCACTTTTCAAAACTTCGGAATAGCTACTCACAATGGGACAGTTAAATGAGTTGACGCTCTGTTTGTCTTCTGCTTTTTCGAGCACCACAAAAGGAACAAAAATACGGTCGACTTTTTTGCTTATCAAGTTTAGAATGTGTCCGTTGGTGATTTTTGCAGGCAGACAAATGTTGTCCGACATAATTCCAGATGCGCCGCTATTGAGTATTTTAGGCGAAGAATGGTCGGATAAAATCACATCAATATCGCTGTTTTCAAACAGAGCATGCCAAAATGGATAGCTTTCATACAAACCCAGAGCTCTTGGAATTCCAAGTTTTATTTGCCCATCTTTTTTAGAAGTTTCTCGATTAAAAAGGAGTTCATATTTTTCTATCACCAAATTTGAACCCTTTTTGTTCTCTTTTCCGCTGTTTGAAAAAACCTTTTCGCACTTATTTCCAGCAATGTATTTTTCGTGATTATCAAATTTGAAAATGCTTATCGTACATTGGTTTTCACAACCTTTGCAATTAATGTTTTCTTTTTCGTACCGAATTGTTTCGATAAGTGAAGAGAGTTCCCTTTGACTGTGTACGCTATGATCCTTTGCATAGAGAGCGGCTCCGTATGCACCCATCAGTTCGGGATAATTACTAATCATCACTTTTTTTCCGGTTTCCAGTTCCAATGCCCGAATAACAGCCGTATTTCGGAAAGTTCCTCCTTGCACAACAATATATTCCCCGAGCAGACTTAGGTCTTTTATTTTAAGAACTTTGTGCAAGCAGTTTTTAATCACTGAATAGCCCAATCCAGCAGAAATATCAGCAATTTCAGCACCTTCTCTGAGCGATTGTTTCACTTTGGAGTTCATAAAAACGGTGCAGCGGGTTCCCAAATCGCAGGGCTTTTTTGAAGTGATGGCTAAATTTGCAAAGTTTTCCGCAGAATAATTGAGATTTTCGGCAAAAGTTTCGATAAACGAACCGCAACCAGAGGAACATGCTTCGTTGATTTCCAGTCGGTTAATAATTCCCTTTTCAATAAAAACGGCTTTCATATCTTGTCCACCAATATCTAAAATAAAAGAGACTTCGGGGTGTATTTTCTTGGCGGCAGCAAAATGAGCGATGGTTTCCACCATTCCGTAATCGAGTTGAAACGCTTTCTGAATCAAGTCTTCGCCATAACCAGTGACACAAGAAGAGGCAATAATAATCTTTTTTTGATGTTTTTCTGCTTCTTCAAATAACGTATTTAAACCTGCAGAAACAGTTTTCAGCGTATCGGCTTGGTTTTTATTGTAGTAATGGAAAATGAGATTTTCGTTTTTGTCGAGAACCACAATTTTAGTAGTTGTAGAACCGCCGTCAATGCCCAAAAAACATGCAGAAAGATCAGCTTTTTCCAGGGAAATTTCAGGAATTACATATTGATTTTTCGACTTTTTCCAGCTTTCGAATTCTTCATCGTTTTCAAAAAGGCTTTTTAATGCGTGTGATTCATCTGAATGGATTGATTTTGAAGCATTCTCAATTGTAGAAATGACTTTTTCAAAAGTGGTATAATTGTCTTTGCTAAAAGCGTGAATTGAAGCACCCCAAGCCGGAATTACTTCGGCATGCAAGGATAAAACGATCTCTTTTTCTTGCAGATTAGATGCTTTTATAAATGCTTTTCGCAATGCTGGAATGTAGGCAAAAGGTCCCCCGCAAAGCATTACTTTTGGTTTTAAATCGTATGCTCTGGAAAGCGAACTAATAATTTGTATGCTCACCGCATGAAAAATGGAAGCCGCAATATTTTCTTTGCTCACGTTTCGGCTGATGAGATTTTGGATGTCTGTTTTTGAAAAAACTCCGCAGCGGGAAGCGATGGGATAAATGGTGTCGGCATTTTGAGCCAACTCATTCAAAACATCTACTTCAACACCCATGAGCGAAGCCATTTGATCGATAAAAGCGCCTGTACCACCTGCACAACTTCCATTCATACGAATATCGGGCAGTTTGTTTTTTTCAAAAAAGACCATTTTAGAATCTTCGCCGCCAATGTCAACCAAAGTATTTATATCCGGAAATTTCTTCTGAATCAATTTTGAAGAGGCAATAACCTCTTGGATAAAATCAAAATTTCCGCGTTCGGCAATTCCCATTCCGGCGGAGCCTGTAAATGCCAAGCGAATTAAATTTGTGTTGAATTCGGCATGCAAACTTTTAAGGGCGTTTAGAACAACCTTATTAATTTCCGCAAAATGACGAATGTATTTTTTGTAAATAAGTTCATGTTCGTCATTGGTAATGACTATCTTAACGGTTGTTGAACCAACATCAATTCCTACGTTTATGCAAAAATCCATGAGTTTATCGGAGTCTAATTAAAAGTTAATAAATTGACGGTATACTTCCTGTATGTATGATTTGCCAAAGATAATACTTTTTTCAGCATGGATAGAATCCAAGTCTTTTTGATAATAATGATCTTGTGTAAAATTATAAACAAAAACGCCATCGTTCGATTTCCAACCGACCCCTTCGTTTAGCTCAAAATAGGCAAATTCGGGAGTGTATGGATTAAATAGATTTTTTGACCAGAAAAATTCATCGGAATTCAAATTTAGTTGCTTTAGTAAAGTTGTTGGTAAGTCAGTTTGAGAAGCAATTTTGTCATATTTAGTTCCTCTAAATTCAGCTTTGATTGCATTTCCCATAAAAAGCATCGGAATATGGTGATATTCAAAGGTTTGCAAAGGATGGTTGTGATGCGAAACGTGGCTGTGATCGGCAACAATGATAAAGAGTGTATTGTTGTACCATTTTTGATTTTTTGCCCATTTTATGTAATCGCCGAGCGCTTTGTCGGTATAATGAACCGAGTTTATAAAGGGCAATTCGCTAATGTCCTTTTTGATGGCATTTTGAATAGGTTGATCGTAAGGTGAATGTGAACTCAGCGTAAAAAGAACGCTGAAAAAAGGTTCTTTCTCAGTTTTCAACTCTTCGATGCTCCGTTGAAATAGATATTCATCATGAACGCCTAAACGTCCTTTGGGAACCGAGTTTGGGAAATCTTCGCCTTCCAAAATTTTATGAAATTCATTGGCCATTACATACGATTTTATATTTCCATATCGGAGTTGACCACCAAAAAGAAAGGAGCTGTGCCAGCCATGTTGATTGAGAATTTTGGGAAGACTTGGCACTTTTGAGTATTTTTCGGGATAATCGGTAAGGGTGGTAACTGGGATGGAGGGAAATCCTGCGAAAATAGCTGCCATTCCTTGTTG
>JAQUGA010000180.1 GCA_028684405.1 Bacteroidales bacterium | reverse complement strand
TTCCATCATCAAGGCCAATAAAAAACATGAAGGCATCATCAATACAGAGGACTTAACAAATCAATTTGTAGCCGTCAATACCACCCGCTACGAATCGAGTTGCGAAAACGATACAAATCTTGTTTTTAAAGTCCAATTTGCCACTTCAAGCAACAATAAGCCTCTTAACTCAAAGGAATTCAGCAAAATACCTTCCCCAGGAAAGTATTTCCAAGATGGAATATATAAATACACTGCAGGCTGTGCATCAACAATGGAAGAAGCTAAAATAATTCAGAATACACTTAAGGGTTTGGGCTATAAAGATGCTTTTATTATTGCTTTCAATAACAAAGTCAGAATTTCCAATGCAGAAGCACAAAAAATACTGAACCAATAATCATCTTAATTGTTACTTTTGCACTAGAAATAAAAATATATGAGAAAAATAAAACTAAGCAGAGAAGTAAAAATATCCTTAATATTCATCTTCGCACTCCTCCTTTTCATATGGGGAATTAACTATCTGAAAGGAAGTGATTTACTTCAAAAAACTCGTAAGTTTTATGCCGATTACGAAAATGTAAACGGACTTATGAATGCAAATCCAGTTCTGGTCAGTGGCTTTAGAGTGGGATTGGTCACCGATATGTATTTTAAAAAAAATGATGCTGGAAAAATTAGAGTTGAATTTACTATTAATAGTGACATTCTAATTCCCAAAAACTCCATTGCCCGAATTATTGACTCCGATTTATTGGGTTCAAAAGCGGTTGAAATTGTATTGGGAGACCAAGGTGAAGCCGTAAACAAAGATGTATTATTGGGCGAAACTCAAATGGGACTTATGGGCAGCCTATCCTCCCAAATTGAGCCGATTAAAACCAAAGCAGAAAGCATTCTTGCTTCCATCGACTCCATTGCATTAGCGATGAATGTAGTTTTAAACAAAGAAACTCAAAACAACTTAATAAAAAGTTTTGAAGAGATTCAACAAACAATTTCTCATCTAAACAACTCTCTAAGCGTTGTTGACCAAGTACTTGCAAAAGACAAAAACAAATTATCCGACATCATTGGCAACATCGAATCGATTACAACTAATTTGAAAAAAAACAACGATAAAATTTCAAATGCAGTAAATAATTTTTCAAACATTAGCGATACTATTGCCGCGGCCAATTTAGCACAAACCATTCAAGAGGTTTCAAAAACATTTGGCGAACTCAACCAAAGTTTAAACAAACTTAATAAAGGAGAAGGAACTGCTGGTCAACTTCTTGCAAATGATTCTCTGTATACAAACCTTCAAAATGCAAGCAAAAACCTAGAATTACTTTTGGAAGATCTGAAAGAAAACCCGAATCGCTATGTTAACTTTTCCTTGTTTGGAAGAAAAAATAAATAATAATATTACTCCATTACTTAAAACATGAATGCAAACATTATATGCATCGGAAATGAATTACTAAACGGTTCCGTTGTCAACACCAATGCTACTTTTATTGCTCAAGGTTTGCATGAAATCGGTATCAAAACAAGCTATATTTCGTGTATTGCTGATGATTTTGATGCCATTATCAACGAGCTATCCGAAAAAAGAGGGATTATCATCATCACCGGAGGGCTTGGTCCTACCAATGACGATATTACAAAAAAATGTTTGGCTCATTATTTTGATTCTAAACTCGTTTTCGATCCTCAAATATATGAACATATTCAAGGTATTTTCCAAAAAAGAGGAATGGAAGTTACTGAACTCAACAGACAACAAGCGTTTGTAATTAAAGGCTGTAAGGTTTTTCATAATGCATTGGGAACAGCTCCCTGCATGTATCTTCAAAAAAACGATCAACATATTTTTGCTTTGCCTGGAGTTCCATTCGAGATGAAAGCATTAATGCAGGAAAAAATCATTCCATTTTTGAAAAGCGAATTTGAAACCACAGCTCTTTATTATAAAACAATATTAACGTGTGGCATTCCTGAATCACATCTTCAAGAAATGCTTGCAGATTGGGAATTAAGTTTACCCAGAAACACCTCCGTTGCCTATCTTCCAGAATTTGGAATTATAAAATTAAGGATCGTTTACGAAGGAAACGACATGGAAGCGAACAAAGAGCATTGCGAAAAAGAAATCGAAAAGCTAAAGATATTTTTAGGAGATGCCATTTGGGGATACGATCATGATAATTTTGCAGATAATATTGGAAAAATTCTTCGCAAACATAAAAAAACACTAGCCTTTGCAGAAAGTTGCACAGGAGGCTATATTTCACATTTGATTACATCAAACCCAGGATCTTCGGATTATTTCAAAGGCAGCTTGGTGACTTATTCCAATGAATTGAAAGAAGAGATTCTTTCGGTGGACAAGAATACACTCAAAATTCACGGTGCAGTTAGCGAACAAACCGTTGTTGAGATGGCAAAAAACACCATTTTAAAAACAGGAAGCGACTACTCCATCGCTATTTCTGGAATTGCAGGCCCCGATGGCGGAAGTGTCGAAAAACCAGTTGGTACAGTTTGGATTGCCATTGCAGATTCGGAAAATTGCCATACATATCGACTAAATCTTGGAACAAACCGAATGATTAACATTCAAAGGGCCTCCATATCAGCATTGAATTTTTTAAGATTATTACTTTTAGAAAAACTGGAAAAATAGAATCTATTGACGTATTTCTTGATTGCGCAAATATTACAAAAAAATGCTTAAATATGAAAAAAAAAATCATTGCAGTATTATTTTTCTTTGTTTCAAGCCTAATATCTAATCAGCAAATACATGCTCAAGACGTTTGGACAGTAGGTCCTATGCTTCATATAAATTTTGGAGATCAAAAGGTAAAAGCATCATTTTCTGTTGAAGCAGCCTATTGGAACTTCTATTTTATTCCTTACAGCGTGGATTTTGGATTAGAATTTGAAAAACAAAAAATCCGAATTTATTCCGAATTTCAAACCGGAATTGTTGTCCTCGGAGGATCTATTGGTCCAGTTTTAGAATTCAACACAAAAGAACAAAATTTTATAGGAGGAATTCAAGCATCAGTTTGGGCTAATTATGTTCTCGGAATAAATCTTCGCTATCGCAAAATTGGTGGAAAAGAATACCTTGCACCGGGAATCTACGGAAAACTACCTGTGTTTTTCTTTGATAAAAATGACCCTGATTGGGAAAATCGGGAAAACAACAGCAGTGCCATTGATGATATACTGGATATTATTTTTTAAAACTTGATAAATGTAAATTTCGTTTTCTCCTAAAACGAATTAAATCCTACAAAGTCTTCATTATCGGAATAATAAGATCTTCCATATCTTCGGCTTCTTTTTGTTTTTTCAAAGAATCGGCTTCCTCGGTTGTCTCTTTCGATGCCCCATCTGAAGGGCTATCACATGAGGTAAAAGCAAAAAACAACACAAAACAAAACGGGATTAACAAGGCTTTTATAGAAATAATTTTCATGTAAAATTTAATTTTAAAAATATAGACAAATTTATTTTTTATAGAATACATTATTTTCAATAACAAATTCTATATCAAATATACGTTTAATTTTTGGAACATAAAGTATCTAAAAGAGATATTCTTTTTTTCAGAAAGTAATTTTCTATACTTTTGCTATACAATACAATAATTTGAAAACAAGAAATGACAAAATTTAGTTTCAAAAACGACTATAGCGAAGGCACACATCCACGTATTTTGGAAGCATTAAAAGAGTCCAACTCAAGCCAAGAAGACGGATATGGCGAAGATGCTTTTTGTATAGAGGCGGCACAAAATATTAGAAAAACATTTGACAAACCCAATGCAGCCGTCTTTTTTATCTCTGGTGGCACACAAGCCAACCTTTGCGTAATTGCCTCTTTATTAAAGCCTTTCGAATCTGTTATCGCCCTTGACAGCGGGCATATTTGCTTGCACGAAACCGGCGCCATAGAGGCATGCGGTCACCGAATAAACAGCACCCATTCGACAAATGGAAAAATAACAGCCCAACAAATCCAATCCATTTTTGACGATCACCAAAACGACCCACCACACATGGTTCAGCCAAAACTGGTTTATATTTCAAATTCTACCGAAATTGGAACTATTTATACCAAAAAAGAACTTGCCGAAATATATGAAACTTGCCAAAAAAACAAACTTTTTCTATATATCGACGGAGCTCGCTTGGGTTCGGCTTTGTGTTCTAAAAAAAATGATATAAAACCGACTGAAATACTAAATTATTGTGATGTTTTGTACATTGGCGGTACAAAAAACGGCGGTCTAATTGGAGAAGCCATCGTTTTTAAAAATCCTGAATTGGCAAAAGATTTTCCCTTTCACCTTAAACAAAGAGGTGCTTTGTTGGGAAAAGAACGTGTTTTTGGAGTGCAGTTTCGTGAGTTTTTCAGAAACAATCTATATTTCGACTTAGCACAGCACGCCAACAATATGGCCGAAAAGCTAAGTTCTGGAATAAAAAATGCGGGTTATTCATTTTTGTCAGAATCTCCTAGCAATCAAATTTTCCCAATTCTTCCAAATGAGATAATTGATAAACTTTTGCAAAAATACGATTTCTACATTTGGACAAAAGTAGATGAAAAAAACTCAGTCATTCGACTTGTCACTTCATGGGCTACTCCCGAAAGCAAAGTAAAGGAATTTATTAAAGAGTTGAAAAACAGATAAAATGAAAAAAAAAATCATTTGTTTTACATTTATACTTTTTTTATCATCATTCGGACAATCTGTTTGGGCTGATAAAAAAAACAAAACAATATAATACATAAGCCAATTTAACGATTCTTAAAATTCAAATACGGTTTAAAATCCTACATTTGTAATAATATATCACTAAGAAACCTATACTTATGAAAAAACTATGTAGTTTGATATTCGTTTTAATTCTGGGGCTTAATTTTTCTTTTTCTCAAGGATTGATGCCAGATCATCTGAATAAAATGCAAATGGTAACCAATGTAACAATATCTCCCTCTGGAAATTATGTTGCATATTTAAACATTACTCAAAAAGACATTAAGGATGGTGTTGGGTATGCAAACCGACATTTATACGTTTATGACACCAAAAAGAAGACGCAGCGTTTGATGAATACGGGCAGTGCTCCGATCTCTTCACTGAGTTGGCTACCCGGTGAAGACAAAGTCACATTTCGTCAAAGAGCCGAAAACAA
>JAQUGA010000179.1 GCA_028684405.1 Bacteroidales bacterium | reverse complement strand
AGGTCTTGATTCAAAAAACAGATTAAAAATTGAAGCAAGTCAGCCCGTTTTTGGTCTCTGGTTAGAGCACAAGGGACTTCTTTTTTCCGAAAATGCAATGCATATATTTCCCGGATTTACATACTTCATTGAAAGTTCCGACCTCTCTAATTTCGACATTAAAACACTGAAAACAAATAGTTTAAACTCTGTATCTGAAAGAATATCAATTGAAAATAAAAAATAAAAAGATGAGAAATTTTAAAAAGTATGTAAAAACAACTGCCTTTTTGGTACTATTATCAAGCATACATGCTCAAAACTTGACTCAATATGTAAATCCATTTATTGGCACAGACGCTCACGGACACACCTATCCTGGAGCTCAAGTTCCCTTTGGATTTATGCAATTGAGTCCCGACACTCGTTTAGACGGCTGGGATGGCTTCTCTGGATATCACTATTCGGATTCGGTCATTTATGGATTTTCGCACACACATTTGAGTGGAACTGGCGTTTCCGATTACGGCGATATTTTGCTTATGCCCGCTGTTGGAGTGAGTTCGCCTGTGAATTATGCGTTTGCCTCTTCTTTTGACAAGAAAAACGAAATTGCAAAAGCAGGTTTCTATTCCGTTCATTTAGACCGTTACAACATACAAGTTGAACTTACGGCAAGCGAACGTTGCGGAATGCATGCGTATCATTTTCCAGCAAAGAAAAAACCTTCTGTATTTCTGGATTTAGAACATAGAGATGAAGTGCTGGAATCCTATTTAGAAATTGTAAACAACAAAGAAATTCGTGGAATGCGTCGCTCAAAAGCATGGGCTACCAACCAACATGTCTATTTTGTAATCCGCTTTTCGGAAGCTTTTACCAATGCTGACATATATAATAATGATAAATCGATTGGAAATACAAAATTTGTAAATTCGAAAAACATTAAAGCTCGATTTGATTTTAAAAAAACGAAAAAACCGATTCTTCTGAAAATTGGAATTTCGGGGGTAGATACCACAGGAGCTAGATTAAATTTAGACAAAGAGATGCCTCATTGGGATTTTGAGCAATATCGCAAACAAGCGGATGAGAATTGGCAAAAAAGTCTTTCAAAAATCACCGTAGAGGGTGGAACTCAAAAACAGATGGTGGTTTTTTATTCCGCTTTATATCATGTGATGCTTTCGCCAAACATCTACAACGATGTGGACGGTCGCTACCGTGGCAGAGATCAAAAAATTCACAAAACCGATGGTTGGAATTATTATACTGTTTTTTCGCTTTGGGACACCTACAGAACGCTTCATCCGCTTCTGAATATCATCGAACCAGAACGAACGCTTGATTTTATTCGTACAATGTTGGCACAACATGAACAAGGCGGCCTTTTGCCGATGTGGGAACTTTCTGCCAACGAAACAGATTGCATGATTGGATATCATGCGGTGCCTGTAATTTACGATGCTTGGGTAAAAGGAATTCGAGATTTTGATTTAAATAAAGCCTTTAAAGCCATGAAATCATCGGCCATGCAAACCCGTTTGGGATTGGCAGAAATGGACAAATACGGCTATATTCCATCCGACAAAGAGCACGAATCGGTAGCCAAAACTTTAGAGTATGGATACGACGATTGGATTATTGCTCAAGTAGCCAAAAAGCTCGGCAAAGAGGATGATTATTCCTATTTTATTCGCAGAGCACAAGGATACAAGCACGTTTTCGACAAAGAGACTGGATTTATGCGTCCCCGTTTTAACGGTGGCTGGCTCTCCCCTTTCGATCCTGCAGAAGTTAACAATCATTACACCGAAGCCAATTCATGGCAATACTCTTTTTATGTACCTCAAGACATGGCAACTTTTATCGAAATAATGGGTGGCAAAAAAGCCATGGCAGACAAATTGATTGAAATGTTTGAAACAAAAACGGCTCCTTCAGGGCGCCACCAAGTTGATATTACGGGTTTGATTGGACAGTATGCACATGGCAACGAACCCAGCCACCATGTTGCATATTTATTCAATTTTATTGAAAAACCAGAATTAACTCAACACTACGTTCGTCGCATTATGGAAGAACATTATTCTGAAAAACCAGATGGATTAAGCGGTAATGAAGATTGTGGTCAAATGTCGGCATGGCTCGTAATGAGCGCAATGGGGTTCTATCCTGTCACTCCCGGAGTTGATTATTACGTAATTGGTTCGCCATGGTTTAAAAAAGCGACCATCAACCTGTCTAATGGAAAACAATTTACCATCGATGCTCCAAATAATTCTCCCAAAAATATTCACATTTCAAATGCCTTATTAAATAATGAAAAGTACTCGAAAAATTATTTTTCTCATCAAGAAATATTAAAAGGAAGTACCTTGAAATTTGAAATGTCGGCTGATAATAACTCAAAATGGGGAAAAGGAGAAGGAAACATTCCATCCACAGAAATCAAAGATCATTTAATTCTTTTAAGTCCTGTTATTCAAACCGCTGCTCGAACATTTAATGATTCCATTTTGGTAGAAATCTATTCTAATGACAAAGAAAATGTTGTAATAAAATACACCGTTGATGGCAGTAAACCGAATATGACATCCATTGAATATAAAGAACCATTTTACATCAGTGAAACAACTACCTTAAAAGCAGTATCATATTCAAAAATTGAAACTAAAAGCGTTATAACAGAAGCTTTTTTATCAAAACTTCCAAAGAATGTTTCGGTTACCTTATCCCAAAAATACAATCCACAGTATACAGCAGGCGGTCCCGAAGGCTTAGTTGACGGGATTAGAGGGACTGTAAATTGGAGACTGGGAAACTGGCAAGGCTATCAAGATACTGACTTTGAAGCCATGGTAGATTACGGAAAAACAATATCTGTAAACGAGGTGGGAGGCAGTTTTCTTCAGGATGTAAAGTCATGGATTTGGACTCCAACAGAAGTTGAGTTTTTCATCTCTTCGGATGGTAAAACTTTTGAATCTCTGGGCAGTTTGAAAGCCAAACAAGACCCCAGCGAATTTGAGTTAAGCGTCGACGAATATATCATTTCTACGAAAAAACCAATAAAGGCAAGATATTTAAAAGTTGTTGCAAAAAACATTGGAGATATTCCAAGTTGGCATCCTGGAGCGGGTTTTAGAGGCTTTATTTTCGTAGATGAAGTTTGGATGAAAGAGTAAACGAAATTAAATAATGATTTTCAGGCTAAAAATCATGAAAACTATTCTTTTCTTTCGTTAAAAAAAGGATAATTAATCAGATAAAATCAAAAAAATATGTAGGTTTGTTCTTTAAACTAATAATTATAATAAATATGATGAGGAAAACTTTTTTAATGATGGTTCTAGCCGGAGTTATGGGAATATTCCAAACGGCAGATGCATGTACCAATTTTATTGTCACCAAAGGAGCATCAAAAACCGGTGCTACGTATGTTACATACTCAGCGGATTCACACGGCCTTTATGGTGAACTTTATTATCGCCCGGCAGCCGAATACGCCGATGGCACAATGGTTGACGTGTACGAATGGGACACTGGAAAATATTTAGGAAAAATAAAACAAGTTCGCAAAACCTATTCTGTAGTTGGAAATATGAACGAGTTTCAATTGACTATTGGCGAAACAACCTATGGTGGCCGCCCAGAACTTGTAGACTCCACCGGGATTATGGACTACGGGAGTCTGATTTATACCACTTTGCAAAGAGCTAAAAACGCACGCGAAGCAGTCAAAATCATGACAGATTTAGTTGCCGAATATGGTTATTTCAGTTCTGGCGAATCTTTCTCCATCGTTGACCCAAACGAGGCGTGGATTTTAGAAATCATCGGTAAAGGATCTCCTGTTTATGATAAAAAAGGAAAAATTGATGCAAAAAAATACTCTAAAGGAGCTGTTTGGGTAGCTCGCCGCGTTCCTGATGGATATATTTCAGGACATGCTAACCAAGCTCGTATCACTACTTTTCCACTAAATGATAAAGAAAACTGTATCTATTCATCTGATGTTATCACTTTTGCTCGTCAAAAAGGATATTTCAGTGGAAAAGATGAAGAATTTAGCTTTGCTGACGCATACGCTCCTCTTGATTTTGGCGCTTTACGTTTTTGCGAAGCACGAGTTTGGGCTGGTTTCCGTAAAGTTTGCAAAGCAGCCGATGATTATTTCCCATACATCAATGGTGAAGATTTCAACAATAGATTGCCATTATGGATGAAACCCGACCAAAAAATATCTTTGGAAGATGTATTTGACATGATGCGTGACCACTACACAGGAACTCCATACGATATGACCAAAGATGTTGGCGCAGGCCCTTACGGACTTCCTTATCGCTGGCGTCCAATGGTTTGGAAATACGAAGGTGAAACATATATTCACGAACGTGCCATCTCTACTCAACAAACAGGATTCTCATTTGTTGCAGAAATGCGTTCATGGTTGCCCGACCACATTGGTGGTGTGAACTGGTTTGGCGTTGATGATACTTATTTAACGGTTTATGTTCCTATGTATTGCGGAATCACTTCTGCTCCCAGATCTTTTGAAGTTGGAAATGGCGACATGGGAACTTTTACTTTTGATGCCGCTTTCTGGGTTTTCAATTGGGTTTCAAGTCAAGTATACACCCGTTGGAAAGATATGATTGTTGACGTGCAAAAAGTTCAAAAACAATTGGAATCTCAATTTAAAGCAGATGTTTTAGCTTTTGACAAGATCGCTATTGAAGCATATAAAAAAGACCCTATCAGTGGTCGCGAAATGCTAACTCAATTCTCTCATCAAAGAGGCGATTACACCACCATGCGTTGGAAAAAACTAGGTGAATTCTTAATGGTAAAATATTTAGACGGAAATCTCAAAAAAGAGGAAAACGGAAAATTTATTCCTGATGAGTATAATGTTTACAACCCAAGTTTCCCTCCATATTCTGATGAATGGTACGGCCGCATCGTGAAAGAACACGGAAAAACAATTAAAATGCGTGAAGTAAAACCATAATATTTCATTGAAGTTTTATATAAAACAAGCCCTGAAAGTGAATCGCTTTTGGGGCTTTATTTTGAGTGGCTGAGTGACTGGAATAAAGGAAAGGGTAGTGTTCAAAAAAGTGTGTATTTCAACTCAAACAATCGATCTAAAATTCTTTAAAAGAAAGCCTAATTAAAACATTAGGACTTTCCTTTTTTAAGACGTATTGTTTTTTTCAATACAAAGT
>JAQUGA010000178.1 GCA_028684405.1 Bacteroidales bacterium | reverse complement strand
CTGAATTTTATATGGTCTTTGAAATCCGATGTAAACTTATTGTCTAATTTTATCATGCTTTTTTAATGCAAAAATAAAAATTTTAGTTTAACTGATTACCCCAACCCCAAGACCTTTAGGTCGCTATAATTTTTAATCAAATAGTAAATAAAATCTGTATCCGACATATTCTTTTTCTGTAGGCAATGTTATCCATTCAAGCAATCCATCTGCAGGAGGAGTGAATCCAATCCCTTTAAGAAACTTTATTTCTTTTTTCCCGAGGCGTGCTTTTGAACCATCATGAGCTGTCCCGTCAAAATTTATAGCATACAATTGATTGTTACCTTGGAAAACATGGATATGGTCTTGTGTCTTAGTATTTGTATTCACCGAATCAAATCTGTAGGTTAAATTTGTTTTAGGAATCTTTTTATATTGCTCCCATTCAAGAATTAAGCCGTGTTCAGCAAATTCAGGAACGAATTTCTTTTCAAATACAATTGAATCAATTTGATATTCTTCAATTTCCATATCAGTCAATTTATCAGTTATCTCATTTAGTTTTTGTTCAAAAAGAAACTGTTTGAAGGTTAAAAAATGTTTTGAGTCATTAATGTTTTCATACTGAATATTGAATTTCTCCATATATTCTACCAACTCTTTTATTGCATTTTCAATTTTATCACTTTTCATATATCGTAGGTCTTTTTTAGCATTACTGGCAACGGTCGAGGCTATGCCCAGTAAGGGATTACGAAGCACTTCCGTTTCAAATTATTACTAATATTTATTACTTAAATTTACTTTCATTTTACCACCAAAACCCTTATTGGGTATAGCCTTTGTTACCAACTGGCCGTTATTCATCAATAAACAATTATATTAATCTGAAAACCTGCCCTATTCCCCGTTTTTTATAAACTTTTTAGTTATTAGGCCTTCCTCACAGGAAAGTCGCAAAAAATATACTCCGTTGCTTAGTCCTGAAATATCCATGCTAACATTGAAGGAAGAAAATTGGGTGGTAGCAACAATTTTACCATTAAGATCTAAAATCTCAATGGTTTTATTATTGATACCGAATACCGGAAATTCAATAAATAATTCGGTAGATACAGGATTGGGATAAATATGTATACCCAAAGCATTGTTAGTATCAATCCCACTGCTTTGCTCCGAATAATAAAATGTACTTCTATAATCACTAATCCAACTGCTTGTGGCTTCATCCCAACCATAAAGAATTTTCAATAGTAACTTATGATTAAAATTGTCTTCATCATCAAACTCAGGGGGCAAGATTAAATCTTCGTAAGAGAACAAATTATCGTACGTGTAATCTTCTTTACAAATAGACACCCATTGGCTTGAAGTTTCGTCCCATTCATAAGAAATTCTTAAAGTTAAATTCCCATTGGTATCATAGGGGGATTCTAGTTTATAAGAAGGCACCAATTGGCTTGAAGTAAAGTTCCATTCATAACTAATATATAAAGTTATGTTCCCATTAACATTGTATGTGTATTCATGTTTAAAAGTAGGTCTCCATTGACTTGAAGTTCCATTCCAATAATATTCAATGTATTGCGTATTATTCCCATTGGCATCGTAAGTGTATTCTTCTTTAGAATTAGGCACCCATTGGACTAAAGGTTCATCCCAATTATAACGAATATATAAGGTATTATTACCGTTGGCATCGTAGGTGTATTCGTATTTATTAGCAGGCACCCATTGGATTAAAGTTTCATCCCAATTATAAGATATATATAAGGTATTATTCCCGTTAGCATCATAGGTGTATTCGTTCTTAAAACTCGGCATCCATTGACTTAAAGTTGAGTTCCATTCATAATAAATATTTAAGGTGTTATGCCAGTTGACATCGGAGGTGTATTCTATTTTATAATAAGGCACCCATTGACTTGACGATTCGTTCCAATTATAATAAATAAATAAGGTATTATTTCCATTGGCATCGTATGTGTATTCTTCTTTTTCATAAGACACCCATTGGCTTGAAGTTGAATCCCAATTATAATCAATAAATAAAGTTATATTTCCGTTGGCATCGTATGTGTATTCTTCTTTATCATAAGGCTCCCAATTGCCTGTAATCTCATTTGTAGTGTAATAAATAAATTGCGTTACATTTCCACTGGCATCGTAGGTGTATGCATATTTTTTGGAATTAACAAACTGCCCCAATACATTATAGTAGCTTTCTTTAATAACAGAATCGAGCTTTTGCTTTACTGCTAGGGTAGATTTTGGTGTAAAATGCTTTTGTTGAGGGATGGCTTTTTCTGTAGCTTCGAGGCGTTGTGCTTGAACGTTAAGTAAATGGTTTTCAGTTTCCGATTTTACCGATTGTTGGCATTCATTGTAAAGGGCATGGCTTTGTTCCCTAGTAGCAAACTGTTTTTTATTGGTTTGCCCCACGAGGCTAAACGAGAATACACACATAATGAGTAGAAAAGTAGTTGTATTTTTCATAATTGTTTCCTCCTATTTCCGAAGCTCCGCATTTGGGATAAAGCTCCGATTTTGGTTAATATTTAGATTAATTTTACTCGTTTTTTCATGTTTTCCATTCAAAATTTGCATTATTTACAATAATCTCAACCATTATCCCATTTTCGAGGCTCAATTTGTAGCCCAAATTCGAGGCTTCTGTTTTCTCCAAATTCGAGGCTTGATATATCAAATTTTATCCTCTTTTTCGGGCAGGTTTTCTTTTTACAATTTTCTTTCTTCTCAGTCATTGTTTATTGTACACGGTTTCTTTTTTCTCGGCTTGTTGGTAACGGTTGGCGGTATGAAAAGTTGCCGATTGCGGGCGATTTCCTGTCAAGTTACACAAAAGTTGAAGCGGGCTACAACCCTTAAATAACCTACTGTCCCGGCAATTTTTTATACCGCTTGTTGTGCTCTCGTGCGTTTTTATCATTCGTCTTTTTCAAACATAAAATTCAAAAATAATAAATCTGTCTTTGCTTCATCATTCTCAAATTTCAAATTCCATCGCTTTTCAATAAACTCCAACAATTTTAATCCTCTTTCTAAAATTGAATCAGCATTCCAATTTTCATAGGCAGAAACCTCAATTTCAGAATGAGAACCATCATTATATCCTTGTCGTATTTTATTGCCTTCATTGTCTAATTTGGGATTCTTTTTGTCAATGAAACTGTCATTTTGCAAACTTGAATTTATACTTTGTGACAAGGGTAATAAATTCCCCAGAGAACCATTAAAATATTTAAGTTGACTCTTTTTAAATCCTTTAAATTGCTCTTTCCAATATTTATTGTCAGGTGTTTGAGGATAAATATGCTCAATTGAAACTTTATCTTTTTCGCTTTTAACAAATAGTTTCCAATCAATTTTTTGACTACCTCTTTGCCTTACTTTTTCCATTTCATATTCATATAAAAGGTAACGTAAGCCGTTCCAATTATAAAACCCACCTCCATACTCATTTTTAAACTTTTTCTCAATAAACTTTTGGAAATAAGTATAATTAAAATAAGTCTCTTTACTATCCTCTGATTTGTCAAAGCAATAACCCATTCTTTCTTCGAGATTATTTACGATGTCAGATATTTGTAATTCATTATTTCTAAGTTTCCTTGCAGCTCGATAAAATTCACTATTGCGATAGGTTGAAAAAGCTCTACTCAATCGGAATGTGATAAAAATGAAACGCTCTATTGCTTGGAATAACTTAATCCTCTCTGCTGAATTAATTTTCTTCGACAAAAAGGACACTGTAACAAGAGGTCTGAAATAAACAATACCAATTCTGTTCAGTCTGTCAATCCACAAGCTTTCGTCTTTTGTTAAATCTTTATTGTTTATTGGATTATAAGTATTATACCAATGAACTGCCGCAGATTTTAAGCTGTTAACATAGTTCTCTATTTCTTTTGGATTAAGTTTTGAACGCAATACAACAACATCCTCATTTCCGTTTGTTTCAATTTCTTCAACGTCTGTAATAATTTCTTCTTTTATTTCCTCAAAATCCTGTAATGTGCTAAGTTTTACCTCAGTTTTTGCATAAATATTTTGTGGAGTAAAATATTTGTCTAGTAAAAACCGAACATAATCATCTCCTTTTTCCCGTGTATACTGAAAATACATAATCCAATGAGCAACAAGAAAATCATCGTCATTTAATGGATTCTTTTTATTTCGACCAAGTTGATAATATACTTCTTTCCATGCGTCGTTTATTTTTTCTCGTAGAGAATTTCTTTCGTCATTTTTTAGTTCGTCATCGCCATAAAGCGTTGTAAGATAAATCAATCTATTTTTTAATAATTCGAGGTTTGATAATTTCTTACCTCTATTATTCATGGTTTCAAACGCCACAAAAACATCAAAATCATCACTAATCTCGTAGACATTAAACATAAGGTTTTGAGTCACCTTTTTAAATAGAATTTCTATTTCAATAATTCCATAATTCAAGTAATAATCTTGAAGGTTTTCAAGAAAAAATTTCTTGGAGTTCTCAAGATTAAGTGTGTAAAATGTTTCTTGGATTGTACCGCTATCAGGCTCATTAAATACCCGATGTCTTAAAAATTTAAAACTCGGATTGTCAACCTCATAACCAAATTTGTGAGTTTTAATTATAAATTGAGGTGGTTTTTGAATAACCAAGTATTCTTCCTTTATTGCTTTAAGACTGAAAGAGCCTAAATAAATTTCTTCTTCTTTTTTGTCTTTATTCTCAGGTAATTCCTTTAGCAATTCAGAAATGGCTTGAATAAAAATCACAAAAGTTGTTAATCTCTGCTGTCCATCAACAACATGAAAAGGTCTGAATCCTCTATCTTCAATCAGCCATCTTTCATCATTCCAGTCTTTCCAAACAGATTTGTCAGCTTTTTTTAATGATAACAAACCTGTATAGTGAAATCTATCAGAAGGTAGATTGACTACATCTTCCCAAAAATCTTTTAATTGTCTTGTAGTCCAAGCATATCCTCTCTGATAATCTGGTATCTTGAAGATTCTATCCTTGAATATATTTTTAAGAGATTCTAATTCATTCATATCTAATGTTCATTTTATGCAGTGTATTTTTTTCGCATGGAGCACAACGGTTGCAGCTATGTACTGTGCGGAAAAGGAATCGCGAATCCACTTGAGTACAAGCAATGAGCCGAATTTTGTTATTTTGATTTTAAATTATTTTTCATAAAAGCCAAATTACAAAATTTGGCGG
>JAQUGA010000177.1 GCA_028684405.1 Bacteroidales bacterium | reverse complement strand
ATCGGGTGATGCCTCCTGAGATTCCGTGGTCTTTGTTGGGGTACATAAACATTTCGAATTGTTTGTTTGCTTTTACCAATGCATCCGTCAACATCATCGAGTTTTGATAATGTACATTGTCGTCCGAAGTGCCATGAATCAATAAGTAGTTTCCCTTCATCTTTTTTACATGATTAATGGGCGAATTGTCATCGTAGCCATCTGCGTTTTCTTGTGGCGTTCTCATAAAACGTTCAGTATAAATGTTGTCGTAGTATCTCCAAGTTGTTACCGGTGCTACTGCTATGGCTGTTTTAAAAACATCAGCACCTTTTGTTATGCATAAAGTGGACATATATCCTCCGTAACTCCATCCCCAAATTCCAATTCTTTTTGAATCAATATATGGTAAGTTGCCTAAATATTTTGCTCCTTCAATTTGATCCTCTGTTTCATATTTGCCAATTTGCATGTATGTGCATTTTTTGAAATCCTCGCCTCGTCCTCCCGTTCCTCTATTGTCGACAGATACAATAATGTATCCTTTGTCTGCAAGAATTTGATACCAGAAAAAATCAAAAGCATTCCATTTGTTTTCGACCGTTTGCGATCCAGGACCTCCATAAACATGCATTAAAACAGGATATTTTTTGTTTTTATCAAAATCAGAAGGCTTTATCATCCAGGCGTTCAGCAAAATATCTTCGGATGTTTTGAACGTGAAAAATTCGGGATACGATATTTGATATTTTTTCAGCTTCTCTTTTAAAGCATTATTTGAAACAATATTTCGCACTAATTTCCCTTTTGAATTATATAAATTTACCTCAGGGGGGGTTGTAGAACTTGAGTATGTATTAAAATAATATCCAAATTTTTTACTAAAGATGGCAGAATTTGATCCTTTTTTCTTGGAAATAATTTCTGTTTTTCCATCCATTGAAACGCTGGCAACAACTGTTTCTAAAGGAGTTTCCATCCATGCCGAATAATAAATGTTTTTGCTGATGTCATCTACACCAATAATGTTTTGCACATCCCATTTTCCTTTGGTTAGCTGTGTTGATGCTCCGCCTGAAGTTTCTACCATATATATATGGTTATATCCATCTTTTTCTGAATTTAAAATCATCTGTTTGCCGTCTGAGGTAAAGAAAATATCAGGAACATCAATCCAGTATTTATTGTCCTCTTTATAGATACTTTTTTTATTCGATCCATCATGATGGTATTGAACCAATTCATAATGGTTTTGCAATCTGTTCATAATAAGTACGGTAAGCGTGTTGCTGTTGGGAACCCAATAAAAGCGAGGAATGTATTGGTCGTTTTCACTTCCTGTATTTAGTTTTATTGTTTTTTGCATTGGTATGTCATAAATTAAAACATCTACAATCGAATTGTCTTCGCCGGCTTTTGGATATTTAAAGCGGTGTTCGCTTGGATATAAATTATCCCAAGTGAGCATGTTAAACTCTTTTACTTTGCTTTCGTCAAATTTAAAAAATGCAATTTTATTGCCATCTGGCGACCATTCAAATCCTTTTGTAATGGCAAACTCTTCTTCGTATACCCAATCGGTTGTTCCATTGATGATGTTTCTGTCTTTTCCATCGTTTGTAATTTGAGTAATTTTTTTGCTTGCTAAATCTTTAATGTACAAATTGTTTTTATATACAAAAGCAATATGTTTGTTGTTGGGTGAGAATTCAGCCAAACGGATTTTATCAGTAAAAACAGCCTCTGTAGTTTTGTTTTTAATATCATAAATCCAAAAAAACGATTCGCTGGAACGTCGATAGATATATTCTGTTTCTGTTGAAATTAGCATAAGTTGTTCATCTTTACTAAAACTAAAATCATCAATTCGTCCTACTGATTTATCTGTTTCAGGATTTGTAATTTCACTGCTTCTGGCTATTGTTATTGTCTTTTTTCCTGTTTTAAATTCGTATTTTTCGATAAATACTCCATTTTCTAAAATAGCATAGTGTTTGTCATCGTTCATGGGCGTTACGCTTTGCGCGCGCTCCGGATAAAATGAATAATTCAGCCATATATCACCCAAATCAACTTTGGATAAGCCTTGTGAATAGCTTGTTGTGAATAAGCCAATAAATAAAACGACGAGTGTGAATTGTTTAATCTTCATTTTTTCTTTAATTTATAGTTTTGCTTCTGCAAATATACTTTTTTATGTTCTATTTTTTTATGATTTCGACCAAAGATGTCATTTTATCGGTAGAAATACTATTTAGTCCTTCTAAGAAAACTCCGTGTTTGGCGTTTTCTTGCAGGCTATTTACTGCGTCTGTTTACGATATAAATGCCTCCCAGTATTAAAATGCCACCAATTATTTGGTTTGTAGTGATCGCTTCTCCCAATATTGGAATAGCCACCAATGCAGTTACAACCGATTGTGCAAGAAGAGTAACCGATACATTTGCACCTTTTAAATGTCCTAAAGCAAAATTGATAGCAACCCAACCTGCAAAATGAGAAACCAATCCCAATCCCACTAAAGACATCCATGTTTGCCTTGTGAATCCTGTAAAAGGATTGCCAAGAGTTAAATTTATGAAGAATAATATGACCACCATAAATAGGATGGAGAAAGTCATAAACGTAATGGTATCAATCCGTTTGCGCGAATCAAGAGTGAATGTTAGATATAATGCATAAAAAAAACCAGCAACGATGGAGAGTACATCGCCTAAATTAAACTGCATTGTTGCCCACGATTGCAATCCAATCAGTACGTTAAGCCCAACGAGAGCCACTAATAATCCATACCAAAATCGGGGAGCCAGCCGCTCACGGAAAACCACCAACGAAATAAGTCCCACCCAAACGGGGGCGTTGTTGGCAAGTAATGTGGCTGTTGCAGCAGAAGTGAGCAGAATGGCCGTATTCCATAGGAATAAATCGAGAGAGAAAAAGAAGGCTCCAATAAATATGAGCCACAAATCGCGTTTTGGAGGAACTTTTGTTCCTTTATAAATCCAAATTGGCAGAATGGCAACGGCCGCAACCAATATTCGATAAAAAGCAGATACCGAACCTGGTACATTTGCTAATTTTACGAAAATTGCTGAAAAACCAATGCAAATAATACCAAAAATTAATGCTATATATACCAGAGATGGGGAGTTGTATAAGCTTTTGATCATGTTTTATTTTTGTGGTGCAAATTTACAAATCAAATTGGTGTTTTGCCAAAAACAGATGAAAATAGTTGGGTATTTCTCAAAGTCAATTATTTACAATGAGCTAAAAGCGAAATTGAACTATATTATTTTTCAAATCGGTGTTATCGTGGAAAGTTGTTTGTTGAATTGAACTATTACAGAAATTTTAATGGTATTATTCTTTATCAATTTCTTTTGTATTGGATTTGTTTAAAGCGTTTTTAGCATTTTGACCCGTCACAATTGATTTTCCAGTTTGTTTTTCAATTTCTAATCTCGCTTTTTTAGCAGCGTAACCACCTTTACGAGCAATATCTTTATTTTCATCCAGTCCTCTTGGCTTTTTTTCTTTTGATATTTCTGTGGTGGAAGCTTCTGCTAACATATTTAAAACCAATTCTAAATTGGTCATATTATCTCTTAAACTTTCCTTTTTAAGACCTTTTAATTTTTTGTATGCTTTTACATCTTTATCTGCCCAAGCTTTTGTTATTTCGTTGGTTAAAATGGCATATTCCAAACCTTCTTTCATGCCCCTTTCTAGCCATTCATCAGTAAGTTCTTTTCTTACTTCAATGCTTTTAAGTCGCTGGTTTATCCATTCTTTCGAATAGCCTTTTGCAAGATAGGTCTTCATAGCTCGGTCGAATGCCAATTCTGGATCTTCGGTTTCATCAATTCTTTCGGATCCAACTTTTGCAAGCCATTGTTTAAATGGTTCTGCTTTTGGCGATGGAACGCTTTGTATTAAACGGAATAATTGTTCTGTATCGGCAACATCGGTAATTCTCATTTTGCCATCAGCTGCTGTCATTTTCAAAGCGTGACAATTCGTCACGGTTTCATTTCCTTCAGCTTTTAGTCTTTGTTTTAATTTTCGCCAATATGCCATTGGGTCAATGCTTTCAGATAATACTCCAACCACATCTACGATTGCAAAATACCATTTTCCCTGTTCTTCATCCCAATGAGTACGAATCTGGGCTTCATTAAAAAGTTTTATGGATTCCTTTTTTGTCATTTTGTTTTTTTCTGTGAAAATACATTTTTTTAAATTACAATTAAAACCTATCAATATGTTTTTGCAATAAAAGTACAACGTACTCGTATTTTATTTGCCGTTTTTCCACAAAAATATCAAAAAAACTGAAAATAAATCAGATAAACAAAATCTGAAAATGATTCCAAATTGATAAAATAAGACAAACTCATAAAAATCTCTCTTGATAAAATCGAATAAAATATAAAAACATGTTATACCGAAATGATATGCCTTTTCTCAAACTTATTTTTCAAAAATCATTTCGAGTACAAACAAAATACATAGGGCTAAATCTCGGATCTATTTCTAGCTGTGCTTCACCTTAGTTCTCGTTTTTTCGGGGCTGGGTGCTGCAAAACGCTTGAAGCCCTGGTTATTAGGCATTGTGCTTTTTCCTCAACCAGATTGCTAATTCCATGCCTTTTTTTGTTTTTTTCATATACCATTTTAAAAACGGGTCAAATATTTTGGGCAGAAAAGTCTGGCAGACATAGTATTGACAATCTGCGATTTCATAGTTGCTTTCCTTGGCGTGTATTTCAAATGCTCTTTTTGAAAACTCATATAAATGGTAGGGTTCATGCATAGGACTTAAATTTCCAACATAGTCTTTTCCTTGTATTCTATAGATGAAATTATAAATTTTATTTGTTAACCAGTCCGAACTTGGAACTTCAATAAACAATAACCCATTTGGTTTTAACCATGTCATAACCTTTTCTATGATTGCCGCAGGTTCATACAAGTGTTCTAAAACGGCTGTAAATAGAATTACATCAAAAGTATTTTCTTCAAAATCACAATCTTCAATCATTGAAAGTTTCAATTTGTCTTTATCAACTCCATTTTTTTCAATCGCTCTTTGAAAAAATGGTTCTGAAGGTTCTACACCAAAAGCATCATATCCATTTTTTTTAGTGCGTTCATTGCATGTCCTAATCCAGCTCCAATATCAAGAATTTTTGAACCTTTAGCAACAGGTTGAATTTCATTCATCCAATGAATAAGTCCGTCTAAATAATTTTCATTTAC
>JAQUGA010000018.1 GCA_028684405.1 Bacteroidales bacterium | reverse complement strand
TTTTCTATTCAAAAATCAATGGTAATAGTTTTATTATCGATAATCATACTTTTAATATTGGCACCAATGCACACCGTTTTTCTAATGCCAAAGGGTATTATTCTGCTCAAAACTCAGAATATAAAATTGATTCTGTCGTTTATACAGAAACCATCACTCCTATTGGAAGCACCACAGGCGAAACAACGGTTCATAGAGAAAAATGGACGAAAATAGGAAATTAATATTTCTATTTTTTTCAAGGTTTAGCAACGAAAATGCTGAATTATTTGAAAACACAATATCCAAGAAAAAAATTGCGAATAATCTTTATCCAATAAAAAAACAAGCATAAGACCGAATCCCAATCGTTTCGTTATGCTTATTTTTTTACTTTTGCATGGATGAAAAATAAAATAGACATAATTAAGAAATCACCCTACACTAAATTGATAATCAATTTTATCTTAGTATTGGTACTGATGAGTGTCAGCAGATTTCTTTTTTACATTTTCAACAAATCTCTATTCCAAAACAATAGTAGTGCAGAGTTGGCAACTGCTTTTATCCACGGAATTCGTTTCGATATCTCGGCATTGATATACATTAATATAGTGTATTATGCTATTTACTTGCTTCCCATCCTAGAAAAAAACAATAAATATATTCGAAACATCTTAAAATATTTGTTTATTACATTGAACAGCATCGCTCTGTCGACCAACTTAATAGACATTATTTATTATCGATTTACCATTAAAAGAACAACGGCCGATATATTTGATTATTTGGGAGTTGGGGGCGATTTTGAAAAACTATTGCCCAGTTTTTTAAAAGACTTCTGGTACATTGCCTTGATTTTCATAGCATTTATATTTATCTTATATAAACTATACCAAACTCCCATTTTTGAAACACAAAAAAAAGAGAAACAGTATATTAAAGCGATAAAGCAAAGCATCCTTTTTGCAATCTTTATTGGAATAAGTATCATTGGAATGAGAGGCGGACTTCAACTTAGACCCATAAACATCCTATCAGCTTCATTAAAATCAGGAACCAAACTTAATGCGATTGTATTAAATACTCCGTTTACAATTATGCAAACTCTTGGAAAATCTGAATTGAGCATTTTAAATTATCTGAATGAACGGGATTTAGAAAAAACATTTCATCCAGTTTATCATAAAACAGAAGTAAACCTATTCCCCGACAGCATTTCCCGAAGAAAAAACATCGTGATGATTGTTGTTGAAAGTCTGTCGCAAGAACATTTGAAATATTACAATCCAGATTCAAGTTTCGATACGCTAGCTCCCTTTCTGGAAAGCTTATGTGCAAAAAGCTTATGTTTTGACGGATACGCCAACGGAAAAAAATCAATAGAGGGAATTCCAGCCATTCTTTCGGGGATTCCAACACTAATGAACAAAGCATTTATCAGTTCGGCTTACGCTAATAATCAGCATCACTCCATTGCGTCTTCGCTCCAAGAAATGGGATACAAATCTCATTTTTATCATGGCGGAAGCAACGGTACAATGGGATTTGATGCGTACGCGAAAAATGCAGGATTTGACTCTTATATCGGTAGAAATGAGTACCATAACGAAGCTCATTACGATGGAAATTGGGGCATTTGGGATGAATATTTTCTACAATTCTGTGCCCAAGATATTACAAACAAACAAAATCATCCATTTTTATCCGTAATTTTCACACTTTCGTCACATCATCCATACTCCATTCCTGAAGAATATAAAAATCAATTTACAAAAGGCAATCTTCCAATTCATAAAACCATTCAGTATACAGATTTTGCTTTGGAAAAGTTTTTCAACACCATTAAAAAACTAGATTGGTTTAATAACACACTTTTTATTATTACCTCAGATCACACTTCAGAAACAGACTCGAAGATATTTGGAAACACCAATGGAATATTTAAAATTCCAGTTATTTTTTACGATCCAAATTATAATTTGTCCCAATATTCAAACCATCAATTATTTCAACAAATTGACTTTTTGCCCACCATTTTTGCCTATACCAATTACGACAAAGCTTTTATCGCATTGGGAAATAATAAATTAGACACCAATTTCCAAAACTTTGCAATTCAATATAAACATCCAAACTATCAATTAATTAAAGACCATTATTTAATGATTTGGAACAACAATGGAGTCGAAAGCATTTATGACATTCGAGAAGATATTGCTTTGGAAATAGATATATCTTTGAGTTTTAAGAGAAAAAAAGAATTTGAAAACTTCATCAAAGCATATCTACAACAATACAATAACAGACTCATTAGGAATAAGTTACACATCAATAATGAACAATAAAAGAGTAAAATAAAGGAATGAATAAAAAGATTGTTTTTATTATTAATCCCAAATCAGGCACAGGCAAGCATGCCAAAGTAAGAATGGCCATTGAAAAGTATATTGATTCCACAAAGTATGATTTCGAAATAATGGAAACCGAATATAAGGGTCATGCCAAAGAAATTGCGAAGCAAGCGGTGAAGGATAAGATTTATATGATTGTATCTGTAGGTGGAGACGGAACTTTAAATGAAATCTCGAAAGCCCTTGCACATACCAATGTGATATTGGGAATCATTCCAGCCGGTTCGGGAAATGGGTTGGCTCATCATTTAAAAATTTCAACCAATCCCAGAAAAGCTATTGACGTAATAAACAACGGAAAAATTGCAGAAATTGACACCGTTTTACTAAATGAAAGTAGATTTGTTAGCATTGCTGGAGTAGGTTTTGATGCTTTCGTAGCTTGGCATTATGACAAAAGTGAAAAACGAGGATTCTATCCATATTTCAAACTGGCATTCAAAAACTTTTTTACTTACAAACCAAAAAAATATATTATCCACATCAATAATGAAACCATTGAAAGGAGGGCTTTTTTCATCACATTTGCCAACTCATCACAATGGGGGTATAATACAAAAATAGCTCCCACAGCTTCCTTGAAAGATGGCAAAATAGATGTTTGTATTTTTAAAACACCTTCGGTTGTGAAAGCATTGTTATTGGTGCCAAAACTATTTGCTGGAAAAATCAATCACTCCTCAAATATGGAAACCATTCAATGCGATTGCTGTCAAGTTTATCGCTCATCGAATAAAAAAATGCATATTCATATCGACGGCGAAAAAAAGAAACGCAAACAAACCGTCACACTGAGATTAGAGCCCAAGTCATTGAAAATTATCGTTCCCCAAAACTATCACAATGAGTAAGAAAAGAAGAGAAACAAGCGATGGAATCGTATATTCGACGAATCCAGACTTTAAAATCAAATATGTCGAAAATTCGGAAGAAGAGACCTTGCCTGCTTCCGAACAAAACTTGAAAATTTGGCTCGACCGCAAACAAAGAGGTGGCAAAACAGTCACTTTAATTAAAGGTTTTATTGGCAGCCAAGAAGATTTAGAGAATCTAAGCAGAACTCTCAAAACAAAATGTGGCGTTGGTGGAGCAGCCAAAGATGGTGAGATTATTTTGCAAGGCGACTTTCGAGATAAAGTTTTGGATATTTTGTCAAAAGCAGGATATAAATCTAAAAAAGCAGGAGGTTAATATGGTTGGATATAAAATTTTTAGATTATTTTCAAAATTCATTCTTATTTTACCATGGAGTTGGTGCTATAGAATATCCGATTTTTTCGCCTTTATGCTATTGAATGTTGTCAGGTATCGCCGAGAAGTAGCCATAAACAATCTCTCTCGTTCTTTTCCTGAAAAAAGCGAAAAAGAGATTAAAGCGATTCTTAAACAAACATATAAGAATATTTCCGACATTTTTATTGAAGTAATAAAGACGGAAAAGATGACAAAAGAAGATCTACGAGAACGAATGAAAGTAGAAAACATTGAATTATTGAACAATCTTTATGATGAGGGCAAAAGTGTAATTATTTTAGCAGCACACATTGGAAATTGGGAATGGATGGGACCTCGGATTCAATTTGACATGAAATACGATGGCTACGTTGCATACAAACCTTTGTCCAATAAGTATTTTGACAAATACATGATCATGCTTCGAAGTCATTTTTTCAAAGATAGAATGGTGTATTTTAAAAACATGCTTCGATTTATCTTGACAAATAAAGAAGAGTTAAGAACTTATATTATGCCTGCCGACCAAAGTCCAACAAAATCAGAAATTGGCTGCTGGATTGATTTTCTGAATCAAGAAACTGGTTTTTTTACTGGAAGCGAACGAATTGCCTCAAAAGCTGAATTTGCCGTTGTATTTTTGGATAACAAAAGAATCAAAAGAGAACAATACAACGTAAAACTCTCATTGATTAGCAAGGATGCTTCCAAAGAAGAAGAATTTGCAATTACAAAAAAATACGCACAGCTGCTCGAAGAAAATATTAAGTCGCAACCCGACAACTGGTTGTGGACACACAAACGCTGGAAACATAAAAGAGAAGATTAATCTTTTTAAGATTGAAAAACGATATTTTAATTGAAAAACGAACGTAAATAATATAAATAAACAATTGGATTTTTTCAAATCATTTTTTTTGTTTCTTTGCAATATGAAGTTAGCCGTAGTAATATTAAATTGGAACGGAAGAAAATTTTTAAAAGATTTTCTTCCATCTGTTATTGAGCACAATCCTGATTATTCGGAAATTGTTGTAGCAGACAACGCTTCAACGGATGATTCAGTTGAGTTTTTAAAGGAAAACTACCCCAATATTCGCATTATACAAAATGAAACAAACGGTGGTTTTTCAAAAGGATACAACGATGCTTTGAAGCAAATTGACGCCGAATATTACTGCTTGCTAAATTCAGACATCAAAGTGAGCAGTGGCTGGATAGATCCGATTATAAAGCTGATGGATTCGGATGAAAACATTGCCGTTTGTCAACCCAAGCTTCTCTCCTACTTTGAGCCAAAAAAGTTTGAATATGCTGGAGCAGCCGGCGGGTTTATTGACAAATACGGATATCCTTTTTGTCGCGGGCGAATTTTTAGCGAAATTGAAACCGACCGTGGACAATATAATGATGTATGCGAAATTTTTTGGGCAACGGGCGCTTGTATGTTTGTAAAAGCTGATATTTATCATAAATTTGGCGGATTGGACGAAGATTTCTTTGCCCACATGGAAGAGATTGATTTTTGTTGGCGATTAAAAAACCATGGTTATAAAATAATGTATTGCCCCGATTCAAAAGTATATCACGTGGGCGGTGGCACTTTGCCAAAAAACTCTTCTCAAAAAACCTATCTTAATTTCAGAAACAATATTATCCTGCTTTATAAAAACTTGCCCAAACGCAGATTGTTTCATGTTTTTGTTTTACGTTTCTTTTTCGATATCGCAGCCGCATTCCGATTTTTGCTCGACAGTGGCTTTGCCGACTTCTGGGCAGTTTTTAGAGCACACATTGATTTTTACAGATCTCTTCGTAAAAACCTTTCCAAACGTCAAAAAATCCACCATGAAAAAGTGACGAAGATGTATCAAAAAAGCATTGTTGTCAATCATTATTTAAAAAACATCAAGAAATTTTCCGAAATCAGCCCTTCAGATTTCAGTTAAAGTTTATTTTTACAAATTAATAAACAATATAAACACTTGACAATGTGCAAAATACAGCATGCAGACCAAAAATGATTAAAAAAAGTCATCAAAAGTTTTGCATGATTTAAAAAAGAAATTATCTTTGCACTCTCAATTGACCAATGGTGTAATGGCAGCACTACAGATTTTGGTTCTGTTAGTCTAGGTTCGAATCCTAGTTGGTCAACAGAAAACTCTCACAATTGTGGGGGTTTTTTTGTTATAGATTGCCTTTTTCTAACTAATCTCAAGGGGCTTAAAGCCCTTTATTTATTTAAATATGATACATAAAGAACAAATAGAAAAACTGACTTTAGAATGCATTGAAACCTTCGAGCACAAAGCCGATCTTTTCATTGTCGAGATAACAGTCAATGCGAATAACACCATTCGGGTTTTTGTGGATAGTGACAAATCGATTGACATATCTGATTGTATAAAAATCAGTCGCTATATTGAATCTAACTTAGACCGTGAAGTGGAAGATTACGAACTAAATGTATCATCATACGGACTGGACCAATCCATTATCATGATGCGCCAGTTTAAGAAGTACATTGGCAAAAATGTTCACTTTGTACTTTTAAACAAAGAAGACTTTAATGCCGAAATTATTTCGGCAGAAGGAGAAACTCTGGTTGTAAAAACCATCCCCAAGAAAAAGAAAGAAGAAGGAGTTGAAAAAACTTTTTTTCTATCCGACATCCAAAAAGCAAAAATTATTATTACCTTTAAATAAAAATCTGAAGAATCAATTCAAAAACAATAAAATGGAAGAAAATATTAACCTAATAGATTCCTTTGCGGAATTTAAAGAATTCAAAAATGTCGATCGTGACTCTTTGATGAATATATTGTATGAGACTTTCAAACATATGTTATCGAAAAAATTCGGACCAGATGCGAATTTCGAGGTTATTGTAAACATCGACAAAGGTGACTTAGAAATATATAAATATTTGGAAATTGTAGAAGACGAGGATTTTGAAGATGAAAACACACAAATTCCTTTATCAAAAGCAATAAAGGTAGAACCCGATTTTGAAGTAGGAGAAGAATTTATCGAAAAAATTGGACTGAAAGACTTTGGTCGTAGAGAGATTTTATCCTTACGTCAAAACTTGATTACCAAAGTAATGGAATTTGAAAAACTTCAAGTGTATGAGAAATATCACGACCGTATTGGCGAATTAATTACGGGAGAAGTTTATCAATCATGGAAAAAGGAAATTTTAGTTCACGACGAAGAAGACATTGAATTAATTTTACCTAAAAGTGAACAAATTCCAGCTGATTTTTACAAAAAGGGAGACACCATTAGAGCTATTGTAGCCCGAGTTGAGATGAAAAACGGACTTCCGTCTATTATTCTGTCCAGAACATCACCGGTGTTTATTGAAAGACTTTTTGAACAAGAGATTCCAGAAGTATATGATGGATTGATTACCATCAAAAACATTGTTCGAATTCCCGGCGAGAGAGCCAAAGTTGCGGTAGAATCATACGATGACAGAATTGACCCTGTAGGGGCTTGCGTGGGCATGAAAGGAAGTCGTATTCATGGTATTGTACGTGAATTGCGTAACGAAAATATCGACGTGGTTAATTACACCAGTAATTTAAAATTATACATTTCGCGTGCTTTAAATCCTGCAAAAATTAGCAATATTACCATTGATGAGGATAACGCACGTGCTGAAGTAACAATGAAACCCGACCAAGTGTCGTTGGCCATTGGAAAGGGGGGGTATAACATTAAATTAGCAGGAAAACTAACGGGATTAGAAATTGAAGTATACAGAGATTCTGAGGTTGACGAGGAAGATGTTGATTTACAAGAATTCACAGATGAAATCGATCCATGGATTATTGATGTATTAAAAAGCATCGGTTGCGACACTGCAAAAAGCGTTTTGGAACTACCGGTTGAAGAGTTGGCTCAACGAAGTGACCTGGAAGATGAGACCATTCAGGAAATCATTAGAATATTAAAGTCGGAATTTGAATAAAAAATGCTACATTTGCATACGTTTTTGAAAAAGAACGAAAAAAAGAATAAATAACACTTATGGCAGAAACTAATAAAACATATCGTCTAGGAAAAGCAGCTAGAGAATTCAACGTATCTTCGGATCGCATCGTTGACGTTCTTAAGAGCGAAGGCTTTGAAATCGAAAAAACGGCCAATACTAAATTGGACGAAGAGATGATGGCCGTCATTACAAAAAAATTCCAAGGCGAAAAAGCAGTGAAAGAAAAAGCAATAAAAACAATTGAATTTCCGAAAGAAGAAATTATTGAAGAAATCGCTGCAACTATCAGTCAGGAGAAAAAATTGGAAACAGAAGAGGAAGAGATTACTCATCCCATCAAAACCAATATTATAGAACCAGTAGACATCCCTAAACCCAAGTTGGAAGTTAAGGTTGTTGGCAAGCTAGATATGACTCCTGCTACACCGAAAAAAGAAAAGCCAAAAGTTGAGAAAAAAACAAAAGCGAAAATAGAACCTGAATTATCCAAAGAGGAACCTATTAAAGTTAAGCCTGAAAAAGAAACAATAAAAGAAAAAAAGATAGAAAAAACAGCCGAAGTAGAAGCTAAACCGATTATTCCGGAAACAGAAAAAGTGCCTGAAAGAGAACATTTTGAAACAGAAATTCCAACAATCAACAAACCCGTTCAGGTAGGATTTTTAGATTTATCGTCGCTAAATACAAAAACAAAACCTCGCAAGAAAAACAAAGAGGAACTTGCAAAAGAAAAAGAGGAACGTAGAAAAACAGAACAAAAAATTGTAGCAGTTCGCAATAAAGCCATTATTCAAGAAAAAGTTGATAAAGGCGAAATGACAGCAGAGCAAGCAAAAGTAGCCACTGAAAATATTCACAAAACAGAATACCGAAAATTAGACGGTCCTGTTATTAAAGGAAAAATGGATTTACCAGCCACCAAAAGTGCTGGCTCTAGCCAAAGTGCTGCGGATGCTCGTAAAAAGAAACGCAAACGCATTAAGCCCCAACCCACTGCTGGCGCAACTCCGAATCAAAGGCAAGCAGGACCGGGTGGAACAACAACAGGCACTTCAAACAAGAAATCACCTCCCAATAAGCGTTTTACCAAAGATGTAAAAAAGACGGAGATTTCAAGTGAAGAGATTGAAAAACAAATTAAAGAAACTTTGTCCAGACTCGGACCTGGTGGAAAATCAAGAGCTTCAAAACACCGTCGTGAAAAAAGATCAACATTAAGTCAAAGAAATCTCGAAAACATAGAACAACAAGAGCAAGAGAAAAAAGTTATTAAAGTTGCCGAATTCCTTACGGCGAATGAACTAGCAACCATGATGGACATTCCTGTTACTCAGATTATTTCAACATGCATGAGCATTGGTTTGTTTGTTTCAATCAATCAACGTTTAGATGCAGAAACCATTTCGTTGCTTACAGATGAATTTGGATATGAAGTAAAATTCATGAGTGCAGCTGATGAAGACGACATCATGATGCAAGAAGAGGAAGATAAACCAGAAGATTTAAAACCTCGATCTCCAATTGTTACGGTTATGGGACACGTTGATCACGGTAAGACTTCTCTTTTAGACTATATTCGGAAAGCAAATGTCATTGCTGGTGAAGCGGGTGGAATTACTCAACACGTAGGTGCCTATGAAGTGCATTTAGAAAGCGGTAAAAGAATTACATTCTTAGACACTCCTGGCCACGAGGCTTTTACAGCGATGCGTGCTCGGGGTGCTAAAATTACCGACGTTGCTATAATTGTTATTGCTGCCGACGACTCCATTATGCCTCAAACTGTAGAAGCTATTAATCATGCTCAAGCAGCTGGTGTACCGATGATATTTGCGATTAACAAGATTGACAAACCCAGTGCAAATCCCGATAAAATTAGAGAAGGATTAGCCCAAATGAACATTTTGGTGGAAGAATGGGGCGGTAAATTTCAAAGTCAAGAAATATCAGCAAAAAAAGGTCTCAACATTGAATTGCTGCTCGAAAAGATATTAATTGAAGCTGAAATGCTTGAACTGAAAGCGAATCCCAACAGACTTTCTACGGGAACAGTAATTGAATCATCCTTGGATAAAGGTCGTGGTTATGTTGCCAAAATATTAATTCAAAATGGCACTCTAAAAATTGGAGATAATGTTGTTGCAGGAACTACCATGGGACGCGTTAAAGCCATGCACAATGAGCGAAATCAGGAAATCACAAGTGCTGGCCCCTCAACTCCCGTTTTACTATTGGGACTGAACGGAGCACCTCAAGCAGGTGATTTATTTAAAGTATACAAAGAAGAGCACGAAGCAAAAGCAATAGCGAATAAACGCCAACAATTATATCGCGAACAATCGATTCGAACTCAAAAACACATCACGTTGGATGAAATTGGACGACGTATTGCCATTGGCGACTTTAAAGAACTTAACATTATTGTTAAAGGTGACGTGGATGGTTCTGTAGAAGCATTGGCAGACTCTTTAATGAAACTTTCAAGCCCAGAAATTCAACTGAATGTAATTCACAAATCTGTGGGTGCTGTAAGTGAATCGGACGTTCTTTTGGCATCTGCATCCAACGCCATTATTGTTGCATTTCAAGTTCGTCCAACTCATCAAGCTCGCAAACTTGCGGAGACCGAAGAAATTGATATTCGCATGTACTCTATTATTTACAATGCTATCAACGAAATTAAAGACGCCTTAGAAGGAATGTTATCACCCGAAATTCAAGAAAAAATCGTGGCCAATGTTCAAGTACGCGAAGTTTTCAAAATTACAAAAGTGGGAACAATTGCAGGTTGCTTAGTCCTTGACGGAAAAATCAAACGCGATACAAAAATCCGAGTTATTAGAGACGGAATTGTAATTTACACCGGAAAACTAGGTTCGCTGAAACGATATAAAGATGACGTAAAAGAAGTTATTTCGGGTATGGAATGTGGTTTGAACATAGATAATTTTAATGACATTAAAGTGGGTGACATTATTGAAGGATATGATGAAATTGAAATTAAACGTACTTTAAAATAACATTTCTTATAAAATCAAAAGATTAATAACAGAAATGAACAATTATTGAATAGTCCCATCAAAGTCAACATAAATCAATGTTGACTTTAATTTTAAAAAAATAAAAATCTATGAAAATATCAATTACTAGCATTTTTTTAATTATATCAATTAGCATAAGTAGCATGGCACAAAAAAACGATATTTCAAAAAACCCTTTGGTTCAGGAATGGAAAACCCCACACCAAACGCCTCCTTTCAATAAAATCAAAAACGAACACTATATTCCTGCATTTGATTATTCATTGGCCATTGCCCGCCAAGAATTAAAAGATATTTACGAAGTAAAAACAAAACCTACTTTTGAAAATACCATTTTGGCATTGGAAGAAAATGGCGAATTGTTGAGTCGTGTAAGTGGTGTTTTCTACAATTTGCTGGAAAGCGAATCTTCGGATGAACTTCAAGAAATTGCGTTTGAAATAATGCCCAAAATGACTGAATTCTCAAATGACATCTCACTCAACCCCCATTTATTTAACAGAGTTAGGGAAGTTTACAACAACAGAGAGAAAGAGAATCTGAATGCAGAACAAATTAAACTTTTAGAAAAAACATACAAAAGTTTCGTTCGCAGAGGCGCAAATCTAAGCGATGTTGAAAAGGATAAATATCGAAAAATAACAACAGAACTTGCTGAAATTGGTCTTCGTTACAATCAAAACATTTTGAAAGAAACCAATGCCTACCAGCTTCACATTACAGATGAAAAGGATTTAAAAGGACTTCCAAATTCAGCTCGTGAAATGGGAAAAATGGCAGCCGCTGAAAAAAAGGCAGAGGGTTGGATTTTTGATTTATCGATGCCCAGCTATTTGGCTTTTATGAAGTACTCGGAAAACCGCGAACTTCGGAAAGAAATTTATACAGCCTACAATTCTCGTTGTTTTAAAGGAAATGAAAACGACAACTCGAAAAACGTATTGCGAATGACCGAACTTCGACTGGAACTTGCTCAATTGCTCGGCTATAAAACCTATGGCGATTACGTTTTAGAAGAACGCATGGCTGAATCACCCAAAAATGTAAATGATTTTCTTGACAAATTATACAATGCTTCTTTTGAATTTGCACAAAAAGACGCTAAAGAATTAAGCCTATTTGCCAAAGAAAATGGACTTAAAGGGGAACTCCAAAGATGGGACTGGACTTTTTATTCAGAAAAAATGAAAAATAAAAAATTCAGTCTTGACGACGAGCAGCTAAAACCCTATTTTAAACTTGAAAATGTGACCGAAGGTATTTTCAAACTAAGTGAAATGCTTTATGGAATCACATTTAAGAAAAACTCCAACATCCCTGTTTATCACCCCGATGTTGAAGCATTTGAAGTATTTGATAAAGATGGAACATTTTTAGCAGTACTGTTTATGGACTTTTTCCCTAGAGAAACAAAACGTAATGGCGCTTGGATGACCTCTTTTAGAGAGCAGTATATAAAAAACGGCAAAGAGTATCGTCCACAAATTCAAATTGTTTGCAATTTTACAAAACCAACTTCTGACAAGCCCTCATTGCTGACTTTTGATGAAGTAACAACCTATCTACATGAATTTGGACACGGCTTGCATGGAATTCTTGCCAACTCGACCTACGCTTCTTTATCTGGCACTTCTGTTTTTAGAGATTTCGTAGAATTGCCTTCACAATTTATGGAAAACTATGCTACGGACAAGCAATTCTTAGACATTTTTGCACATCATTATATCACTGGCGACACCTTGCCTGTTGAGATGATTCATAAAATTAAAGATTACAACAACTTTCAGGCTGGTTACGCCACGACTCGTCAGTTGATGTTTGGCATGCTTGATATGCAATGGCATTCGATTACAGAGCCTGTGAAAATATCCATCGATGAGTTTGAACAAAGAGCCATTTCCAAAACTGAATTACTTCCAGCCATCAAAGGAACCAACACGAGTGTTCAATTTGCCCATATTTTTGCAGGTGGCTACGCTGCGGGCTACTATGGTTATAAGTGGGCTGAAGTTTTGGATGCAGATGCTTTTGCTTTTTTCCAGAAAAATGGAATTTTCGATCCAAAAACAGCACAATCATTCCGCGATAATATCTTATCAAAAGGCGGCACCGAGCATCCCATGGTTTTATACAAAAACTTTAGAGGACAAGAGCCCGACTTAAATGCTTTGCTTATTCGTTCTGGATTAATAAAATAGACATTGGAACAACGCTATTTCATAGAACTCCAATACGACGGCAGCATGTTTGCGGGTTGGCAAATCCAACCCAATGCAAATACAGTTCAAGCCGAAATTGAAAATGCGTTTCATACTATTACTCGAAAAACTACTGCTATTACGGGCTGCGGAAGAACCGATGCGGGTGTTCATGCACGTTTTTTTGCAGCTCATTTTGATAGTGATATGGTTCTTGAAAAAAACGATATCGACCTGCTTATTTATAAGCTGAATCGTTTTTTGCCGATCAGCATCAATATTCAAAAAATATATCCAGTAAAACCGGAAGCTCATGCTCGTTTTGATGCTATTTCGAGAACCTATAAGTACTATTTAAACACGAATAAAAATCCATTTCTCGAAAAGTATGCCTGGTATTTCTACGGTAATTTTGATTTTGAACTCATGAACGAAACAGCTAAAACATTATTCGATTTTGCTGATTTTACCAGTTTTTCCAAATTGCATACCCAAACAAAAACCAACAATTGCAAAGTAATGCATGCTGAGTGGACTTTTGAGAATGAAACTTGGGTTTTTACGATTAAAGCAGATCGGTTTTTGCGAAATATGGTCAGAGCTATTGTTGGAACCCTAATGGATGTAGGAAGAGGGCATATTACTCCTGGCGAATTTATCGAAATTATAAAACAAAAAGAGCGACAAAAAGCTGGGCAATCAGTGCCTGCTCATGGGCTTTTTTTAGAAGAGGTAGAATATCCTAAACACATTTATCTACAATAAAACAGGGTCGCTCTACCCTACTATTCAATTCACATACTTTATCGAATTTCATAAACAGTCAATTCCTGTTTTTCATCAATTATTGCTATATAATCTTTGGCAATATCAAATGAAATGATTTCCTCAGCAGAAGTCAACAACAACTGTTCTTCAAACTTTAAGGGATCGTATCCAAAAAGAGAATTTTGATTGATAAAATAGAATTTCCCAGCATAATATCGAAATAATTTAGGATAGATGATGGGTATTCTTTTTATAAAAGAGCCAAACTTATCAAAAATCAAAACCCCATAATTAGGAACTCCAAGAAAAACCTGATTATCAACTTCAAAAACCTGTGTAGGAATCAAAGAGGCATCCTCGATAATAGTATTCAAAAACACTTCATGCTGTTTGTTAAAATCTGCACTGTAGCGAGCCAGGCTATTTTGGGACAAATTATAAAGCCAAATTCCATTATTATATGAATTACAAACCAAAGGTATTTCTTCGGATCTTAAAACATCAGGGAATGTAAGCTCTTTTACCGAGCTCAAATAATTATTCAAATAGATGATTTTCCTGCTGTTTGAAAAAAACAGTAATATTTTGAAGGAATTAGAAGCGTCGATCGTAACATTGTGTCCGTTGAAAGGAAATTGAAATTGGATAAAATCATCAACACAAACAGGGTTTTTCGTCAAACTATTTCCGCTAATCAAGTAAACATTTCCCATCAAATCGAGGTGTACCTCTTTTGCGTTCACTTTTTTCGTACATTTTTGGAATAATTCTGACTGTGCATAAAGTGGAGAAAAAAGACACAATAATAACAAAATGGATAGGAATCTACCAAAATTAAACAAATAAACATTTGAAATCTTCATCATTCGCCTCTTATTAGGGTTCCAAAACACTAAGAATCTCTTCAATAATTTTTCTATTGTTTGACAAACGACTGACTTTGTTTTGACCTCCCAGTTTGTTTTTATTTTTCAGCCATTTAAAGAAAGTTCCTTCAGGCAGGATTTTGACAATGGGTTTCTGCAACAATAAATCCTTGTATCTTTTGGCTTCATAATCAGAATTTATACTTTTCAAAGTATTGTCAAGCATTTCAACAAAAATATCAAAATCATGGGGCATTTTTTCAAACTCAATCAACCATTCGTGAGCGGCTTTTGCTTGATTTGAAAAATAAACAGGTCCAGCTGTATATTCATTTACTTTTGCACCAGTAATCCGACATGCTTCGGAAATAGCCCTTTCAGCGTTTGCAACAATTAATTCTTCACCAAAGGCATTAATAAAATTCGCAGTTCGGCCGGTTATTTTAATTCGAAATGGATATAAACAAGTAAACTCAACTGTGTCGCCAATAATGTATCTCCACAAGCCAGCATTGGTTGAAATGACAAGAGCATAGTTTGTATTTAGCTTAACATTTTCCAAGGATACTGTTTTGGGATTTGGCTTATCCAGCTCACTCATGGGAATAAACTCGTAGAAAATCCCATTATTTGTTACCAACATCATTTCATTGGATTCTTTTCTATCTTGAAAAGCAAAGAAGCCTTCTGAAGCATTGTAAATGTTCATATAAAAAATCGAACCGGGCTTAATAATTTCGTCAAATTGATCGGCATAAGGTGCAAAATCAACTCCACCGTGCATAAAAAGCTCCAAATTGGGCCATACTTCCTTAATGTCTTTTGCTCCTTTAAGTTCGAGCACTCTTTTCAAAAAAATTAGCATCCACGAGGGCACACCCGAAATGCTGGTGATATTCTGGTTCATGGTATATTCTGCCAGCTTGTCAATTTTATCCTCCCAATTATCCATCAAAGCAATGGATTTTGGGGGTGTTCTAAACATTTCGGCCCAAAGAGGTGTGTTCTGAATTAAGATGGCAGACAAATCGCCATATTGAGCCTTGCTGTTGTGCTCAGCCTTTCTTTTACTCCCTCCTAAAATCAAGGCTTTTCCATCAAATAATTTAGTTTTGGGGAAAAGTTTTGCATAATGAGTAATAACATATAAACTCCCTCTAAGATGACAATCGTGCAGAGAACTATTGCTAATGGGGATAAATTTACTTCGATCGCCGGTGGTTCCTGATGATTTTGAAAACCACTTAATATAACCTGGCCAAAGCACATTGGTTTCGCCACGAATTACTCGATCAATATAGGGTTTTAAATCTTCATACGTTGACAAAGGAACATTCTCGCAAAAATCTTCATATTTTTTTATATTGCGATAATTGTATTGTTTACCCCATTTTGTATTTGTTCCTGTCAAAATTAAACTTTTAAAAAGCTGATTTTGTATAGCTAAGCTTTTACGCTTAATTTTTCCAATTTGGCCCAAATAGGTAGAAAGGTTTTTCTTTATGATAAAATTGAGCAGTGACATACTTTACAAAAGATTTATCCGTATTTTTGACGTTCAAATTTGAAAACAAAAATACTCTTTTTATGCTCACTTTTTCATCTTGCAAAATAAATTTAGGATTAAATATTATTAATAAACGTCCAGATGGGTTTCATTCGATTGAAACCATATTCTACCCCATTGATTTTATTCAGGACGCCATTGAAATTATTAGTCATTCAAAATCTAAAGATTATTACCACTTTACGGGATTAAAAATGGATTGCAAAGAAAATGAGAATTTATGTGTAAAAACAATAAATCTGTTAAGACAACACTATCGTTTTCCTTTTATTTCACTCTATCTTCATAAAACCATCCCCATGGGTGCTGGCTTAGGAGGTGGCTCGGCCAATGCAGCATCCATTATCAATCTTGTCAATAATAAGTATTGTTTAAATATCTCGGAAGAGAATAGACGCAAATTAGCCAGTCAAGTTGGAAGCGATTGTGCTTTTTTCATTCAGCCAATTCCATCTTTTGGTGAAGGCAAGGGTGAAATATTAAGTAAAATTGAACTTTCGTTATCTGCTTATCATTTGGTAATTGTAAAACCACCCATTCATATTTCTACGGCATGGGCATATAAAAATGCAATACCGCAATCAGGCAGAGAAACGCTTAAGAAATTAATTCTAAATAATGGAATTTCAAACTGGAAAAATGTCTTGCAAAATGATTTTGAAACTGGAGTTTTTAAAGAATATCCAGAAATCGCAAAAATCAAAGAGACTTTATACACATCGGGTGCCATTTATGCTCAAATGTCGGGCAGTGGCTCGGCGGTATTTGGAATATTTGATACGGAAACAGAAATTGCATTTCCAAATGAATACAAAATCCTATGGGGGCAGATTTAAAATCTATTATAAAAACATTGAATCTTCACGACAAAAGCCAATTATCCTATAAGTTCAGCGAAACTTCCGCTAAACTTGATTTTTTTTCTTAAAGAATGGTTTTAAATTGAATTAAATTTATCGTCGGATAGGTTTTCAAAGCTAACCTCCGCATTTAAATTCAAGTCAACCTCCTCCTCATCCTCCAAAGGCAAATCTCCGGTTTTGATAAAATTTATCACCCCTTCCAAACCTTTTGAAAATTTATCAAAATCTTCTTTGTAAAGGAATAACTTATGTTTTTCGTAAAAAAACTTATCCGTCTCAGGGTCGTATTTTCGTTTACTCTCGGTAATTGTTAAATACATTTCATCCGAACGGGTAGCCTTTACGTCAAAAAAATAAGTCCGTTTTCCAGCCCTTACTGCTTTTGAATAAATCTCTAATTTGTCCTTGCTTCCAAACTCTTCCATAACTTTTATATTTATCCGTTATCAAAGCAAAATTAATCAAATTTATTTATTACACAAAATATTATTTATAAAAAATTAACGGAACATTAATAGAGGCTTTCCCGATATAATAAATTCAACAAATATCTCTCATTAAAAAACAATGAAAAAAAACATAAAAACTAAGATAAAACCTCTAACTATCGAAGGTTCAGATGGAAAATATAATTTAATAACAAAGAAACCTAAAGACCCAATTAATATTATAAACAAGCATAATTTGGATAAACAATGTTTGTGATAAAATGTCAAAACTTCATAATTCAAGCTTCAAAATCATTTGTTTTAAAAAAAAAATTGTATTTTGCAGGCTTTTCAATTCATAATATGCAATTTTCAATTTCGATACAATACTGTTATTCAAACTAAAATACCTTCTTTGGCTTGTTTTAAGCTACTCATTAAAAAGGTACAAGTATATTTCATAAATTCAAAAAACATGAAACTTTTAAAATTCTTCTCCATTTTTTTATTTTTACTGATTTCTTCTAAAGTCAGTTCACAACCTACTGCACATCGGAATGAAGTAGATGATTCATACAATTATTGGATACAACTACCAAAAGATTATGGCGATACTACAAAAACATTTCCTACTATTTTGTTTTTACATGGCAAAAGTTTATCGGGCAATAATCTGGAAAGTGTAAAACGCTATGGAATTCTCAAAGAATCTACAAAAAAACGAGAATTGGAAGCCATTGTTATTGCCCCTCAATGTCCGAAAGGACAATCGTGGAACGCTGATAAAATTTTGAAACTAATCACATACATTGAAACAAATTATCGAACAGACACCAACCGGTTGTATGTTGCGGGCATGAGCATGGGCGGATATGGCACCTTGAGGTTTGTGGGGAAATACCCCAAAAAAGTGGCTGCTGCTGTTGCTCTGTGCGGAGGTGGAAACCTTGCAGATGCGTGCCGATTGTCGGAAGTACCTTTGTGGATTATCCACGGAAATAACGACAGAGCCGTGCCTGTTAAAGAATCGATCAAAATAGTGGATGCAATAAACGATTGCAACGATGGCGGTTTATTGAAAAGCGATTTTTTGGATGGAGTTGGACATAGTGCATTGGCTCGCTTTTTTTCGATGGACGAACTCTACGACTGGCTTTTTATGCACTCAAAAACGAATCGAATCAAAACATTATCTGACAGCTTAACGGTTAGTGCCGAAGATTTTGGATCAAAAACACGCTCCAAATCGACATATACAAACAAACCACAAGAAAAGTCAAATTCGTCGAAAGTTTATATTATAAAAAGCGGAGATAACCTAGGAAAAGTAGCCCAAAAAAACGGAACTTCCATTGATCAATTATGCAAAATAAATGGGATAAAAAGAACATCCATTTTGCAAATTGGACAAAAAATAAAGCTTCCTTAATTTCAAATTTACTTTGTTCAAAGAAAAAGAAAGGAAAAAATGACATAGTATATTGAAAATTTTGTATTTTTATGCATTAAAATAAATAAACCATGAAAAAAATATTCGTCTCTTTTATATTAATCAGCATTTGCATTCTATTCAACACGGAAACTTTTGCTCAAAAAGTTTATGCCTGCAAATACAAAAGCGATGCGAAGGTTAAAGTTTACGTTGCACAATACAAAAGCGATGCTGATTTGGTTGTATATAAGTGCAACTACAAAAGCGATGCAACCGGCAACAAGGGTTTATGGTATTTTTGCGAATACAAAAGCGATGCCGACAAAACAGTATACTTTTGTGAATATAAAAGCGATGCTGATTTAGTTATCTATTTTTCGGAATATAAAAGCGATGCTACATGGCGAAACAATGCTAAAAAACACTTGATGTACTAGAAAAACTGCTGAGGTTATTTCTTTTTCCTAATTGCCTATTCCTTGAAATATTCACGCTAGAATTCATCAAAAAACCATTTCACTAAATCACATAATTTCTCTTAAAATTACACCCATGAAAAAAAGCACTCTAAAAAGCATTATTGCAATTGTACTTTTAGTTTCAATATCGAGTTTTTCGGCATGCAAATGCAAAAAAACAAAAAACAATACTACTGAAGCAAATTCTTCATTTGTAGATGCCACCGTTATTAAGCGTGCCGACCTCATCGGAGACTGTTCTTGGGTGATTGAACTGAATGACGGAACAAAGCTCGAACCCAGAGGCCTGCAAAGCGAATTTAAAGTAGACGGCAAGAAAATAAAAATAGAATATGAAGCACTTGATGGAATGAAAAGCAAATGTATGACCGGAAAAATGGTCAGAATTCTGAATGCTAAATCTCAATAATCAAATTATTCTTTTCACGTAAATCATTGGATTATTCGTAAAAATAACATTTCCGCACTGGAGGTTTATCATTTTGAAATTCTTTGCAAAAAACTTTATTTCAAAACATTTACTGCTTTCAGAAATGTTTTATCTGCCTGAAGTTGAATTGGATAAAAAGCTTCATCACCATAAAGATTGCGTCCCATAAAAGCTTTTAGCCACAATTTCAATTCC
This sequence comes from Bacteroidales bacterium, assembly GCA_028684405.1. GTDB lineage: Bacteria > Bacteroidota > Bacteroidia > Bacteroidales > WCHB1-69 > JAQUGA01. The sequence continues at coordinate 2,320 of JAQUGA010000018.1, read as the reverse complement.
TCTTTAACATAGGCAATCTTTTTAGCATCGGGCTGAATTCCGTTTGAAGCTGCATAGGCGACCAAACTATCAAAAGTGGCATTTCCAACTTGATAATTAGAGATGTAATCATTCGCATCTGAATATTTTTTGAATGTTGCACGGTTTTTATCTACATAATCAAAGGCAAAACGGTATATAATTCCCAAGTTTACAATTGCATTCAGGTAGGTTTTATTTTCATTTCTTTCGAGAGGCACAATAATATCTGGAATTATTCCGCCTCCGCCATATACTTTTCTCCCCGACAACGTATAATAAGCCGTTGAATCTTCGATTTTTTGATTTTTCGGATCTTCCAATTCACCTGATTCATATCGATTTAGCATTTCGGTATAATAAGCTTCAATGCCTCCTTTATAATAGCGCTGAATACATCTTCCCGAAGGGGTATGATATCGGGCAACGGTAAGGCGAATGGCAGAACCGTCGGAAAGCGGAATTTGTTCCTGAACCAATCCTTTGCCAAAGGAACGACGTCCGATTACTACTCCCCTATCATTATCTTGAACTGCACCCGCAACTATTTCGCTTGCCGAAGCCGACCATTCATCGATTAAAACCGCAATTTGCAGATGGCTGAACGATCCTTTTCGTCGCGACTTATATTCCCGCCGAGGCTGCATTCGTCCCTCGGTATAAACAATCATTCGACCTTTGGGCAACAGTTGATCGCAAATTTCTACTGCTGCATTTAAAAAGCCACCAGAATTTCCTCGTAAATCAATAATCAAATTTTTGATTCCACGTTTGTTCAAAGCACCTACCGAAAAATTAAACTCATCAATAGTAGTTGCCGAAAACTGATTTACTTTGACATATCCTGTTTTGGGATTTACCAAAAAAGCAATATCCACACTATGCAAAGGAATCACATCTCTTTTTATCGAAAAGCTCAACAGTTTATTAACGCCACTTCGCATTACGCCCACTTTTACCTTTGAACCCTTGGGACCCTTCAATAATTTTATCACTTCATTATTGGCAATTCCAACACCTGCCACATTTTGAGTATCTACTTTCACAATACGATCACCTGGCATCAGTCCTACTTTTTCGGATGGACCTCCGGTAATTGTATTAACCACCATTAAAGTATCATTAAAAATATTAAACTGAATACCGATTCCCTCGAAATTTCCTGTCAATTCAGAGTTAACGGCATCAAATTCCTCTGTTGAAATATAGACTGAGTGTGGATCGAGTTTCTGCAGCATCCCATTGATGGCATCCGAAAGCATGGTTTCGGTATTAACGCTGTCTACATAATTTTCAACGGCATAGTCAATAATAGTTTCTACTTTACTCTTTGACGACGACTTCCCGACAACATTTTGGGATTTTGGAATGATATAAGTGCCAATCAGAATACCAAAAACAATAAATAAAGAATATAGTAAAGGCTGAATGTATGATGTAAGTTTTTTATTTTCCATAATAAGTTAATTGAGAATCATGCACATTAAAAATATAAATTACAAATTAGATTTCTGCTTAATAGCCCCATAAACAACCGATTTTACAGAAACAGTACGAGAAGTGCTTTGTTGGGAAAAAAGAACCAAATATTCGATATTTTTCTTCTTATCATGAATTGGTGCAGAAACCAAATTATGCAGATTTAAATTAAAGCTTTTCGCCTCCTTTATAATTTCTTCGATAATTTTGAAGTGATGTTCGGGGTTTTTCACAATTCCATCTCTTCCGATTGCATCTTTTCCAACTTCAAATTGAGGTTTTATTAATCCAATAAAAAAAGATTTGTCATTCATAAAATCGGGCAAAAATGGCATTAATTTTCGCATTGATATAAACGACAAATCGCTCAATACAAAATCTAAATCTGGTGAAAGAGAAGTACTTTTTGCTAAATCCCGAAAGTCCATCTTCTCAAATAGAGTGATTTTTGCATGTTTGCGAAGCGAACTATCCAATTGATTGGTCCCCACGTCAACGGCCGTCACATGTGCAGCTCCATGTTGAAGAGCACAATCTGTAAAACCACCGGTTGATGAGCCAATATCGAGCACTTTTGCATTTGTAAAATCGAGCTGAAAATGGCGAATGGCTTTTTCGAGCTTGAGTCCACCTACGCTTACATAAGGCAAAACCTCGTCGGTTTGAACAAGGAGTTCGTCCTTGGAACCATCAATTATAAATGACGCTTTTTTCACACATAAACCATTGACAAACACCTGCCCATTTTTAATAGCGAAAGAGGCTTTTTCGCGGGAAGGGAAATGTTTTTCACCAACCAAATAACTGTCTAATCTCATAAATT
>JAQUGA010000176.1 GCA_028684405.1 Bacteroidales bacterium | reverse complement strand
TGTGTTTCACAATTGCATTTACCATATTGGACATACTCACGAAGAAGAAGAGTAGTTTTTTTGTTCGTTGAACTTTATTGTTCGTTGAGCGGAGCGTTTGCATTGAGTCCCTATTCTCGTGATAAATTCCGTCGAAATGTTGAAATGCCCAGTAATCTGCGAGTCAAGATAGTTGGGGGAAGATTGTTAATACGGCTAGTTTAATCCAGGATTAACTGGCAAGTTCTTCCAAAAAGCATACTCTTTCCCCATGGATTCAACAATGGTATGCCATAGTTTTGTTGGTTCGGTTTTAAACATAATTTCGGGATTGAAATCAGCCACTACCCAAGCTTTTTGTTTTAATTCAGTATCCAACTGTCCCGGTTCCCAACTTGAATAACCCATAAAAACTCGCAATTGTGAATCGTCAAAAAAGTTACTTTCCAGAATTTGGATAATCTCTTTTTTGTTGCCACCCCAACTCACATCATCTTTTACGGGAGACCCATCTGATATGATTTTTGATAAACGATGCAGAAAATATACATTATTGATGTCTACGGGTCCGCCCGAATAAAGTGGATAATCCACATCTGGGAATGAATCGACAACATCTTTAATTTTTATAAAAGTAGGCTTGTTCAAAACCACTCCAAATGAGCCCTCTTCCGAATGATCTATAAGCAATACAACAGTTCTTCGAAAATACATATCGAACATAAAAGGCTCTGCAATAAGTAATCTACCAGCCATTGGACTTAGTTTGGAAGGTTTCACTCGCAGCATATTTTGGATATGTTTTTCTATACTCATGATTTTATTACATTAATTTGTTTAATTTTGATTCCATATTTAATTACTGCAATCAACTATGTATCTTAGTAACAAAACTCCTCAAGAAAAGTTTTATCAAGTTCGAAAAGATTTTCAAGTCTTCTATTTTGAGTCTTTTGAAATCCAGGAAGAAAACAATGAAATAAACATTGTATTTCACTTTTCAATTGACCGTAAAATATTCTTCAATCCTGAGATTAAGTTCCCATATAATGCTTTTTTTGATAAAAGCCAATTGCTTGATAAAGAGCAACTTAATAGTATTGTTTTTCACATGGGCATGATTGAATTAATCAGTTATTGGAAATCGGCTTGTCCGCCTATTATTCATCTTGTTCCATTTTCATTAACAGAGGAGCAGCAGGCTTTTTGGCGAAAAATCTATTTTCATGGTTTGGGAGAATTTTTCCATATCAATAAGATTGAAACGAATATTAATGACTTTTTTCAATTTCGTTTTGAAAATGAAAATGTATTTTCTAAAATCGATTTGCCCAAAACAAGCGATGTGATGATTCCGGTGGGTGGTGGAAAAGATTCGGTGGTGACTTTGGAAATTATTAGAGAAATGAATCTGAAAGCCGTGCCCTTTATCATTAATCCTCGTGCTGCTTCGTTTCAATCGGCAATGGCTGCAGGTTATTCAGAGAATGAAATTATTGTGATAAATCGCACTATTGATAATCAACTTTTGCAACTTAATAAAGAGGGTTTTTTAAACGGACATACTCCTTTTTCTGCCATGTTGGCATTCTCTGGTATTTTAGTAGCCTTTTGTTGTAAAATCCCAAACATGGCGCTATCAAACGAATCCAGTGCCAACGAAGCAAGCATTATTGGAACCAATATCAATCATCAATATTCGAAATCCTTTGAGTTTGAAACAGATTTTAGAAATTATGTGCATGAAAATTTGAGCAAGGATTTTAATTATTACAGTCTGCTTCGACCTTTAAGCGAATTGCAAATTGCAGCTCTTTTTTCTAAAACAGATAAATACAATCTGGTTTTTAAAAGCTGTAATGTTGGGAGCAAAGATGATATTTGGTGTTGCAATTGCTCAAAATGTTTGTTTACATACATAATGCTTTCTCCTTTTATAAAAGCAGAAACGATGCTTTCTATTTTTGGTGAAAATTTATTTGAGAAAGCAAGTTTATGGAATACTTTGCTCGAATTAAGTGGACAAACCGAAGAAAAACCTTTTGAATGCGTTGGAACCATTGAAGAAGTCAACATTGCACTTTGTGAAATAATCAAGCAAAAACAAAATGTAAAATTGCCCATTTTATTGCAAAAATATATGGAATCAGAGAGTTATCAGAAATACAATATGTTGAATTTTAATGACTTGCTTAAAGAGTTTAACTCAGAACATCATTTACCCGTTGAACAATTTGAATTTATCTCAAAAAAACTAGCATGAAAATTCTGCAAATAATTGAAAATGAAAAAGTATTACTGCTCGGTTTTGGCCGTGAAGGAAAATCGAGCTATCACTTTATACGTCATTATTTTCCTGACAAAATAATAGCCATTGCTGATAAAAATGAAGCTGTTTTTAAAGAAATTCTCAAGGATAAAAACATTGAATTATATTTTGGCGAAAATTACCTTGATGCCATTGCCCAGCATACTTTTATTCTGAAATCTCCCGGGATTAGTTTAAAAAACATCAATCTACCAGCAGAAATTACAATTAGTTCGCAAACCGATCTATTTATTCAGGAGTTTCATGAACAAATTATCGGTATTACAGGCACCAAAGGCAAAAGTACTACTGCCAATCTGATTTATCATATTTTGAAAAAAGTGGGTAAAAACGTTCTCATTGCCGGAAATATGGGAATTCCATTGTTCGATATTATTGAAAATATTACATATAATACTATTATTGTCTGCGAGTTTTCTTCTCATCAATTAGAATATGTCCAGAAGTCGCCACACATTAGTATTCTCTTGAATTTTTTTCAGGAACATTTAGATTTTTATAAAGATTACGAAAGCTATCAATTATCAAAATACAATATTGCAAAATATCAGACTTCCGACGATATTTTTATTTGTCCCAAAAAGTTTGAATTAATTGAAAAATTAATTCAAAAACTTCCTTTAAAAAGCAAGATTGAAACTTATTCGGATAGTGAAAGAAGCGATTTGACCATTATAAAAGATTTTTTTATTTACAAAGGAAGAGAGATAGGGAAGTACACCCATGAAATTCCACTTAAAGGGAAACACAATGCTTTAAATATTGCCGCCGCATTGTTGGCGTGTTTGCATTATGAAAAAGACATTGAAAGATTGTTTGAAACCATCAAAACGTTTTCTCCTTTACCACATCGAATGGAATTTGTGGGCAATTATCACCAGATTGGTTTTTATAATGATTCTATTGCCACGATTCCAGAAGCCAGCATACAGGCGATACTTGCTCTTAAAAATGTAGGAACATTGATTTTGGGTGGGTACGATAGAGGAATTGATTATTCCGATTTTATGAAAACGCTTGCCAAATTAAATATTTCCAATCTTATTTTTACGGGTGAAGCAGGCCAAAGAATGATGAAGGTTTATCAAGATTTAGAATTAAAAAGTACTTCCACGTTTTACTTCTGTGATGAGTATAGTGAAATTATTAAGCTTGCTTTTGAGCATACTCCAAAAGGGAAAATATGTTTGCTTTCGCCGGCTGCTTCAAGCTTTGATAAATTCGATAATTTTGAACATCGAGGTGATGTTTTTAAAAAACTGATTACTAGTTATATAGTATAATTTATTTCACGTTTTTATTCAGCTTCGCAAGCCGGAGAATCGTTGTTTTCTATAATGGAGTTGAAAATAGCCGATTGCACCATCTCTAAAGCTTCGGTAACACCTTGGCCTGCTGCATCTTCACCAACAAGTGCTTTAAATTTTTTCCTCATTTTAGGACATTCTCCTCTCACATTGCTAATCAAGCGATATACATCTGCCGCATCGATTAGGCAAATCAAAGCCATTTCGTTGTAATTGGGTCTTTTTTCTTCCATCAGAACCGCTCTCAACTCGTTTACAATTTGATCGCGTAAATCTGTCTTTAAAAGATGCGTAATTTCTTTTTCGAAGAAGAAAAAATATCTTTTCTTTTCAATGGTTAACAGTCCTTCACTGGACATTTTTTTCAGGATATATTTTCTGTATTTTTCTGAGTTTTCAGAAAATTTTGCCACCCAATAACAAACTTTTTTAGGTTTATCTTTGGCTTGAACTTTTTTATAAACCTTTTTTAGATCTTTGCTTAATCCTTTTGAATTAGCAAGCGTAACGAGCTTCCCATCAACAATGTCAAGACGTTTCATTTCGAGCAATTCGAACAACATGGCTCCTGCGAAGGTGGTTTTAAAACGATAATCGTTCAAGTTAAACCTATCCTTCAGTTCATGATGGAAAAGCAATACTAATTTTTCTCTTAATGTTAGCTTCATTTTTCAAATTATTAATTTACAAAAGTACTAAAATTTTCATCTCAAAAGTCCTAAGGAATTGTAAATACTATTTCTTCTAATTCAAATTGGTGACATTTTATACGTTTTCAAAAGTGGCTTTAATCATATTTTTTTGTAGGTTTGCAAAATATACTTTATGCGATGCTAAATTTTACACGAATCAAAAACGTCCCGGGGTTTATTATCCTTTTTATCGATTTAATCATTGTTTTTGTCTCTATTTGGATCGCATTTTTATTGCGTTTTAATTTTGAAATTCCAGATGACGAATTGGCTTTAATGCCCTACGTATTGCTCGCTATGATCGGCACTCGATTGATTATCTATGTGCTTTTAAAAACGCATCGAAGCATCATTCGTTATACGGGCATACAAGACAATATTAGAGTTTTTATTGCCAATATAATAGGTTCTTTTATCTTCCTGATTTTCAATTTTATAACTTTAAAATTTGTTCATGGAAAATTCTTAATTCCAATGTCCATTGTGATTATAGAACTGATGATTACCACTTTTTTTATATGGGTCTATCGAATCAGCATAAAAATGGCATTTTTGGAATTTACAAATCCCAGCAGGGTTCGTCAGAAAGTGATTATTTATGGGGCAGGAGCGGCCGGACTTAATACAAAAAGTGCCATTGATAGAGATGCCGGATTGAAATATAAAGTCTTTGCTTTTATTGATGACGATCCTAAAAAAGAGAATAAGAAAATTGAAGATGTTTCCATCTATTCCTATTCAAAACTCGATTCTTTGATTGAAAGCAACACCATTGCTCATTTAATTATTTCGATTCACAATATTAGAAAAGATAAAAAGAAAGAAATTGTAGATAAATGTTACTCTCACAATATCAAGGTTTTAATTGTTCCTCCATTAAGTCGTTGGATCAATGGCGAATTGAGTTTTAAGCAGATTAAACGCATTAAAATTGAAGATCTTTTAGAGAGAGATGAAATTAATTTTGACAAAGATTTGATTAAACCCATTTTGACAGGTAAAAACATTTTAGTTACCGGAGCA
>JAQUGA010000175.1 GCA_028684405.1 Bacteroidales bacterium | reverse complement strand
CAATGAAAGATTGTTTGAAACCATCAAAACGTTTTCTCCTTTACCACATCGAATGGAATTTGTGGGCAATTATCATCAAGTAAGTTTTTACAACGATTCGATAGCCACGATTCCAGAAGCTAGTATTCAGGCGATACTCGCTCTTAAAAATGTGGGAACACTGATTTTGGGCGGCTATGACCGAGGAATTGATTATTCGAATTTTATGGAAACGCTTGCCAAATTAAATATTTCCAATATTATTTTTACTGGAGAAGCCGGCAAAAGAATGATGAAAATTCATGAAGACTTAAAATTGCAAAGCGGTTCCAATTTTTACTTTTGTGATGAATATAAAAAGATTGTAGATTTAGCTTTTGAACATACTCCAAAAGGAAAAATTTGCTTGTTGTCGCCTGCGGCTTCAAGTTTTGATAAATTCAATAATTTTGAACATCGAGGAGATGCTTTTAAGGAGCTGATTGTTAATTATGTAGTGTGATTGAGTTTAAGTTTTTATTCAGCTTCGCAAGAAGCCGAATCATTATTTTCCACCAAAGAGTCGAAAATAGCTGATTGAACCATCTCTAAAGCTTCGGTAACACCTTGACCAGCTGCTTCTTCGCCAACAAGAGCTTTGAATTTTCTTCTCATTTTTGGACATTCTCCTCTCACATTGCTAATCAAGCGATACACATCTGCAGCATCGATTAAGCAAATTAGAGCCATCTCGTTGTAATTGGGTCTCTTTTCTTCCATCAGAACAGCCCTTAACTCATTTACAATTTGATCGCGTAAATCTGTTCTTAAAAGGTGTGTAATTTCTTTCTCAAAGAAGAAAAAATATTTTTTCTTCTCAATGGTTAACAGTCCTTCACTGGACATTTTTTTTAGGATATACTTTCTGTATTTTTCTGAGTTTTCAGAAAATTTCGCCACCCAATAGCAAACTTTTTTAGGTTTGTCTTTGGCTTGAACTTTTTTATATACTTTTTTTAGATCCTTGCTTAATCCTTTTGAATCTGCAAGCGTAACGAGCTTACCATCAACAATATCAAGACGTTTCATTTCGAGCAGCTCGAACAGCATGGCTCCTGCGAAAGTGGTTTTAAAACGATAATCATTCAAATTGAATCTGTCCTTCAATTCATGATGAAAAAGCAAAACTAATTTTTCTCTTAATGTTAGCTTCATTTCTAAAAATTTAATATACAAAAGTAATACATTTTATCTATCAAAAAACCTAAGAGATTGTAAAAACTGTTTTTTGCATGAATTTGATGATATTTTATCCGTTTTCAAAAGTGGCTGTAATCATATTTTTTTTGTAGGTTTGCAAAATATAATTTATGTAATGCTTAATTTAACCAAAATCAAAAATGTTCCTGGATTTATCATCCTTTTTATTGACTTAATCATTGTTTTCGTCTCTATTTGGATCGCATTTTTATTGCGTTTTAATTTTGAAATTCCAGATGTTGAATTGGCTTTAATGCCTTATGTTTTGCTCGCTGTGATGAGTACTCGACTGATTGTCTATTTGCTTTTAAAAACACACCAAAGCATCATTCGATATACAGGCATTCAAGACAATATTCGAGTTTTTATTGCCAATATAATAGGCTCTTTCATTTTTCTGATAATCAATTTTATAACATTTAAATTTGTACATGGGAAATTTTTAATTCCAATGTCAATTGTGATTATTGAACTTATGATTACTACTTTTTTTATTTGGGTTTATCGAATCAGCATTAAAATGGCATTTTTAGAATTTACCAATCCCAGCAGGGTTCGTCAGAAAGTGATTATTTATGGAGCAGGAGCGGCCGGATTAAATGCAAAGAGTGCCATTGATCGGGATGCGGGTCTGAAATATAAAGTGGTAGCATTTATTGATGACGATCCTAAAAAAGAGAATAAAAAAATAGAAGATGTATCCATCTATTCTTATTCTAAACTCGATTCTTTGATTGAAAGCAACACCATTGCTCATTTAATTATTTCGATTCACAACATAAAAAAAGATAAAAAGAAAGAGATTGTTGACAAGTGTTACTCTCACAATATCAAGGTTTTAATTGTTCCCCCTTTAAGTCGTTGGATCAATGGTGAATTGAGTTTTAAACAGATTAAACGCATCAAAATTGAAGATCTTTTAGAAAGAGATGAAATTGTATTTGACAAGGATTTAATAAAACCCATTTTGACAGGGAAAAACATTTTGGTTACGGGTGCAGCAGGCTCAATTGGCAGTGAAATCGTTCGTCAGATTACAGGATTTAATTACAATCGTCTTATTTTATTGGATAATGCCGAAACACCGCTCTTTTATCTCAATAATGAATTGTCGGAGACCGCTGTTGCTGGTAGTTATAAGATTATTATTGAAGATATTTGTAACCGACCTAAACTAGAACAGATTTTTGAAGATGAACAGATCAATGTTGTGTTTCATGCAGCAGCCTATAAGCACGTTCCTATGATGGAAAACAACCCTTCGGCAGCAATCAAAGTAAACGTGGGTGGAACCCGAAATTTAGCCGATTTAGCCGATAAATATAAGATTGAAAACTTTGTGATGATTTCGACCGATAAAGCGGTTAATCCCACTAGTGTGATGGGCGCTTCAAAGCGAATTGCAGAGATTTATGTTCAAGCATTGAGCAAGATTTCTAAAACGGTGTTTGTTACGACTCGTTTTGGTAATGTTTTGGGTTCCAATGGTTCTGTAATTCCGCTTTTTAGATCTCAAATTGAAAAAGGTGGACCCATTACCATTACACACGCCGAAGTAACCCGTTATTTTATGACCATTCCCGAAGCTTGTCGATTGGTGCTTGTGGCGGGAGCTCTCGGTAAAGGAGGGGAAATCTTCATGTTCGATATGGGTGAGTCGGTGAAAATTATTGAACTTGCCAAAAAAATGATTACTCTTTCGGGACTCACTCTGGGGAAAGATATTCAAATTAAATTTACCGGACTTCGCCCTGGCGAAAAACTGTATGAAGAACTTTTGGCTGATACTGAAAACACTTTGCCTACTTCGCACAAACAGATTATGAAAGCCAAAGTTCGCGATAATGATTACGATCAAGTAAACGAACAAATAATACAGCTTTTAGATGCTATGTCGGAGGACAATCAAAACATCGTCAAAAATATGAAATCTATTGTTCCTGAATATATTAGTCAAAATTCCATCTTTGAAATTTTAGATATCAAGGCAAATCAAACGGAACCATAAAATTTGAAACACATGAAAAAATCAACATTATTATTCGTCGCTTTTACCTTCTTTTTTCTTTCTGCATGCAACCAAAAAGGCAATCAAAAAGAGGAGTTAATAAGTTTTTCAACGGCAGAAGAGTATAATAACTACATCGTTGATTTACAATTAGAAACCATCAAAAGCATCATGATGTTTAGCGATGCTTGTGCTGAAGGAGTCCCTCAGCAAATGGAATTTACGTACCAAGATTTTCAATCACAAGCGGTTCTTTCTTTTGAGAAAATCAAAAAATTGGGTGATTTTAATGGTTCAACGGAACTCAGAGATGCAGCCATTGATTTGTTTGGTTTTTATGTCGAGATTTCTCAAAATGAGTATAAACAAATTCTGGATATTTTATTGAAAAGAGAATACTCAGAACAGGACGATATCATCGTTGACAGCCTGATAACGATCGTGGGCGAAAAAGAAGAAACCCATGATTCAGCATTTGAAAATGCACAAGAAAAATTCGCTCTGGATAACGAATTACAAATGGTGAAAAGCAATTAGAAATCAGAAACCTTTTTTAACATTTTTCTAGTATATAGATTATATATAAGTGTAAAATTATATGTAGGTTTGTATCTTAGTAATCTTAAAAACAAACCAAATGTCAGTTTTAGTTGAATTCGCTATGTTTCCGACCGACAAGGGCGAAAGTGTCAGTTTGTATGTCAGTCGCATTATTAAAATGATGGACGAAAGCGGTTTTCCCTATCAACTTACACCCATGGGAACTGTTTTCGAAACACCGACCATGAACGAAGCTCTCGACTTGTTATCCAAGGCTCACGACTGTTTGGTCACCGATTGCAATCGCATTTATTCTTCTGTTAAATTCGATGTGCAAAAAAATAAAAACAACAGAATGAAAACAAAAATTCAGTCGATAGAACAAAAAATCGGCTCAATAAAAATATAATTTATGGCAAAAAGCAAGAATAATAATAGAAATGAACAGATTGAAACTCTCAAAAAAGAGGTTTTAAATGTTTTTTTAAACGATCCCAATCGTTCATTTAATTACAAACAGATATCAAAATTACTGGGCTTAACCGACCGTTTATCCAGAGAAATAGTGGTTACTGTCCTTGAGTTTTTAGTTGATAAAGGGAGTTTAATTGACCTTAGCAGAGGAAAATATCGAATAAATCCAATTTTATTAAATGCTCAATCTTCGGCATCTACAATTGTAGGTGTTGTGGATATGATGCAAACAGGCAAAGCTTATGTGGTTGTTGAAGATGCGAGCATGGAAGACATTTTTATTTCGGCATTAAATACCAATCGTGCTTTGCACGGCGATAAAGTTAGAGTCCAACTGTTTCCCAGACGCAAAACCAGAAAAATAGAAGGACGAATTGTGGAGGTGATTGAACGCGTGAGAACTACATTTGTAGGGGTGATGCAAATAGGCAACAGGGTTTCGTTTTTTATTCCCGACAATCCAAAAATGCTCATAGATATTGTAGTTCCCAACGATTTATTAAATGGAGCCAAAAATGGAGAAAAAGTAATTGTGAAATTAGAGGATTGGCCCGAACATTCTAAAAATCCAATTGGGGCGGTAATTGAAGTTCTGGGAATGCCTGGCGACAATGAAGTGGAAATGAAATCTATTATGGCGGGCATCGATTTTCCATGGTCTTTTCCAAAAGAAGTGGAGGATGTGGCAGATGCAATTCCGGAAACCATTTCTGAGTCTGAAATTAAAAACAGAAGAGATTTTAGAAATATTTTCACTATCACCATCGACCCGCATGATGCCAAAGACTTTGATGATGCCATTTCGTTTCAAAAACTAGAAAATGGAAAATTTGAAGTCGGTATTCATATTGCCGATGTTTCACATTACGTAAAACCCGATTCTATCATCGACCGCGAAGCTTATATCAGAGCTACATCCGTTTATTTAGTTGACAGAACCATTCCAATGTTGCCCGAAAAACTTTCCAACAAAGTTTGTTCCTTGCGACCCGATGAAGAGAAACTTTGTTTTTCTGCTGTTTTCGAAATGGAATCCAATGCTCATGTCACTTCCGAGTGGTATGGTCGCACCATCATTAATTCTGACAGAAGATATTCGTATGAAGAAGCACAAGATATTATTGAAACGAAT
>JAQUGA010000174.1 GCA_028684405.1 Bacteroidales bacterium | reverse complement strand
AAAACAGATTCTATTAATTCCCGATTAATATGTTCGTAAGGATATTTTTGGTCAATTTCAGATTCTAAATCAAAAGAAGGTGTGGTCGCTCCTACGCAGAAGATTCCAGTATACTCTTTTTCTTGAGCCTGAATTTGGTCAATGGTTTTTGTTTTTTTTCCCGTGCAAACAATCAATAATCCATCGGCTAATGGGTCTAAAGTGCCAGCATGCCCGATTTTGATTTTTTTGCAACCGCTGGCATCTCGCAAAACTCCTCTGATTTTTTTTACCAAATCAAAAGAGGTCCAACCGATGGGTTTGTCAAACAATAAAACACTTTCTGCAAGCAGTTCGCTGAGTTTATACATTTTAGAAGAGTCCATTTAAAACAATTACAGAAAGACCAACAACGATACAATAAATAGCAAAATAATGCAATTTGGCTTTGCTTACTAAATTTATCATCGCTTTACAAGCAAAGAGTCCCGATAAATAGGCTCCCAAAAATCCAACTAATAAAACATGAATCGGAATGCCGCTTATTTCGGCAGAAAAATCGCCTTTGAGAAGTTCTAAGAACGATTCTCCCAAAACAGGAACAATCACCATTAGGAAGGAAAAGCGAGCCATTTTTTCGCGTTTAACACCGAGCAACAAACCAGTTGCAATTGTAGCTCCCGAACGTGATAATCCGGGAATAACGGCAAGAGCCTGAGAAATTCCAATAACAAAAGCACGTAAAGGATTAATCTCCTTGTTGGTCTTTTTCATAAGTTGCGACATAATCAATAAAGAGGCCGTCAAAAGAAGAGCAAAACCAACAAAGATAATATCGTTGGAAAACAATGCTTCTACTTGATCTTTGAAAAACAGACCTACAATTGCAACAGGAATCATCGAAATAATGATGTTTGTTACAAATTGAGTTTCTTCGTTGTTTTCAAATTTAAATAAACCTTTTGTAATTGAAAAAATGTCTTTATAAAAAACAGTTAAGGTGCTTAAAACGGTGGCTGCATGAACGACCAAGGTAAATGTCAGATTGTTTTCTCCTGCATTTTTTAATCCTAAAATATGGTTTCCAATTTCGAGATGACCGCTGCTGCTAACAGGCAAAAACTCAGTTAATCCTTGAACAATACCAAGGAGTAGTGCTTCAATCCAATTCATGAAAAAAGTATATTATTGATTTTTAATTTTCAAGTATTTCTTCTGTCTCTTTCTTACGATACATAATGGCAAAAATCTCGATAATAAAGCCAATAATAAGCAAAATTGGGGCTACGGTAAGACGTTGGGTATTAAAAATTTCCTCACTAAATACATTGGGGTCTTTGGAACCTCCACCAATCATTAAAATATATCCCAAAGCAATAAAAACAATACCCACAATCATAATGATATAATTGGTGCGTGTGAAAAGAAAAGTATGCTGACCTTCTTCTTTAATATTCTTTTTCGAACTTGCTACAGGTGGTTTTTTTTCTGTTTTAATAACTTTCATATTTTATTGTTTTCATTATTTTTAATAATACAAATTATCTGTTTTCATATTTATTATTTTCCGCACCGAGAAACTGGTTGAAATCCAAGAAAAGAGAACTCCAAACAAAACAACAATGCCAAAAATACTAAGGTAAGCGTCAATGTCCTTAAAATCTACCACTTCGGGAAGATAGTGATTTCCTAACCAAAGAACTCCAAACAAATAGGCGGCTGCCAAAATACCGGCCCACAAACCTTGATAAATGCCTTTCAAAATGAAAGGTTCGCGGATAAAGCGACTGCTGGCTCCCACCAACAACATACTTTTTATAATAAATCGTTTGGAATAGATCGACAAGCGAATTGTGCTATTGATTAAAAGTATGGAAATTAGCAACAAAAACACACTTAACGAAAGTAAGATTAAAGTAATCTTATCAATGTTTGAATTCACTTTTTCAACCAAGTGTTTTTGGTAAAAAATTTCTTTTACAGATGGGTTTTTTAAAAGGTTTGCTTCGATGGCTGCAAGGCTGTCGTTTTGGGTATAATCTGCATTAAGTCGTACTTCAATGGAAGAAGGAAGCGGATTGTATCCCATAAAGTCGATAAAATCTTCGCCCAGTTCAGCCGCTAATTCCTCGGCCGCTTTTTCTTTGGGAATAAATTCTGTCGATTTCACAAAAGGAGCTACATCAAGGGTTTTTTGGAAGCTCAGGATTTCAGATTCTCTAACATCCTGATGCATCATGACCGAAAAGCCAATATTTTCGCGAACGTAGGTTGAAACCCTCTGTGCATGAAACAAAATAGTTCCCAAAAGAGCCAATAGAAACAACACTAAAGAAATGCTAAAAACAGTGGAAATAAATAGGGTTGTAAGTCTAAATCTAGATACTTTTTCAGGATGTTGTGCCATCGTGTATTATATTTTTGTGTGCTAAATTAATAAAAATAATCGAAGTATATTCAAAACAAATTTATCCTTGTGTTTTTTAAACTTTTTAAAGATTCATCTGTGCTCTAAAACCACAAAAAAAGACCTCACGAAAATGAGGTCTTTTTTTGTAGTTAAACAGTGCAAGCTATAAGTTAAGTTTTTTAAGAATTTCTTTCGGCAATGCTTTTTTATTGACCATAATGCTCATGGTTTTGTATTTTACAAAGGTTTCGGAAGCATGGAAATAACCATCGTATGGATTGTTTGTATTCCATGAATTTTTCACCAAATAATATTTAGTTCCGAACTGGTCCTTTGCGATTCCAGTAATTTGCATCCCGTGATCGTCTGTGGTTTCGTAATTGTCGAATGCCAACTGACGATTTTCTTGAGTAATAATCATTTCGGGAACTTGTTTTGAGAATGAGAAAAGCTCTTTTTGCAAATCTTTGGTTGAAAGTTTTTCCCATTTTGCTCTTTCAAGTCCGTCCATTGCCTTAATGTTTGTTTCGGGAATAATAGCAACACCATTGCTGAACGAAAATCCTTTTTCGCTTACATCACTGGCCCAGCCAATAGTATAACCGTTGTTTAAAGAATAGTCAATCACCTGCATCATCTCATTTAGTGGAAGATTGTAAACCACTTCCCATGCCCAATTATCTGGAATTTCTATAATGAAAGGTGCATAAAATGGATGGTGTGTATAAGAACTAATACAAATATAGTCATCCATGTTTAAACCCAAACTTTTGGCATATGATTGGGGTGTATATTCTTTTCCTTTATAATTAAATTTTTCGGGAACAGGTCCTAAATAAGCATCCAAAATTGCTCTAAAACCGGGCAACCATGCAGTGGTTAGGCTTCTGTTTTTGTTTTTTATAATGGCATCTAAATAGGCTTTTAAAACCTCATCCAATTCACCATGAACATGATTGTCGGTTCCATAATTTAAGCCCGTATAAATCTCTTCGGGAACAATTCCATATTTTTTAATCATGTTTGTAACATCATGGAAGGCACCGCCACCGCCAAAATTTGTTTCGCCGTGCATGCGCACATATTTGATTGCTTTCTCTTCATATGTCATCCGAACGATGTACAATTCTGACAAATCAATTTCGCCTCTGTTTGTTTTTATCAGTTCCGATTCTAAAAGTGCCAAACCAGCATAACTCCAACAAGTTCCTGCACGATATTGATCTTTAACGGGGGTCGCTTTTAAATCGACAGTTCTGGTAAAAGTCAATCCTTCTTTGGCTTCCTGAGCCCAAATTTGTTGTGCTAATAAAATTGCAACAACTGCAAATGTTATTATTCTTTTCATATTCGATTTTTTTATTTAACACACTTTGTTTTTTAATACAAACTAAAACTAAAACCCACATTAATGGGGGAAATTGCTGGACCTCTATCTTTTTCAAACATTCCATTTAAAGTATATGAACCCGACACCGCAATCCATTTCCAACCAATTCGGGTGGTGGCTTCAAATAAATATTTATCGAGATTGCCAATTTTTTTATCAATATGCTTAATGGGATTATCCACTCCACTAATATCGTTGCCGTAATATTTGCTAAAAGAATCAATCATTATGCCCGAACGAAGTCCGATAGAAATCCGAAAATCTCCTTTGGTACGTAAACGAAACTCCAATGGAATATTTAAATAACTAAATCTTAGCTTATTAACCTTATATTTAATTCCATCAGGAATAACCATCATTTCAGTAGTTCGTTCTGGATATTTAAGTTGAGTTACGGCATTTGAATGCAAGTTATGAGATGTGAAACCCAAACCCAAACCAAAGCTAAATGGGCTGTCTTCAGATGTAGGCAAATCGACCATTATGGCGGCATTGAAGCCCGGACTAATAATACGTTGTTTGACACCAGCATCTAAGTTTTGCCAAAAACCATTATGAGCCGATAAAATTATTCGATCCCTATTGGTTCCACCTGCTACTCCCGATTTTTGAGAAAATATATGAGAAGAAAACAAAAAACTTAACAAACTAAGAACAATAATTTTTTTCATAAAAACGAAATATAATTAATAATGCGGTAAAAGTACCTAAAAAAAATGTATGCTGTCCTTAAAAATACTAAAAAACAGTACACAGAACATTTATTTAGAAGCATTTGTTTTGGCCCAACTATCTTTTAAAGTAACGGTACGGTTAAAAACCAAAGTTTCTGCATTTGAGTCTTTATCTATACAAAAATAGCCCAATCGTTCAAATTGGTATTTCTGAAGTGGCCTTTCGTCTACTAATTTGGGTTCAATAAAAGCATCTATTTCCGATAAAGAATCGGGATTAATATTGTCTAAAAAGGTTTTTCCCTCTTCGGTGTTATCGGGTTCAGGTGAACAGAAAAGGCGGTCGAAAAGACGTACTTTGGCTTTTCTTGAATGTTCTGCAGAAATCCAATGAATGGTGCCTTTTACTTTTTTAGGGGAACTTGCACTTCCGCTTTTCGTTTCAGGGTCATAAGTACAGTGAATTTCTATAATATTTCCTTCTGCATCTTTCACAATAGACTCGCACTTAATAATATATGCATATTTTAATCGCACTTCGCCACCCACAAATAATCGGAAATATTTTTTTGGTGGGTTTTCCATAAAATCGTCTCGTTCAATCCATAATTCTCTAGAAAATTGTATTTTTCTTTTTCCAGCAGATTCATCTTCTGGGTTATTAACGGCTTCTATCTCTTCCGATTGATTTTCGGGATAATTGTCGATAATAAGTTTTATGGGATTAAGCACAGCCATGGTTCGAAGTGCTTTTTTATTTAAATCTTCGCGCACACAAAATTCCAAAAGTGACAAGTCAATCACATTATCACGCTTGGCAACGCCAATAATATCTGCAAAATTACGAATGGATTCAGGCGTATAACCTCTTCTGCGAATACCCGAAATAGTAGGCATACGGGGATCATCCCAGCCTGAAACATGATTCTCTTTTA
>JAQUGA010000173.1 GCA_028684405.1 Bacteroidales bacterium | reverse complement strand
AATGTATTAAATTTCATAAAACAATTATTTAAATCCATTTTGTTTCCGATAAATCTTTATTTTATGTAAAGACACCAATGAGATTTAATAAGGTGCATTCATTGGATAATTTATCTATTTCTAATACAAAAAGAAAATTGAAATTTGGAATCAAACGCTCTTGTTTTTGAGGAGTAGTTTCTTTTTATTTTGGAGTGTAGAGTTGAAAAAGCGGAAAGAGAGACCTGTTTTTGCAAAAATCAAAAGGGAGGGTGAAAAAAAAGAGGCTGTTTGAAAAAACAGCCTCTTTTAATACGAGAAAGAATTATTTTACAATGCTAACACGTTGTGTTTTTACACCTTCATTTGTTTCAATATTTACAAAATAGATACCTGAACGTAGGTTTGCTACATTGATTACGGTACTATTATTAGAAAGTGCTTCGCTATAAACTTCTTGTCCTAATACGTTTAGGATGCGAACCATGTTAATTGTTTGATTTGATTCAACACGGATATTGTTTTTAGCAGGATTTGGATATACATTATAACTACTTGCAGTAGCTGAATTAACACCTACTCCCGAAGCAACTTTAACAGAAATATCATCTATTTTCATAAAGAAATTATCTGTGCAGTCATAATGACGGAAGGCGATATAAATAGATTGACCGTTATATGCAGAAAGTGGAAGAGCAACTTCAGAGAATACCCCGCTACTTAGGGTTTGTGTATGAATTTCAGTAAAATCTGTAGTGCTTGTTCCTGTTGTTGAAACTAATACAGAATATTTTTCTTCTGGCCAATTAGGATCTTGAGCAGCTACCCAAAATCTAAGCTCAAGGTTGCTAGCATTGATATTTAACGGAGGAGTAATCAGCCAGTTGTCTGGAGTTAAAGGTCCTAGATTATTAATATAAGAAGAAGACATAGCACAGCCTTCACCAGTATGTGAAGTGATACCATCGGGAGCTCTTTCCCAATTATAACCATCACCGTCTTTATCTATCATTGTCCAACATGTTGGAGGGAAAGTAGTGCCTTCAAAACCTTCAGTCCAAGGGAATGTATTAATTTCATCGCATGTAATAGCGGCTCCTGAAAGATTGATAGTGATGTCTCCACCATTGGTAGCAAGAACTACTGTTTGGTTATGAGTGCCATTATCTGTGGGAGAGTAGGTAAATGTAAAAGTACTATTGGCACCTGGAGCTATATCTATAGTTGCTGGGTCAAAAGTAGTTGTATATGGAGCGCTTAGTCCTGTAATTCCGCTACATGTCAAATTGCTAGAACCAACATTAGATAATGTGAAAGTTCCTGAAGTAGCTGTATTTGGTAATACTAAAGTGCCAACATTCCATGAAGTTGGTGTGCACATTGCAACAGGTGTTGTTGGTAAAGTTCCAACCATAGCCCTGATATTCCAGTTACCTGTTAATGTTGCTGCTATATCATTTAGATGTGCCCAGTCACCCATATTGATCCAGTTTCCGTTTGGATTTGGAGCAGTAGCAGCGTCGCAACCTGCAGGGTAACCGCCTGTTGCAATTATGTTATAACCAACATAAAGATTGCCAGTTGATGGAATTGCATAAGGAGCGGTCAACATAACATTGTTCCATCCTTCAACAGGTGTAAAATCCTGGCTGTAAACCATGGCAGAAGTTAATGTGTCAGTTAAAAAACGCAACTGCGCAGAAGAAACATCTGTTGCACCGTTAATATAAACTTTCACAGAAAGAATATAGTGACTTAATGCAGCTTGAGGAGCCAAAGTGGTTGCTGGAAAAAAGGCATAAACACCAAAATTGGCAGCTCCACCAGTTCCAACACCGTCATCATTTACGCCATCATAATGCAATGAATCCATTACTGCTTTAGAATCTGATCTTGTGTTGTCAATTGAATTCAAAATCTTTACAGCTTTTAGGCTTGATTCTGATGTTACTCTTGTCATTTGTTGACCAAAAGTAAAGACGCTTATGAGAGCAAAAGCGACTAAGAATGTAATTTTTTTCATGTTTTTGTTTTTAGTTATTAATAATACAAAGTTATTGAAAAAAATGAATACACAATGAAATAATTTGAAAAAGTACAACAAGTGCGAATGCCTGAAAAGTTTAAAAATTGATTTTCAGCAATTTAAGTGTGGTTTTTTTATTAATTTAACATAAGTTTAGTAACTACAGAGGTTGATAAGGAAAAATATAGCATGTTGAATAATATAATTTTTGTGCTGTTTGTCTTTTGTTGAAATAAAAAAACAATCTTCTCTCCTCTCATGCGTAAAAATGATTATTTTTGTCAAAAAATTATAAGAATACATTATATGACACGAATTCAAGAATTAGAAAAAACGGCAACACAAGTACGTAGAGACATTATTCGTATGGTTCACAAGGTTTCTTCGGGGCATCCAGGTGGTTCATTGGGCTGTACTGATTTTATGACAGCTCTTTATTTTGAAATTATGGACCATAATCCAAAGGCATTTAACATGGATGGCAAAAACGAAGATGTTTTCTTTTTGTCGAATGGACATATTTCACCTCTTTTTTATAGCGTTTTGGCTCGTAATGGATATTTTTCTGTCAGTGAGTTAGATTCATTCCGAATGATTGGATCTCGCCTGCAAGGTCATCCAACCCCAGCAGAAGGACTAGAAGGAGTTAGAGTTGCCTCAGGCTCGCTCGGACAAGGCATTTCTGTTGCTATTGGCACCGCTCTTAGCAAAAAAATGAATCAGGATGATAAAATGGTATATGTTCTGACCGGAGATGGCGAACTGCAGGAAGGTCAAAATTGGGAAGCACTGATGTTTGCAGCAGCCAAAAAAGTAGATAATATTATTGTAACTGTTGATTATAACAAACAACAAATTGATGGTTCAACGGACGAAGTGCTTTATTTGGGCGATCTGAAAGCGAAGTTTGAAGCCTTTGGTTGGACCACTATTGAAATGATGGGCAATAACATGACAGATGTCCTTGAAAAAATGAAAGTTGCCAAAACACTTACTGGAAAACAAAAACCAGTTGCCATATTAATGCATACCGAAATGGGTTATGGAGTAGATTTTATGGTGGGAACAAACAAATGGCACGGCATGGCTCCAAATGATGAACAAACTAAAATTGCATTGGCTCAGTTGGAAGAAACACTTGGAGATTACTAATATATTAATGTAATGATGAAAAAAATCGCTCTCATTTTATTCTGTTCTTTGTTTTTATTCAATGCAAGCATTGGTAAAACACAAACGGTAAAAGGAGAGGGTACAACTCGCATTTTGTTTATTTTCGATGCTTCCAAAAGTATGTGGGGAAGATGGCAAAGCGATACAAAAATTAAAATTGCTCAAACCATATTGTCCGAAATGCTGGATAGTTTGAGTGCATTTCCAGATGTGCAACTTGGTTTGAGAGTCTTTGGTCATCAATATGATTTTCCGCCTCAAGTTTGCAATGACACTCGTTTGGAAGTGCCACTTTCATTTAATAGTATTCCCAAAATAAAACATCGACTAAAAACAATATTTCCAAGAGGTACAACTCCAATTGCTTTATCTCTGGAGGCTTGTGCAAATGATTTTCCACCTTGTGACAATTGTCGAAATATAGTTATTCTAATTACGGATGGCATTGAAGAGTGTGGGGGCGACCCATGTGCTGTTTCATTAGCACTTCAGAAAAAAGGAATTATTCTAAAACCTTTTGTGATTGGAGTCGGTTTGGATTTTAAAGAGATGTTTGATTGTGTAGGAACTTATTTTGATGGTTCTACCGAGAAGAAATTTCGCGAATCGATGGCTGTGGTTATTTCTCATGCATTGAACAAAACAACCGCTCAGGTTAATTTGTTGGATGAGCACAAAAGAGCAACCGAAACAAATGTTGTTTACACTTTGCAAGATGGTTTGTCAGATGTGGAATATTACACGCATGTTCATACAATGAATGCCAAAGGAATTCCAGATACATTAATATTGGATCCCATTCCTGTTTATCGAGTCGTGGCTTATACCTTGCCTCATGTTATTTCGGATACGGTGAGTTTAACCCAGGGAAAACATACCATTATTCCAGCAAATACACCACAAGGAAAATTGACTTTTGTGACTCCCGATAAAAATACAAAGTATCGAAACGTGCCTATAATTATCAGAGAATCAGGAAGTTTAAATACATTAAATGTGCAATATTTTTTCACAGAGGAGATGTATTTGACTCAAAAATTTGATGCCGAAGTATTATGCTTGCCAAGAGTATATATTAAGGATATTCAAATATTACAAAACCAAATTACAAAAGTAGAGATTCCAGAACCTGGAGTTCTAGAAATGATTATTTCCGAACAAGGCTCTGGAAGCTTATTTGTACTTCGTGAAAATGAACAAAAAGAATGGATTTATAATATTAAAGGTAAAAATAAAAGCGAAAAAATATTACTTCAACCTGGAAGTTACAGAATCGTTTTTAGGTCGAATTTGACCCACATGACAACAGATACAAAAATAAAAGATTTTTCGATAGAATCGAATAAAACTTTGAAATTAAATTTAATGCAGGATTAAAAAAATAAGAAAAAAAGAATAGCATGGAAAAACCAGTTTTTGAAAGCAAAAAAGATACACGCTCCGGCTTTGGAGCAGGTTTGTCGGAATTGGGCGACACAAATCCCAATGTAGTAGCACTTTGTGCCGATTTAATTGGTTCGTTAAAGATGAACGATTTTGTGGAACGTTATCCCGAAAGATTTATTCAAGTGGGTATCGCCGAAGCAAATATGATTGGCATCGCAGCTGGACTTGCAATAGGTGGAAAAATTCCTTTTACAGGTACTTTTGCCAACTTCTCTACAGGCAGAGTATATGATCAAATACGTCAATCCGTAGCTTATTCAAATAAAAATGTGAAAATTTGTGCTTCTCATGCCGGAATTACTTTGGGCGAAGATGGTGCTACACATCAAATTATGGAAGATATTGGCTTGATGAAAATGCTGCCCAATATGGTGGTCATTAATCCGTGCGATTACAATCAAACAAAAGCGGCGACCTTAGCAATTGCCGATTATGTAGGACCCGTTTATTTGAGATTTGGTCGACCTGTGGTTCCCAATTTTACTCCAGTGGAAGCGAAATTTGAAATTGGAAAAGCAATTCAGATGAAAGAAGGAAAAGATGTTTCTATTTTTGCAACGGGTCACATGGTTTGGCACGCTCTCGAAGCAGCATACGAATTGTCGTTGCAAGGAATAGACGCCGAAATAATAAATATTCATACCATTAAACCTTTGGATAAAAAGGCAGTCCTAGATTCTGTTGGAAAAACTTTGTGTGCTGTGGTGGCCGAAGAGCATCTTTTTAATGGTGGCTTGGGCGATTCGATAGCACAATTAACCGCACTTAATAAACCAACGCCAATGGAATATGTGGCAGTGGATGATAAGTTTGGTGAAAGTGGAACTCC
>JAQUGA010000172.1 GCA_028684405.1 Bacteroidales bacterium | reverse complement strand
GCAGATAAGTAATACGTGTATCGTCAGGATAAATTTTTGTGTCATCATGACTAATTAATTGAATCTGCGAAAAAGTAAAAAATGGCAATACCATGAAAAATGCAATAATAAAATGTTTTTTTATTCCTTTTTTTTCTTTTGATAATAAATCCCCCATGTTTTTTAATTTAGATAAAAACCGTAATACAAAAGCCATCAAACAAAGTTAAGTCGGTAAAATATTTACAAAATCCAACTACAAGCTATTAGATACCAAGCATCTGGATTTAAAACCAGTTATCAAACCAAAACAACACCAATGTTTATATTTTTAAAGACACTAAAACAAGAATGAAGTTGTTCGCCAAAACTTCATTTAACTTTTAGATAACGTTTTTTCTCGGAAAAATTTAGGCAACATTACTTAGCTATATATAATGTATTAGAAGAAATGATAAAACTATGCAGATAATAATTTCACGCATCTTAACATATTATTATCAATAAAGATTAAATTTACAAGCTCTTTACCTTAATTGATTTACTAAATAGGTTAGATTGTAGATTTTTTATTATTCGGATTTTAAAACTTCTCATTTTTAGAATTTTGTCTGTAATAGACTCCATTCGACCGAAAGTCAACCTGAATTAAATCCAAAGCTCCAAATTTTATTAAAAAATGCTCGCATAATTTCTTAGGCAATTTAATCTGGGCAGCAATTTCCTCTATTTTATATGATTTGGCATCAGAAAACAGCTTCAAAAAATTCATTTCATTTTCACGTAATTCTGCTTTTAAAATGTTTTTTTCATTGTTTTTAATGGCCCAAATTCGCATCCAAATGTGATTAACCAACTGATTACTACTCCCTATACGGATGTACACCAAATCTTTCCCATTTTCCTCTTTTACTGTATGCAACCTATGCCCTACCCTTTTGCGAATTACCACTTCCAAGACCTCTTTCCCATTATAGATTAGCATATTCTTAACAATCGACACTTCTGGCTCACAATACAACATATTGGCCGTATCAACCATATACAACTCTTCGTCGGAACGAACTCCTGAAACAATGCCATTATCTTTCACTCCAATCAACAAACGGCCACCATCAGTATTGGCAAATGCCACCAAACTCCGAGCAATCTTCCGACTGTCATTTATCGCATATTTGAAATCCAAAACCTGATTTTCTCCTTTGGAAATTAAATTATTTAAATAAACTTCATCCGGACTTAACTCGGGTACCTTAGGAATATTTGTTTTCATTGTACAAAAATATGAAATAAAATGAAATAGAAAGAAAGAACCAAGTAACTGCGTGACTTAGTTGCTTGGTTCTCTATCTCGACGATTGAGTTTAGTAATTGGTAAAAATGAGCAGAAAAATTACGAATTATATATATTTTTTTTTATTTTTCAGGAAGGAAAGGGAAAAGTTCCGAATTGAAAAATCTTCGATTTTGAGACTATTCGAGAATTCTCAGTCACTCGGTTACTACGATATTTTAAAAACAATAAAATTACCATAAAAAGGGTATTTTTGTAAAAAAAAAAAATGACTTCGACCGATACTTTTTGGATGGCTCCGCTTCACGGAATTACCGATCATCTCTTTCGCACTTTATACACTCAACATATTGCTCCTTTGGATTATGCAATAGCTCCTTTTATTTCCATCACATCGGGAATTAAAGAAAAAAGTGAACGATTTCACGATTTCTTTCTCGAAAACAACAAGCTCCTTCCCATCGAGCCACAAATTATGGCAAACAAAGCCGAACAGCTGTTATTGGCTTCTTCCATACTCAAAGAACTGGGTTATTCATGCTTCAACTGGAATATGGGATGTCCTTCAAATCAAGTTACAAAACATGGACGAGGCGCTGGAATTCTGAAAGATGTTCCGAAAATAAATGCTATTTTAGATGAATTCTTTTCAAAATCAAATGCTGATTTATCTGTCAAAATCCGACTTGGCTTCAATGATACTAAAGATTTGAAATCAATTACTGAAACGCTTAATAAATATCCCTTAAAACATGTTTGCATTCATCCGCGATTGGCTACACAAATGTATGATGGAACCGTTATGCTAAACGCATTTGACACCGCTGCGAGAGAACTCAAACATACGATTGTATACAGTGGCGATATTACCAATGCCGATTTTTTAATGCAATTAAAAGTTAGATATCCTCAAATTCATAACTGGATGATTGGAAGAGGACTTTTGAGCAAACTAAATGTTATGCATGAAATCAATCCTCAAAATCCAAAAATAAACATCCAAAAATTCATGGTCTTCTACGAAAACTTCAAAAACGCTCAACTTGAGAGATTCAAAGATGAGAAAATTGCAATAGGAAGACTTAAAGAGTTATGGTCCTACTTTGTCCAAAATGAAATACTAAAGGAGATTCCGATTCAACAAATTTTAAGATGTCAATCGTTAAAAGAAATGGATAAAATAATTTCAGCCACAACGAAGTAAAACTAGAATATAGAATAGGTTAAACAAAATTAAAACGACACAGATTGGTAATTTCTCATAAAAACGAGTAAAAAAGTATTACGATACAAGTTAAACTTGCAACATGTTGCAGAAACCTATCATTATTCAAATCCGTAGATTACACTTACTCTACCAGAATAAAGATGTTTTTTACCAAAAATATCTTTAATAGTAATTTTGTATAAATAAATCGAGTTTACTTCCACTCTTTGCCCATATATTGTTCCATCCCAACGATGGTGATAATTTGTTGTACAAAATGCTTGTTTTCCCCAACGGTCGAGAATTACCATTTCGTAACCATCCAAGCTCATACCAGTGGCCACAGGACCAAACAAATCATTTAATCCATCTCCGTCTGGAGTGAATGCGTTGGGTATCCATACTTTCAATCCATCATGAATAATCACAACTACGCTATCCGAAGCGGTACAACCGTAATCATCTATTACTGTCAGAATTACATCATATGTTCCTGCATGTTCATAATTATAGGAAGGTTTTCGATCTGTTGAATATTGTCCGTTACCGAAATCCCAGTTCCAAGAAGTAGCCCCAGTAGAACCGTCATTAAAACGAATTAGTGATCTAGAAACATAGGCTTCACTTGGATTTGCGGAAGCATTCACCGTGGGACCTGGCAAATTGGGAACATCCACAACTACCGCAACATCACAAACGCCATCGCTTACGGTAACCGTATAGTGACCCCCAAGCAAATGTGTTTCATAAATTGATGTACGTGCTGGCGTAGTTCCCCAATCATAGCTGTAACTTGCGCTGCCTCCAATGACTTCCAAACGAGCTGCACCATCAGCCTGATCGCAATGCGCGGGACTTATCGAGACTATTTGGACTTGCGGCTCTTCGTGATTGGTTATTAAAATCATTAAAGAATCTGTACAACCATCTGCATCAGTTACAATAACTGCATAATTTCCAGCACATATATCACAGACAATCGGACTATTAAGTCCTTGAATTCCAATCCATGAATATGTATACTCAGGTTTGCCATCAGTAACTTCTACCGCAATTTGACCATTGCTATCGGAACACGTTTCATTAATTTGCTCAACCAAACTTAAAGTTGGAGGAATATCCCGTCCCACTTCTATTGTTTTTTCAATGGTGCATTGATTTGCATCGGTTATCGTAACTGAATAATCTTGATTTGTCAAATTACTAATCGTTGGCGTCGTTGCATTCATTGCTGCGGCATCCCACTGATAAGTATATTGTGGTGTTCCTCCATTGACTAATATAGAAATTTCTCCATTCGCTTGGTTGCAACTGATATTTGTAACATTTGAAGTGACCACCATTGGTTGTGGTGAAACCAATTCATAGCTCATCGAAACCGTACAACTATTTCCATCGGTGATAACAACAGTATAATTTCCAGCCGAGGCTCCCATCAAATCTTGTTGATTGCCAGAACCACTGCCTGTAGGATTCCACAGATAAGAATATCCAGGTGTGCCTCCATTTATGGTTAAATCAATCATTCCATCAGAAGATCCAAAACATCTTGGATGTGTTAAAACAGCACTTATAACAATGGCTGGCGGTTCGGACAAATAGAATAATTTTGAAGCCGTACAACCTTTGGAATCAGTAACCGTCACAGTATAGCTACCCGCAGATACACCACTAAAACTTGAGGATGATTGTCCACTACTCCACGAATACATATAATCAGGTGTACCTCCAGTAGTTATTAAAGATAAGCCACCGTTGGTACCGTTATGGCAAGTTACGTCAATAACACTTCCAGTAACTATCAACTCATTGGGTTGCGTAATCAACATGTTCATTTCTACCGAACAACCATGTGAGTTTGTAACAGTTGCAGCATAACTTCCATTGGTTAAATTATTTCTATTTTGAGAAGTAACGCCATCGTTCCAGATAAATGTTTCATTTCCCGATTCACCGCTATCAATAATTATATTTATACTTCCATTATTACCTCCATGGCAACTAACATTGGTATGAGTGTAATAGACATAGAATAATTCAGGGTCTATCAAATTTGCATTTTGCGATGCAGAACAAGTTCCATCTGAAACAACAACAGTGTATGAGCCAGCTAATGCTGAATATGGAGAAGTTGCAGATGATCCATTTACTGTATATGAATAAGTTCCACTACCACCACTTGCTGTAAAAGCAATGCTGCCGTTTTCTCCATAACAAGCAGGGTTTGTTGTCGTTAAACTTAAATCAATGGCTATGATTTCAACATCCATACTGGCTGTTGTAGCACATTGTCCGGCTGTTGGAGTAAAAGTGTAAGTTTGCGTTCCTGCAATATTTGTACTAATGCTTGCGGGCGACCATGTTCCTGTTATTCCATTGATAGAAGTTCCTGACAAATTGCCTCCATTGGCATTCAAACAATAAGGTCCCAAGTTGGTAAAACTCGGAAGTACATTTTCAATTACGTTAACTGTAACACTGGATGTACAACCATTTTCATCCATATATGTAATCAACGAACTTCCCGCTGTTGATCCACTTATATTTCCATTGCTATTTATTGTGGCATTGCTGTTGGAAGATGTCCAAGGCGTTACTGCATGAGCTATCCCACTTCCAGTCAA
This sequence comes from Bacteroidales bacterium, assembly GCA_028684405.1. Classification (GTDB taxonomy): domain Bacteria; phylum Bacteroidota; class Bacteroidia; order Bacteroidales; family WCHB1-69; genus JAQUGA01. Next base: position 350 of record JAQUGA010000172.1, on the reverse strand, counting down.
CTGATTATCAGAACCATGACACATGTTTAATGCACCACTGATAGTAGGGCTGGCATGAATGGTTAAAGTGACAGGAATACGAATACTAACGCAAGCACTTACACTTTCTTCTACTTCTGCATAATAGGTATGGACTCCTGCTGAAGTCTCTGTAGGCGTATAAGTTGTTGAATTAGTGACTAATGGAGTTCCTCCAATATCTGCATCGTACCAATTAACTTGGTATCCAGCTACTGCTGCATCCACAGTTAAAGCTGGAGTGACATCACCAAAACAAATTGTTGGATTATTTGGATTTGATGGAGGATTAATAGTTGGACAGTCACAATCGGGTGCTGTTACAACTAAAG
>JAQUGA010000171.1 GCA_028684405.1 Bacteroidales bacterium | reverse complement strand
CTCTTTTGCTCTATCAATTGCTAATTGCTCAGTTTGATCTACAATTTGGCAACCTCCATAATATCTTTTACCAGGATATCCTTCAGCATATTTATTAGTTAGCACGGATCCCATGGCTTCCATAACTTGATTACTAACAAAATTCTCAGACGCAATCAACTCAATACCATGTATTTGACGTTGTTTTTCCTGTTCGATTAAATCGAAAATTAAAGTATCTCTTTCCATATTATAAATAGTTATTTGTTTCTTTAGTGCAAAAATACATTATTTTTAATGTATTCATAATGAATCCTTGAAATTTGTATTTTTTTATCATTCCTTTATTTTTCAATAAAAACATCCCAAACTTTGGTTTTCGCTTGGGATGTTTTTATTGAAATGAATGATAGCTATAAACAACGTATCAAAGTTTAATCTTTTAGTTTTGTATTACTTTAAATTCAGTTCTACGATTCAACTGACGACCTTCTTCCGTATCATTTGGTGCAATTGGATCGTCGAAACCAAAGCCAGCGAATGACAATCTATCAGCCGTAATGCCTTTTGATTTAAGATAATTGACTACAGAATGTGCTCTGGATTCGGAAAGTTTTTTATTATATTGAGCCGAGCCAACATTATCTGTATGTCCTGAAATTTCAATTTTCATTTTTGAATTTTCTTTTAAAAGAGCCAACAAGTTTTCTAGCTCAGTCGTTGATTCAGTGCGCAATGATGATTTGTCAAAATCGAAAAAGATATTTCGCAAAACAATCCGTTGACCGACTTCCATTTTTTTAAGGGTAATTTCTTTTTCTATTTCTTGATATTTAGCAGAATCGGGTAAAATGAAATTTTCAGAATGGAATAAATACTTATCTGCTTTAACGGCTATTCCATAATTTTTCCCAGAGGGCAAAGAAACTAGATATCTTCCTGTTGAGCTATTGGACTGAAAAGAAGCCAATAATTCGTTTTTTTCATTATCATAAAGTTCAATAGTAGCTAAAATTGGATTTCTCGTTTTTTCATCTACAACTATACCTTTAAGAAGCGTCAAACTGGTTTCTTCGATAATCACAGCGGGTGCAATAAATTTTTCTCTTATTGGATTGGTTTTATTTGCCAATAGATTATCCTCGCCATTCATTACAAATAGTTTTTCAGGTCCTAAGAAAGTAATTACATAGATATCTTGTCCGCCATAACCACCATCTTTGGTTGAAGAGTAATAAGCGCGGCGTCCACTAGCTGAAATAACAAAGAAGACATCATTTTCGGTTGTATTAATAGGAAATCCGATATTTACTGGTTTCGTCCATATACCGTTTTCAAAAGTAGTTTTAAAAATATCGTAACCACCAATATTATCATGTCCATTAGAGCTAAAATACAAGCTTTTCCCGTCGGGATGAGCAAAAACGGATATCTCTTCATACGGAGTATTTACAGTGCCGCCAAGGTTAACAGGATCGCTCCAATTGCCCCTATTGTCCACTTTTGTTTGATAAATATCATGACCGCCCAAACCTCCAGGTTTGTCGCTTACAAAATACAAGGTTTTACCATCGTAAGAAAAGGAGGCAGAAGCTTCATGATAGTTTGTATTGATTTGTTTAGGTAAACGAGAAGGTTTTGACCATGAATCCCCAGACGCTTTTGAGAGGAAAAGATCTCCCCCATTGTCACCTCTATAGATAATAAGTTGTTGGCCATCGTTTGAAAGTGCCTTTACAGCATTGTGATAATCTGTATTAAGTGTTTTACCAATGTTTTCGGACAGTGTCCACTTTTTATCTTTACGATTGCTAATGTATACGTTTTCAAAGTAATCTCCGCGTTCAGGACGCTGATTCACAACCAAAGGGCGTTTGGACGTAAACATTAAAACAGATTCATCCGCAGTAATAACGGGACCATATTCATCATATGCTGTATTGATTTCGGTTCCCATATTATCAATAAAAACGCGTTCTTCTTTTTTAATCAAAATCTTTCCATTTTCGCATTCATTTATTTTTTTATAAACTTCTGCACTACTATCATTTAAGGTTTTTCCTGACAATGAGTTTAAGTAGCTGCGATAATAATTAATTGCTTTATCAAATTCATAATTAATGTGATAATTTTGTGCTAGATAATATTGAATATCCAAAGCAACATCTGGCTTAAGTTTATATGCTTTTTCAAAGTAGGGCAAGGATCCTAAACGACTCGTTTTATCATTAAAAATACAATATCCAATTTTATAATTTAGATCCGCATTATTTGGATTTAATTTATATGCAAGCATAAAAAACTCCTGAGCTGCTTGGTAATTAGGATATTCATCTTTCAAGATTTTTTCGCCACTATTTATATTTTTTATGGCCTCTCTTAGTACACTTCTGTTGGGGAAATTATCACGATTAAATTCTACATTTTGAGACATCAATGAAGATGAATAAATTCCAATAACAATTAAAAACAATACGTATTTTTTCATATCTTTTATTCTAAAATTCATAATTAATCTTTACAATATTAGAAGGTGTCTTCTTTGCTTTTTTTAGCATACGTTGCGGCAGCTTCCACTCCCATTTCTGCTGCTTTTTCCCAATCGGCAAGAGCACCCTTTACATCTCGAATCATCTCTTTGGCGTTGCCTCTGTGCATGAATGTATATGCCATATTTGGATCCAAAGCAATTGCTTTGTCAAAATCGGCGATAGCACCTTGATAATCTTTTATTTTATATTTTGCATTTCCTCTGTTGTTATACGCATAGGCATATTGGGAATTGAGGTTTATGGCTTTTGAAAAATCATCAATGGCATTGGTGTAATCTCCTAATTCAAAATACGTATATCCTCGATTATTGTATGCAATTACATATTCGGAATTTAAATTAATTGCCATGGAATAATCTGCAATGGCTTCTTTGTAATCTCCTTTTTTACGTTTTGCACTTCCTCTATTGTTGTAGAAAAAAGCTTGTTTGGGATTTGCTCTTATGGCCTGCGTATAGTCGGCAATAGCGCCATCCATATCATCCAACATTTTTTTAGCACTCGCTCTATCATTATAGGCATATGAGTAATCGGGGTTAATTTTTATCGCTTCTGAAAAATCTAAAATGGCATCCTGATATTGTTCTTTTTCAAACTTAATCACTCCTCTAAAATAGTATGGATTATCAAATTGTGGATTTAATTGGATTGATTTAGTATAGTCGAGCAATGCGTCATCCTGTTTTTCCATTGCGTAATACACATTACCCCTTAAATAATATGCTTGAGCATCATTGGGTTTACGCTGTATGTATGACTTGAAATCAAGAAGAGCAGAGTTGTAATCTTCTTTATCAATAAAAACTACAGCTCGATTTAAATAAGCCAAAGCAAACTCTGAATCTTCCTTCAAAGCCTCTCCAAATTTCTGAATGGCTTCGTCGAGTTTTTGCGACTTATACAAAGCAATTCCCTCATTATAAATCTTTTCTGCAACTTGTGTTTCTTCTCCTTGAATAACAATTACAGAATCTGTTTGAGCAATAACAGACTCCATGCTAATAAGCATTATTAAAATACCTATGTTTCTAAAAATCTTTTTCATAATTATAATATTATCTCTTATTAAATAAAAAAACCAACGTTTTGTTTGACAAATTTATAAAAATAATTAAACTTTCCTAAATATAATGGAGTAATATTTATCAAACTGTACAAAATGGATGGTTTCTGATTGATTATATCATCATCAATTCTCAAAAAATAAATTTAAATTAAGATTAAAGAAATTGTGATGAGATAAGTTATTATTTTCTGTTTATAATTTTCAATAATGTTTTGAACAAAATAATGATATCTGTTTTGAAATTTTGTTCATGAATATATTTAAAGTTAAGCTTTATTTTATCCGACATAACAACTTCAATATATGTCTTTTCAGGATTTTCGGATTGTGCTAATAAATCACTCTCGTCCATGTATTCTATGGATGCATAATCCGTTAAACCAGGTTTTACTTCTAGCACTTTCAACTGTTCGGGAGTATACAAATCAACATATTTACGAACCTCGGGGCGAGGTCCTACAAAGCTCATATCTCCTTTTAAGATATTGATTAATTGAGGAAGTTCGTCAATTTTATACTTTCTTAAAATTCGTCCTATTTTGGTCACACGCTGATCCAAAAGTCCAATTGTAAGCAATCCTTTTTTATCGGATCCTACTTCCATGGTGCGAAATTTTAATAATAAGAAATCAATATTCCCCTTTCCCACTCTCCGTTGGCCATAAAAAGCACAAGCTCGAGAGTCTAATATGATTAACAAAGATACAATTACAAAAAAGGGGCTTAAAAACAATAAACCGAAAAAAGAAAAAACAATATCGAAAATACGTTTAATCATTTCTTTCCCATTACTTCGTAATACGATTCAATAACCGAATTTGCCACACGTTCAACTTGTTGATTTGTAAGCGTGTAATAAACAGGCAAACTAATTTCACAAGCAAAGTTTTTATATGTATTTGGATAATCAACAATAGAATATCCCAATTGTTTGTAGAATGTCATCATCGGAAGCGGTATAAAATGGACATTCACCGTAACTTTCCTATCAAAAATACCTTGCATAATTTGGTCTCTTTGATTTTCATCTACATTTTTTAGACGAAGGGCAAAAACATGATATGAGCTTGTTTTATCAGCTGTTTCGTATGGTGGAATGATAGCAAAATCGTGATTTGATAAAATTTCGGCATACAATTCAAAAATTTCTCGTCTACGCACCAACATATCATGTTCGTATCTACCCAATTCTACCAAGCCAATGGCAGCCTGAATATCAGTCATGTTAAATTTATACCCCGCTTCTATAATGTCATATTTCCAATTTCCCAATGTCATTTTCGCCAAAGCATCTTTAGATTGTCCATGCAAAGACTTAATGCACAAATATTTATAAACATCCTCATTATTAAATGGTGCAGGCAAATTCAAACATACTGCACCGCCTTCAGCTGTTGTAAGATTCTTAACCGCATGAAACGAAAAAACACTCACATCAGTCAAACTTCCGATTTTTTTGCCTTTATAAACAGCACCAATCGAATGAGCCGCATCCGAGACCACTAAAATCCTTTTTAAGGCAGCTTGATTCTCATTTTCTGGAATAAATAGAGATTGTATTTTGGGAGAGCAAACCAAGGTATTTATTTCGTCATAATCGCAGGGAAATCCAGCTAAATCTACAGGCATGATTACTTTGGTCCGAATGCTTATGGCTTTTTTTATAGCTTCTAAGGAAATATTAAAATCATCATTAATATCAACAAAAACGGGTTTTGCTCCGCAATGGACAATCACATTTGCGGTTGCAGCGTAGGTATAGGCTGGCAAAATCACTTCATCGCCTTCTTTTACACCAAACCAGCGCAACATGAGTTCGAGTCCTGCAGTGGCAGAATTTAGACATAAAACATGAGGAGCATTGC
>JAQUGA010000017.1 GCA_028684405.1 Bacteroidales bacterium | reverse complement strand
CCAAATTTTCATCCCAAGGTTGTTTAGTTTTTCGAAAGCAATGGGCTTACTTATCACAAACAGGAGAGAATCGAGCAATTTATTTTCGGGCAATTTAAATTCTTGCTCAATAGATTTTGCCTCTTGCAAAGACAATAGAGCCTGCGAATATTCTGCTTTCGCATAAAGAGTATTCCCCCATTCAGTCTTTTTCAAACTTTCGGCATGACGGATATTTACAAACAAATCATACGCTACGGTCGTGTCTTTAATCCATTCAGGATGTTTATAATAGAAATTCATGGCCGTTTGATGTTTTGCATCCGCCAAAACAATATTGCCCATTTCCAATTGCGTTTTGGTTTCCTTTAATGCATCAGAAAAGGCTCCATTATATGCTTTTTCGCGCGATTCATTAAGATATGGCAATGAAAAATTTTCCCTAAATGTATGTCCCAAACTATCCGCATTATCTAGCTGACGAATGGCTTTAGAAAAATGGCCTTTTTGAATGTTTATTATAGCCTCACTGACGTATTTTGAGACCACTTTGTCTGCCATCGCCTGAATTTCAATATCATCGGACAATTCCTTTTGATTGGCGATTTGATATTTCTTAGATTCTCGAACATAATTTTCGGCAATATCCATTCTGTTTCGCTCCAAAGACTTATTTATCACATTGAAATAGGAATTTAAAATACCTTTTTTGGAATTAACAATTCCCTGATTATGAGCAACATTACAAATAGGTTCCCGAATACTATCACAAAAAATGAGAGCCACTGAATAGGTATCAATCGCTTTGTGAAACTCCTCTTCAAAGAGCCACTCATCACCTTTTTTTAGAATAAGTTGGTAAACATTGCGAGCCAATTGCACACATTCAGCATGCAGTTTATCTTGAGGCCAAGTTTCAGAAAAAATAATTTTAATCAATTTGGAAGCATCTGACAATCTGCCTTGGTTAAGGAACACCTGACCCAATTCTTTTAATGCAACAATATTATATGAATGAAATTCGAGCGCTTTTTGGTAATAATAGATGGCTTTTTCTACATCTGATTTTTTTATGGCTTCGCGTGCCGATTCAATAAAACGAAAATCAATTCGATGCAGATATTCATCTGTCAAATGTCGTTTTTGAGATATTTTAAGATTAATATCACTGATTTTATTTGCCAAAACTTGGTGCGGTTCAAGGGATGGATTTAGAATTAGATAAATGTTTTCATCATTATAAAACTCAAATTCCTTTTCAATGTCATCCAAGGTAAAATCGTGGATAGGCAAAAGTTCCGTCTGTTCTAAATTAATATTATCCAAAACCTCATTCCATGCTTTAAATAAAGAATCACTTTTATAATAAAGTCCAATTCTATTTATTTTTTGATGTATCTTTTGTTCCCAAAAATCATTGTATCGGATGTTTTTAAATATGGGTTTTATTTCAGGAATGTTATTCCCGGTAGAATCAGTCCATGAAAATATTTTCTGAATCGATTCGGAAGGCGAGTTTTGGAATGAAATATCCTTGATTTTTTTAGACTGAAAGGCTTGATTTACTTCAAAACCAAAATCCAAATATTCGGGATAAAAATCCTGACATAGTTCAAAATTGCGATACAGAAACTCCCCTTTGCATTCTGCATAACGAACCTCTGCCATAGCAACGTACTGATATTGACTTAACTGTGTAATCTTGACAGATAAATCAATAGAAAAAGTAATGTTTATTTTATCGTAAGTAGAAAGTTTTTGCAAAACTCTTTCCGCAAATACATTGGTCACCGTTTGACTATTCAGAACAAAAGGATAGGTATAGTTTTTTTCAGAAACAACCAACTGCTGCGACATGACGGAAATCGTCAGAATAGAGAGAAAGAAAATGAGAAAAGTGAAACGAGAATAATTCAGCATACTATATTTTTGAAAGAATCGAATTAGAAAGCAAAAGTAAATATTTTCTTTCTCTTTGGGACCATATAGAAATAAAAAAGACCTCAAGTTAATAACTTAAGGTCTTTTTCTTATTAGGTGCCCAGAACAAGACTCGAACTTGCACACCCGTAAGGGCACTACCACCTCAAAGTAGCATGTCTACCAATTCCACCATCTGGGCATTATTAGATTGCAAATATACAATATTTTTTTTCAGTAAAGCATTTCTGGTTTTTTTTTATTTTAAGCTTATATTCCAGGAGCACCGCCAACTTGATTGACATCGCCCCGTTTTTGCTCTTTTTCCAGCTCGATTTTTCCAATTCTAAATGTTAGACCAATCAACACATACTGACTATTTGACCAAGATTTGCTAACAGAATATATACTGGGTGTATTGGTTTCGGATTTGCTTTTTTGAGTATTAAACATATCCTGAACACTCATATGAACAGACAATTTCCGTTCGAAAAAATCGGCCCGAAGCGATGCATTGGCAAAAAACATACCATTGGAATGTCCTTGCAAGGTAGGAGATTTTGAGCGATAAAAGCTCATCATCTGAACTTGATACCGTTTTAAAAACGAAGAGCTAAAGCTAATTTTCGCATCGTAGCTAAAGTCATTTCTTTGCACTGTATATGAATCTAACTCTGCATAAATGTCTTTGTTATAAGCATTTACATTGACTAAAATATTCATAAATGGTTTTGGACGATATGTAAAAGTCACATCCGCACCCGTAAAAATATCGCGTCCCGAATTGGTCATAAATTGATAAATTGTATACCTATTCAGGTATGAATCATAAACTGCTTCAAGGCTGTTGGTGTGGCTTTTATCCGTTCTGCGGTGGTATAATGACAAACTTAAAAACCCAACTTTCTCGAAATATTTAGAGCTCCCCAGTTCGAAGGAGTTTGTATATGCCGGTTTTAAATTAGGATTTCCCATCCATATAGATTCTTCGTTGATATAACTGATAAAAGGGTCGAGATACCAAATATGTGGATATTGTACCCTGCGACTATAACTGGCTGTATAACTGTACTTTTTGGAAGTTTGATAACTCAAATGTGCAGAAGGGAAAATTCCAAAATAATCACTTTCTACTTGCTGTGCTGTTGAAAGTGAGTTTAAAAAATTATATTGATATTCGCCCCTTAATCCGATTTTGTAATTAAATGTTTTGATTTTTTGCGACCACGAAACATACGCATTTGCTTTTCGAGAAAAGGCATCTTTATAATTGCTAAACAAAGGAGAATAAATCCATTGATTCAAAACAAAATCAAATGTATCAACAGGAGCCTCATGGTCGATGGGAGAGTAATTTAGAGAAAATCCAGATTCAACAGTAGAAGTGGAGTTAAAATTATTAAAATAGGTAAAATCCAAATCGTACCAAGTACCGATGTAGTTATTTTCGCTTAGAAAATTTCTATTTCTCTGAAATTCAAGATCATGCTGTTCTATTAATGATTTTTCAAAATTTTCTGTTTTATTATTATTGATCCACTGTCCGAGACTAAAATCAAAATTAATATAATGTTTTTGAGGAATAAAATCATGGTTAAAAGAACCTCCAGCGTACCAGTTTTTTCCACTGCTTTCAGAAGGATTAAGACGTTGAATTGAAATATTTATCGAATCACTTAAGCTAAATCTCTCGTTGATTCCTGCGCTCGTATTGTCGCCAGAGCTAATATTTCCGCCAAAATACGCGTTAAAGCGTGATTTCTCGGAAATATTATATTCTCCATCTAAATAGATTGAACTCCATTGATTTTGGGATTCACTTAAACTAGAATTTAAAAAATCATACAAAGGATTTCCAGCATTTTTGACAGTTCCTTTATTGGTGCTGTTCCATTCGTGCGTTTGGCTGGAATGGGATGCGTACACATTAAATTTGAATTTTTTGTTCGACCATACGTATGAAATCCAGGGATTGATACGAGTTTGCGTAGAAGCATTAATGCCTGCACTGAAAAGGAAATTTTGTTTGATTTTTTGTTTGGTCACGATATTGATGATTCCAGCAGTTCCCGAAGCACTATATTTAGCAGAGGGATTGGTCATCACTTCAATTCTTTCAAGGGTGTTTGCAGGCAATTGCTGCAAATATGTTTTCAAGCCATCGGCCGGAATTCGAGACGGCTTATCATTGAGCCATATTTCAACATTATCGACGCCTCTAAGGGTGATATTTCCTTCTAAGTCAACCCAAACACCGGGTGCATTTTGCAAGGCATCGGAAGCTGAACCTCCCTGAACACTAGCATCTTCCGTAACATTGTATACTTTTTTATCGGCTTCGTATTGATACATTAATTTTTCTGCAACAATAGAAACTGCGTCCAGAGTTTGGGACGTTTTTGAAATTTTAATCACACCCAGATTTGTTTGCTTTTGGCTGACCTCAATTGGAATTAAGCTTGTAGGATATCCCATGTATGAAATTCGCAAATAAAAACTACCGCTATCCAGGTTTTTAAAATCAAACTTTCCGTCAATATCGGTGGTGGTGCCTTTTATAAACACGCTGTCCGAATAAACCAACAAGCCGACATTGGCATACGCTAAAGCATCACCATTTAAAGCATCTTTTAGCTGACCTTGTGCCAGAAAGTTTTGTTTTGCATTTTGAGAAAATGCACTGCTCATAAAAATAAACAAGAAAAAAATATAAAATCGATTCATTTTATTAAAGATATTTATTGATAAAACTCAAAGCATCATTGATCATAACAGTTTTTGAAATTATTATTAAATTTCAAACATAATTTCTATAAAAGCAAAAAAAGAAGCTGTTATAAAAAACCATCTAACGAAATTAAGTTTAATTTTTCAATGAAAAAGGAAATTTAGACAAAAAATGAAAAAAGAAAGATAAACAAGGTATTTCATCAGATTTAGCAACCATTCTCTAGGCATTTTTGAAACAATAAAAATTAAACATATTTCTATATGAAATTAAGCATTTAGAAATATATCAAATTGGAGGCTGTAAAGATATAAAGTGGGCAACTTTTAACTATTATTTTCTGTCTTTTAAGTATTATTACGAAAAAAATTGTAACTTGGTTGCTTAGAAACTAAAAGTGCTTGAAGTAAAATAATATTTTTATGAATTATATTGTTCGAATTACGTCATTTACAATTATCGCATTTGTGATTATACTATCAGGACACTGTCAGGATCTAAATTCTGTAAATAACAAACTTGAAGGCATCGATGAATTTAATTCTATATTAAAATCCTCGATTAATTATTCTGATAAAGATTATTTCGATGGAGAAACATCCATCTTAATCGAGAATACAAATATCCGCATAAGTCCTCCAAAAGCATTTCGTTTAGACGAAAAACGACCCAACTTGCTTATCCAAGACTGGACTGGCAGCAACATATTGATACAAGAGATAAACGCACCCTATAAAACAATGCTTTCCGGAATTAATAAGGAAACATTTTCAAAACAAGGATTTGATTACATTTCTTCTTACGATGTTTTCACAAAATCGGGAAATGAAGGTACATTATTTATTTTAGCTTTTAAAACAGGAGAATGGGAATACGAACGAATGGTTCTTTTATCAGGTAATGATCAAAAAACGGCTTGGATAAGTGCCAATTACCCTGTTATCATGCGGCATTTATTGTATGAAATTATGGAAAAATCAATTTTAAATATTGAATTTTGATATTGAAAAAAAAATGAAGTCAAAATATACAATTCGGTTCATTTTAATCTTTCTGTTTTTCTTAACAGGATTTAAAAGCATTTATGCCCAAACCCCTGAAGAAAACGTAACACAGTGTAGTTGGGAGTTTGAAGCCATGAACAGAAACATGTGGGGACCTGAGGGTCAACCTTTCAATATTGAAATAGATTATGATATTTTTTGGATTGAAGAGAGTTTCAATCAAACCATTGGTCAAATATGGACAGATCCTCTATTGGGAACACGATGGGGAGCACAAATCACGATTGACTTTTGGATGTTGGCAGGAATGCGATTTAGCATGCACGGCTTTAGCACAGGCTCAGTAGATGTCCGCTATAATGGAGATGTCACCACCGATTTCCCAGATGATTTCACTTTTAATCCAGGCGAAACAATTACGGTTGAATCAGAATGGGAACCAACTCCCGACTGGGAACTATCAACTCATTTTCCTACTGCTGGGTGGGTTTCTCTTGACTTTTTCTGGGGTGTCCATTTTGCCATTGATGCAAGCATTTGTGTTGGCGTTTGCAGTGATTTCAGCTTTGGGATCAACAATCCCACACATCAACACGACTCCATTAATATTTTCTATCTAAACTCATTTACCGGTCAATACAATTACCCATGTATGGTAAATGGCGTTTTTCAATTTTGTAGTGGGGGCTTTTTGCCAATTATTATTCCAGATTTTTTTGGCATTGGGCTCTCTGGATTCATTACCATTCCATATGTTGAAACAGAATCATATATGGGGCTCGGGCCAGACTATTGTCTACATGCATCGGGAGATAGTCTTTGGTGGGGTTTTGAACTTGATATTATCACATTTATTGGATTTGTAGCTCAGTTTATTCCACCACCAGCAGGAATCACCATTCAGCAAATTTTAAGCTACCTGAATGGTTCCATTACTTTATTGCCTGGAGTTTCAATTGCTTGGAATTTAATTTCCATGGAAGTGGGCATGGGGAGCCACCTAACTCAAGACTTTACTTTTTGTCCAGATGTTAAGACCCGACTCACCTTCCCCACCCCGGTGGAATACTCCGAAGTAGATTACGAAGGACAGGTTGTTTCTGACGGATTAAACAATGTGATTGTTTACAAAACTGGACATGATTTAAATTTCACCTATCCTTGCTTTGGATGGCCAGAAATGTTGGTTCAAGTAGACCACATTATTGGTAATGATTTCACAAATCACACTTGGGATAGTATGGCATTTTGGTTTCACATTCAAGTATTAACCATCTGGATAGAGATAAGCATTCCTCCCTTTATTGACAGCCAAATGCCAGGCGGAGAAATGCCTCCTTTGGTATTCGACATTCCTATGCCATGTGAGGACAATCCTGATTCAATTTGCTTTGTACAAGTTTCTTCAGACACCATAAATGTTACCAACGTTACGATACCAGAAATTGACATATCACAGCAAATTGGACCCTTGTATGAACAAACTTTCCCGCTAGGACATATTCCACTCAATTGGTTTAACCAGACTTGGACACTTCCGCCTGTAATAGATACACTTTGTGGTTATGTCACACTATATCCCAATCCTGAAATTGGATTGGATTTAGAATTATGTCAACCTATTATTTGCTTCGGCGACACCAACGCTTGTCTTCGCGCCGTTATCAGCCATGGTACGCCACCATTTACCTACGAATGGAGTACAGGCGAAATAAATACCCACGGATTTCCACGGGATAGCATACAAAATTTGGCAGAAGGATTTTATAGCGTAACCATTTCTGATATTAACGGTTGTTCTCTAGAAGATACCATTACTGTAGCACCACAGAATCCACCACTGTATCTTTCTATTGCTAAAATTGACGTTACCTGCGTCAGAGGTAGCGATGGCGTTGTAAGCGCTCTTCCAAGTGGTGGCACGCCTGATTACACCTATGTTTGGGATCCTAATTCTTATCAGTCACAAACGGTAGGAAATTTACCAGCAGGTCTCTATTGTGTCACTGTTACGGATGCTGTGGGATGTACTATTACCGATTGCGACTCTTTAATTGAATTACATCCACTTCCACCAGCAGATTTTATTTCTGATAAAATTGAAGGCTGTCAACCACTAGAAGTTACTTTCTTTGAAATACATCCCGACGAAGGACAGACTTATTTCTGGGAATATGGAGATGGCGGTACAGGCGAAGGACGAAATCCATCATGGATATACTATGAAGACGGCACGCATGATGTATGCTTAACAGTAACTTCAATATACGGCTGCGACTCATCAATTACCAAATATCAGACAATTAATGTTTGGGAAAAACCAACTGCACGATTTACACAATTCCCCAATCGTGTTGATTTATTTGATCCACAGGTGTTTTTCACAAACCAATCTTCAACTACATACAGTAGCTTCTGGGACTTTGGTGATGGAGGTTGCTCAATAGAAACACATCCTACTTATCATTATTCAGAACCCGGAAAATACACCGTCAGTTTAATTGTCAGCACCGACAGAAACTGCATAGACACGGCTCAATATGGATTTATATTTGTTGACGATTGGTGGAGCGTATATGTCCCTAGTGCGTTCACTCCGACAGGTGATGACAAAAATGAAACCATACGTCCAATTCACAGAAACATTTCTCCAAGAGGATACAGTTTCGAAATATACGACAGATGGGGCATGCAAGTATTTGCAACAAATGATCCATACGAAGGCTGGGACGGTAAAATTAAAGGAAAGCCCGTAACTACAAATACAGTATTTACTTATATCTTCAGGTATCGAGACATTGAAAATGTTAAACAACTCAAAACAGGTACTATAACTATTGTCGTGCCGTATTAAATGAGATAAAGATGAAATATAAAAAGAGGTTTTTCAACCTCTTTTTATATTTCTAAACTTGAAAAATTTTCACAACAAAAACAATATAGTATAAAGTATTTTCAAAAAAACACTATTTTATCCCACTTCCGCTATTTACCTGTTTGGAAGGTTTAACGAAACAAAGTTCGCCATTAGCACTTTCAGCCATCAAAATCATGCCTTGAGAAAGGATGCCTTTAATTTCTCTAGGAGCTAGATTTACAATCATACAAACTTGTTCGCCAACAATGTTTTGTGGCTCATAAAATTCTGCAATTCCTGAAACGATGGTGCGTTTGTCAATTCCTGTGTCTACAAGAAGCTTTAGTAGCTTTTTTGTTTTAGGCACTTTTTCCGCTTCAAGAATGGTTGCTACTCTCAAATCCATACCACTGAAATCTTCAAAAGTAACATTCTCTTTTTGAGGTTCAGCCGTAGATTGCTCTAGTTGGTTTTGACTTTTTGTTTGCTGCAATTTATCAATCTGTTTTTGAATGGTTTCATCTTCAATCTTTTCAAATAAAAACGAGGCAGCTTCGATTTTTCCACCTTCTATTAATAAATTATCAACTCCGGCTTCAAACCATTTTTTAGAAGATAAATTCAATAGTTTATATAATTTTTCGGAAGTAAATGGCAAAAATGGTTCAGAAAGAACGGCTAAATTTGCACAAATTTGCAAAGCCACATGAAGAATACTTGCTACTCTGTCGGGATCGGTTTTAAAAACTTTCCAAGGTTCGGTTTCAGTTAAATACTTATTCCCTATTCGAGCCAAATTCATCAATTCAAAAGAGGCTTCCCTGAATTTATATAATTCAATATTCCTTCCCACTTTTTCGGGAAACTTACTCATTGCTTCTAATACTTCCAAGTCAATATCGAGCAATTTATTTTTAGCAGGAACAACTCCATCAAAATATTTATGAGTGAGAACAACTGTTCTATTCACAAAATTTCCAAAAATGGCCAAAAGCTCGTTGTTATTTTTGGCTTGAAAATCTTTCCATGTAAAATCATTGTCTTTGGTTTCGGGGGCATTTGCACACAAAGAATATCGCAATACATCTTGTTTATCTTGAAAATCTTCCAAATATTCATGAAGCCAAACAGCCCAGTTTTTTGAAGTCGAAATTTTATCTCCTTCCAAATTCAAAAATTCATTGGCAGGAACATTATCGGGCAATATATACGAACCTTCGGCATGAAGCATAACTGGGAAGATAATACAATGAAAAACAATATTATCTTTTCCAATAAAATGAACCAGTTTTGATTCTCGATCTTTCCACCACGTTTCCCAATTTTGATTGTTTTTTTCCGCCCATTCTTTGGTTGCCGAAATGTAACCGATGGGTGCATCAAACCACACGTAAAGAACTTTTGCTTCGGCATCAGCCACAGGCACTTTCACGCCCCAATCAAGGTCGCGGGTAACAGCACGGGGATGCAAACCTTGGTCAATCCATGATTTACACTGTCCATAAACGTTTGATTTCCAATCGTTTTTATGTCCTTCCAAAATCCATTTCTGCAGCCATGGCTCGTATTGATCCAATGGCAAATACCAATGTTTTGTGTCTTTTAAAACAGGAGTATTTCCACTAAATGTTGATTTTGGATTGATTAAATCGGTTGCATTAAGCGAAGTACCACAGGCTTCGCACTGATCGCCATAGGCTTTTTCGTTGTTGCAATGCGGACACGTTCCTGTAATATATCGATCGGCCAAAAACTGTTTTGCCTCTTCGTCATAGTACTGAGGTGTTGTTTTTACGATAAACTTATCATCCTCGTAAAGTTTTTTAAAGAATTCAGAAGCTGTTTCATGATGAATAGGTGCTGAAGTCCGCGAGTAAACGTCGAAAGAAATACCAAAGTCTTGAAACGATTTTTTAATTATTTCATGAAAATGATCCACCACTTGTTGGGGTGTTTTGTTTTCTTTTCGGGCTTTTATAGAGATGGGAACACCGTGTTCGTCGGATCCACCAATAAAAAGGACCTCTTCGTTTTGTAAACGCAAGTATCGGGCATAAATATCAGCAGGCACATAAACACCGGCCAAATGGCCAATATGAATGGGGCCGTTGGCATAAGGAAGTGCAGAAGTAATTGTGTAGCGTGTTCGCTTTTCAGTATAAGCCATGTTTAAAATATTAATTTTTTAAAGTGCAAAGGTAGAAAAAATTATCAAAAATAAATTTGATGTTTATATGGTAAAAATAGAGACTTCGTATTATTGAAACATAATTTTATCAATAATTTTTTCTCCAAGCTGCATATTTATATGTTTAATTAGCAGATTGCGTCCCATGTACAATTCGTACTTTGCACTTGCAGAATCCATTCTAACGTAAAGTGTTCTGTTTCGCAAACTTATACTCACGGTATGGTTTACAAAATGAGGGCCTACTAGTTCTTTCCAAATTTTTGAAATTCGCATTTCATTATATTGAGTATTGTTTTTATATTCGTAAAAAAACAACCTCATCACATCGTCAATATTTGTATCTTTTCTCTTTGCCATGTCCTTACGAATTCAGTTCTAATATCTGATTATCAGATATCTTAAAGCATTTATACGAAATATCCAATTGGGCAAAAAGTTTTTCTATTCTATCTAAATGAGTATCGCTAATAAAAACCTGTCCTAATTTTCCAAGACCAGCTAACTCAATTACTTTGGACACTCGACTCTCATCCAGTTTATCAAAAATATCATCCAATAACAACAGAGGTTTTATATTTCTAACTTGATACGTATATGAAAACTGAGCAAGTTTAAGAGCCATCAAAAATGACTTTTGTTGTCCTTGCGAGCCAAATCTTTTTATCGGATAATCATTCATCAAAAAGACATAATCATCTTTGTGTATGCCTACTGTTGAATATTGTGCATAGCGATCGCGTTCGATGGCTTCGCTAAGTACGTCGGCATAATTTCGTTCGTTTATTTGAGATTGATATTCAATGTCGATTTTTTCTCTTCCATTGGTCAAAAACTCGTAATACTCTTGAAATACTGGTTTTAGATTTTCGAGAAACGAGCGTCTCCGTTGATGAATTCGTTGCCCCAACTCTATCATTTGCACATCCCAAATATGGATTGAGTTCATATCAAAACGATGCTGTTCGGCCATTGTTTTTAGCAACACATTTCTTTGTTGTAAGACCTTATTGTAATTCATTAAGTCATCCAAATAAAGTCTATCAAATTGCGAAACAACAGCATCAAAATAGCGCCTTCGATGCTCACTTCCCTGATTAATCAAATCAACATCATAAGGCGAAACCATCACCAAAGGAATCAATCCAATGTGGTCGGCCATGCGTTGATATTCTTTTTTGTTAAACTTAAAAACTTTTCGGGTATTTGGTTTTACAACACAGCTAACCTGCACATTGTCTTGCATATTTACATCATCGAAAAAGCCATGAATAGCGAAAAAATCGCTTCCATGCCGAATGTTCAACTGATCACTGCTATTGTAAAAACTTTTGCAAAAAGAGAGATAATGAATGGCATCCATCAAATTGGTTTTACCGACGCCATTATCGCCCACAAAAAAATTAATTTTTGGATGAAGCTGGATGTCGGCTTCCGGAAAATTTTTAAAATGGTGTAGCTGTATGCGTTTACAATTCATCTGGACATTTTTTAGAAACAAAATCAGCAACTTTTTCCATTAACCACATGGGGGTAGATGTAGCTCCGCAGATACCAACCGATTCTACTTTATTGCAAAAAGAATTGACATCAATTTCCTCTTCATTGGAAATAAAAAAGGTATTTGGATTTACTTTTTTGCAAACATCATAGAGATATTTCCCGTTGGAACTCTCTTTTCCCGACACAAACAAAATAACATCATGCGATGCAGCGAACTTTTTCAACTGTGGACGTCGGTTTTCAACCTGTCGACAAACGGTATCAAAGGACTGAAAGTCAAATGACTTCCCACTTACATCTTGATATCTCTGACAAATCGATTCTACCAACTTATTAAATTCACCTACACTTTGGGTTGTTTGGGCATACAGGCGGGAAGCTTTGCTAAAATCAACAAATTCAATATCTTCAAGCGATTCGAGAACAATGGCTTTCCCATCGGTTTGTCCGACCAGTCCATTGACTTCAGCATGACCTTTTTTTCCAAAAATGAGAACCTGTCCTCCTACTTTCTGCATTTCTAGAAATCCTTTTTTTATACGTGTTTGTAGTTTTAAAACCACGGGACAACTTGCATCATGAAGTTTAAGACCGTACTTCTCAATCATTTGATACGTTTCAGGCGGTTCGCCATGAGCACGAATTAAAATATTTTTATTTTGCAAATTTGGAATATCATCATACGATACCGTTTTCATCCCTTGTTCGTTTAGACGTCTCACTTCTGCGTTATTATGGACAATTTCGCCCAAACAATAAAGTTCAGATTTCCCTTCATTTAGAACATCTTCTGCCATTTCGATGGCACGAACGACCCCAAAACAAAAACCAGACTGATTATCTATTACAATTTTCATTATTTAGTTAACTAAAAAGAGAGTCTACAAACTCTTTGCTATTAAATACTTGCAAGTCGTCGATTTGTTCGCCAACGCCAATGTATTTGACTGGAATTTTAAACATGTCGGAAATACCAATAACGACTCCACCTTTGGCTGTTCCATCCAACTTTGTCAATGCCAATGCATTAACGTCTGTCGCTGCAGTAAACTGTTTGGCTTGTTCGATGGCATTTTGTCCTGTTGAAGCATCCAATACCAATAGGATTTCATCGGGTGCATCTGGAATTACTTTTTTCATAACATTTCGAATTTTCGAAAGTTCATTCATTAAGTTCACTTTATTATGAAGTCGACCTGCCGTATCAATAATAACCACATCTATCTCTTTAGAAACAGCAGATTTTAAAGTATCAAAGGCAACGGCGGCAGGATCGGCGTTCATCCCATGCGAAACGATGGGAACTCCTACTCGTTCGGCCCAAATCGTAAGTTGGTCTACGGCAGCCGCACGAAATGTATCAGCAGCTCCCAACATAACAGAATAGCCTTTCTTTTTAAATTGATGAGCCAGCTTTCCAATGGTGGTTGTTTTCCCAACACCATTCACGCCTACAACAATAATTACGTATGGTCGGCCTTTTGATTCGACATCAAAATCTTCCATTTCGCCAGAAGATTTCTCCAACAACAAAGCGCTAATTTCTTCTCTTAAAATTGAGTTTAATTCGGCAGTGCCTAAATATTTATCTTTTGAAACACGATCTTCGATACGTTGGATAATTCGCAATGAAGTTTCTACACCGACATCCGAAGTGATTAAAATCTCTTCTAGATTATCTAAAACCTCATCATCCACTTTTGATTTTCCAACAATGGATCTAGAAATTCTTGAAAAAACGCTTTCTTTGGTTTTCTCTAGCCCTTTGTTGAGCTTTTCTTTATTGTTGTCTTTTGAAAAAAACGAAAAAAATCCCATATTGTCTAATTTTCTTCAAAAATAACAATATTTATCAAGCGATGGGATATAAAAAAGAATAAAAGATTTGAAAAAAATCAATAGTTACTGATATCTAATAAATTACACCAAACAAAGCAATTTTGAATTACTAAATCTATGAAATATCAAAAAACCTTTCCTACAGATAAAGTAGAAAAGGTTTTTCAAGCATTATTAAAATGCGAATTATTTTTTTGCTAAAAAATCTTTGATTTGATCAGTAGCAATAAAATTTTCATTAAATTGGTATGCACCTGTTTTAGGTGAACGTTCCATTCGGATGATTTTAGCAAATTCTTTTCCGGTGGTAACTTTTAATCTTGCAACAACTCTCTTAGCCATGGATAATGATTTTTATATATTACTTAATTTCTTTATGAACAGTCACCTTTTTCAAATAAGGATTGAATTTTTTAAGCTCCAAACGTTCAGGAGTATTTTTTCTGTTCTTCACTGATACGTAGCGAGAAATTCCAGGAACTCCGCTAGCCTTTTGCTCGGTGCACTCCAAAATCACTTGTCCACGAGCTTCTTTGTTTTTCTTTGCCATCTCTTATTTTGACTTTAATCGTTTTATTACTTTTTTTAAGGACTGCAAAGTTACAAATAAAATCTTATTTTACAAACTTTCTTTGGTTTTTATTTTCATTTCTTATAAACAGATTTAAAATGTTGATTTAGGGCTGTTTGTATAAGCATTCGCCTCTATCATATCTCTTGGTTTATATTCTGTTTAAAAACAAAAACCATCTAAAAATAGATTATTCGCAGAACATCTCTCATTAAAACAGATCGGACAGACTATAATTATCATTGTTTTTTTCAATTTGGCAATGATTGACTGCCAAATGGGGAAGCATAAAAAATCACACACTTTACCTAACAAAAGCAAGATGCAAAAAAGGAATTTTCATCGAACAATCGGTAAGAACTCCTTCTAAAATAAGATATTGTGAATTCTAATACTGTTCCTTATCATTAGGGAAATCAAGCGTTTTAACGTCATTAATATATTGCTGGACAGAAATAATGATTTCTTCTCCTATATTATTATAACGACGTAAGAAGCGTGGAGAAAAATCCTGAACAATGCCAAGCATATCATGCAATACTAAAACTTGCCCATCAACGCCATTACCAGCTCCGATTCCAATAATAGGAATAGAGACACTTTCTGCCACTTTTTTTCCTAAAGTAGCAGGGATTTTTTCTAATACAATCGAAAAGACACCAGCCCTTTCTAATAATTTGGCATCATTAATAAGCTGATCAGATTCTTCGCGATCAGTTGCCCGAACCGAATAAGTACCAAACTTATGAATCGATTGTGGCATTAAACCCAAGTGACCCATTACTGGAATTCCAGCAGATAAAATCCGGTTAACGGATTCTATAATCTCTTTTCCGCCTTCTAGTTTAACAGCATCTGCTCCGGTTTCCTTCATAATGCGAATGGCCGAATTCAAGGCTTCTTTAGAATTCCCCTGATAGGTGCCAAAAGGCATATCGACCACAACAAATGCACGCTCAACAGCTCTTACCACAGACACTCCATGATAAATCATCTCATTTAAGGTAATGGGCAAAGTTGTTTTATTGCCAGCCATCACATTGGATGCAGAGTCTCCCACCAAAATAACATCAATACCAGCCATATCAAGCAATTTAGCAGTAGAATAATCATATGCCGTCAGCATTGCTATTTTTTCTTTATTGGCTTTCATTTTATGCAAAACATGAGTGGTAATTTTACTCACATTTTCTGACAAATAAGATACCATAGTGTTTAAATTTTGGTTGCGAAATTACTCATTTTTAATGACACTACAACAATATATTCATAAAGCTTACTACCGATTCAATTGCAAAGCGACTTCCTTTTTCAAATTTTCCAAATACGATTTAGCTTCTGGGGCAGACTCAGCGGGTGACCAAGTGGCAAATGTCTTGTCATTATCAACCAAGTACGGTCCATCCTTGATCTCATAATAAACCGTATTCTCTTTTAAAGATATTAAAGTATGCCAAACAGCAGGCGGAATTTCAACAAGAGAAATATTTTTTAATTCAAAATGAATTACATTTTCAACATTTCCTTCATCATCAAACAGAATCAATGCCATTTCACCTGTCAGCAAAATGAAAATTTCTCTTTTATCTGGATTTTCATGCTTGTGCGGACGAATATAAGTATCTGGTAGCAAAGCATTAAGCATTCTCTGAATAGAATCATCAGAAGTTTCATGAAAATTAAAACTCTTTCGCCTTCGAGGACTTTTACCAGCCTCTTCACTTAGATTTTCAAGAAAATCACGATCTACTATTTTTATTTTTTTCATTAGAAAGCGATGATTTTAAATTCTGTTCTGCGATTTATGGCTCTTCCTTCTGGAGTTTCATTATCCGCTATCGGAACATCCATTCCGTAACCTTTATAAGTTAGTTTTGATTTGTCAATTCCTTTTGAAATCAAGAAATCAAAAACAGATTTTGCACGATTGTTTGAAAGCGTTTTGTTGTGATCTCGTGATCCAAGATTATCAGTATGACCGCCAATTTCAATCTTCACATTTTTATTTTTGGTCATCAAACTCACCAATTTATTAAGTTCAATAATCGATTCTGGTTTCAAATCATATTGATCGGTGTCAAAAAAGACATTTTTCAACACCACGACTTCACCAACACGCATCATTTTTAATGGGATATCTTTCTTAAACGGCTCTGTTTTTGAATAAATTCCCGTTAAATTAAAGTTATCAGAATAGAAAAGGAAGTTTTCATTGTTTACATTTAATGAATATTCATTATCGGTTGGAATACAAACCAAAAATTCTCCAGTTTGTGCATCCGATTTTAATATTGTAACCGTATCGCCAGTGTGAATATTTACAAGTTCAATAGTGGCTTCCAGTGGTTTAAGCGTCAATTCATCAAAAACTTTTCCTTTAAAATAGGTGACAGAAGTAGGACGAATATTTTCATCCAATTCAAACCAGTAAAGATCCAAACCACCAAATCCACCTGGTTTATCAGATGAATAATAAGCAATATTTCCTCTGGAATTTACAATCAAATTCACCTCATCATCCACCGTATTAATAGGATAACCAAGATTTACGGGTTCGGTCCAATTATTTTGAGCGTCCATGCGAGAGAGAAACAGATCTTTTCCACCCATTCCTTTATGTCCATCACTGGAAAAATAGAGCGTCCTTCCATCGGGATGAATAAATGGCGAAACTTCACTAAACGGAGTATTGACGGGAGGTCCAATATTTTCAGGCTCCGTAAAAACGCCCTCTTCAACCATGGTTGTTTTCCAAATATCAGTTCCGCCAACTCCTCCTGCACGATTGGAAGCAAAATAAATAGTTTTTCCATCGGCAGCAAAAGAGGGCTGCGATTCCCATGAGGAAGTATTCACTGGGCGACCGATATTTCGCGGTGTCGTCCAGTTTTTCCCAAGTTTTTTCGACCAATACAAGTCGCAACTTCCTTGACCATCAGGTCGATTGCAACCCGTAAAAACCAAATATTTCCCATCGGGAGAAATGCTTTGAGCCCCTTCATTATAATGTGTATTAACAGGACTTCCCAAGGGACGACGAGGAGTCCATTCTCCATTTTCATCTTTTTGTGTAATGTAAAAATCCTCTTCGTGCGTGCAACCTGCACAAATTGTATATTGATCTTTGGGGCGACGTACCGTGAAAATAAAAGTCTCTTCATCCGCTGTTATCGTGGGCAAATATTCGTCCCATTCGGAATTAATATAATCTCCAAAATTTTGAGGATCGAATTTCACTGGATTATTCATCATGTTAACTGCAAATTCGCATCTATTAATATAGGTTTGAACCGTTTTCATATGGTCGGCATTGTTTCCTTTAAGATGCATCGACTTTTCAAAATTAACCAGTCCTTCGCGATACATTCCACAATCCATTTGCTGAATGGCTAACAAATAAACCAAAGCTGGATAAAATTCAGCATTTATTTCATATGCTTTTTGATAATACTTAACAGCAGAAGAGCATTTTTTCATACGACCGTACGTATCGCCCATGACAATATAGGCTTCAATAAAATTAGGATCCTCATTTATAGCCTCATTTAATTCCAATATTGCTTTGTCTAAATATCGAGTATCCAAAGCATTCAAAGCACGTTGATAAGAACGGGCTGCTTTTTTTGAAGTGGTCGTCAAATCTTTAGATCCAGGCTGACTCCAAGCATTAAAACTTAGAAAAAGAAAAGAGATAAATAATATTTTTTTGATCATAATAAGATGTATTTATTTATGGAATCCGCATAAATTTGTGACTTTGCAACGAAATTTCCCAGCGATTGTTTGATTTTACATACTCCACAATTTGAGGAATGATTTCTTTAAAACTGCTCCACTCAGGTTGTAAGTATAGCTTGCATGTTTTTTTAACTTTTGGCATAAAAGATTCAGCCCAATCAAAATCGATGTCTTCAAACACAATCACTTTTAATTCATCAGCCATAATTAACTGATTTTCAATGGGAGGAAAATTGTGCTTGGGAGAAATGCAAATCCAATCCCAATATCCCGAAATGGGTTCCGAACCAGAAGTTTCCAAAAAGGTTTCGATGCCATTTATTTTCAACAAACGAGTTAAATACTCCAAATTGTACAATGCAGGCTCTCCACCCGTAACAACCACGGCCCGACTGCCCGATTTCATAACCCGATCAATCACCTCATCTACGTTTATTGGTGGAAAATCAACCGCATTCCAAGTATCTTTGGCATCGCACCAAAAACAACCGATGTCGCAACCGCCAATTCTGATAAAATATGCTGCTTTTCCTGTGTTATATCCCTCACCCTGAACAGAATAAAACTCTTCAGCAATGGGTAAAAAACGACCTTCTTTTGTATTGTCTTCTGCTTTCAAAATATTTTTTTTCAAAATTACTCTTTTTTGAGGTATGAGCGCATAACAAAAAGTCAATAAATCTCTAAAATTTCTATTGTTTTGTTGTTAAACACGAGCTTATCTCCCACTTTTTTGCCTTGAATGGGGGGAAAAGATTGGAAAAAGGATTGGAAAAAGATTGAGGGGAAAAAGATTGGGAGAAAAAGATTGAGGGGGAAAGATTGGGAAGAAAAGATTGGGGAAAAGATTGGAAAATAAAGATTGGGGGGAAAAGATTGGGAAGAAAAAAGATTGGGGGGAAAAGATTGGGGGGAAAAAAGAAGATTGGCGAGGAAAGATTGAAAAAGAAGATTGTTGTAGATTAAAACAACTTTAAATCATTTAGAAATAATTCAAACAAACAACAATAATTTACATATCTTACATACAGTATACTAATAAATTAACTACTAAAATAAATATATTTTCATAAAATAACATAACTATTAAAATAAAACATATATTTGCTGAATCAAATAACAACTCATGAATTATTTCATTTTGCACAACTCTTTTATAAAACATCCATTCTTAATAGAGAGAGAGAGAGAGAGAGAGAGAGACCATTTAGGGCTTCAGGTTTTAATTTTTCAACACATTCACTTTATTATAGCACGAGCAGTTTTTGCCCTGCAAAGCATTTTGGCACTTTAAAATCAATCATGGCTTTGAAGCCCTGCATGGTTCTAAAGTGCTTTTTAATTTACGCACTATTATTAACCAAAATAAAAACTGCATTTAAAGATAAAATCTTCCGAAACGAATGTAAAAAACACTATTTTTGGACGCAAAGATTCACAAGTTTTGATAAAAAAAACTGCGAAAAGGTGAATTAAAAAACAACCCAAATTCAATTAATGAATAAATAAAATTAGACATGAAAAACCTACTTATCAAAATTATACCAATCATCACAATTTTTTTCACATGTATATCTTGTGAAAAAACAGATGAAAACAATTACGATATTAATAAACAAAAACTTCTCAAACCAGGGATAAACAACATTGTTACTATCAAATACACCATAGATGGTATTACAAATACTTTTACAGGACAAAACATAGAATCAACTTTAAATTGGAAACAAATCTCTGACACAGATTCAACCGAAACATTAATTGGCAATGTAATTTTCGATATTTCAGAAATACCAGATGTGTATGTTTTAAAAATTGAAAACAATAACTTAGCCCTTTCAATTGAAAACAGCATTTATAGTTTTGAAGAAATAGTTTTGAATCAGTTTAGGGATTCTTTGTCATTAAACATCATTACACCAAATGATCGATTAGTAAACTTTTTTTATTACGATAATGGCAATGCAATTCCAAGTTTCCTTGAAGGATTAGAAGAAGGTCAAATAATTTCATTCAAAAACAAATCTGCATTTCCAATACTTCCAATACTTAGGGGAACAGCTATTATTATTGGAATTGCTGTTAATTATTACTGCGACAAAGCAATAGTAAAAGATGTAGAAAATTGCCGTTTAAACGGCAAATGTGCAAAGGTATTCCCTTGCAAAGCAGAATGCGTAGAATGTGCAAAGCCAAAGTAAAACATTTATTTGATTTTGAATTGTGAGTATGAATACTCACAATTCAAAATCAATATCACAAAACAAATTATTATATGAAAAAATTGACTATTTCAAGCATCATTATATGGCTAATAAGTTTTTGCTATATCCTAATATACCCTTCATTTTCGGAAAACATCAACACCAATAGCACTCCTAACCCCCTACTTAGCTTATTTTCGGATTTTAGCCCAATAGTGTTGATTATTATTTTTGTCATCTTTATTCCAATAATCGAAGAAATTGCTTTCAGATATTGGACTTCATTAAAAAAAACGACAATTATAACCTCTTGTGCTTCTACATCATTACTCTTCTTTATTGTTTTCAACAGT
This sequence comes from Bacteroidales bacterium, assembly GCA_028684405.1. Lineage (GTDB taxonomy): Bacteria > Bacteroidota > Bacteroidia > Bacteroidales > WCHB1-69 > JAQUGA01. Next base: position 2,113 of record JAQUGA010000017.1, on the reverse strand, counting down.
ATCTTTATTTCAATGTTTATCTTGTTTATGCTATTATTTTTATTCTACTTTATCAGGAATTTGAAAAACAAAACAATTATAATTACAATTATTACAAGTATATTGTTCTCATTGCTTCACTATAACAATATCGGCGACCAGTTCAATTGGATATATAAAGCATCTTATCATCTTAACATAACAAGTGCAGGAGTAATACTTGCAGCTATTGGTTTAAAAACCAAGTTTATTTACTGTATAATTGCACATTCTTTAAATAATCTTGTTGCATTTAGTTTACTGCTTTTTTTATTCAACAAAAACATTTACAACATCGAAAGTAATACCTATATTGGAAAAATAGAAACACATTCAATTTTTTCAAATAAAAAAACAAATGAGTACATAACAAAAGATTCTATACAAATATTTAATTCTCTTAGCAATCTTATGAGAGGACTACACGATTTTAAGAATGACACTTTTTACATGTTTTACACTTACGATTTTATGCAATACGACTTGACTGTAAATTCAATTGACGAATTTGAAATATCAAAAGAAGAGCTTATTAAAGATATTGTCTCACTTAAAAATATTAAAACAGTATCAATAGAAAAAAATGCATATACTTTAAAATTATTGGACACAATAAATTTTAACGCAAATGCCTCAGAAAATAATTTTTACATTAATCTTGACAACTATCTAAGTTTTTTGAGAAACAAAAAAGTAATGATAAAAAAGGAGGCAAACACTCCAAACATAATCCTAAATCTTGAATCAAGTATTTTATCAGAAAAAAACATTGGAAAAATTAGAAATAATTTAAAAACACATCATAATATTGACATTTCAAATACTGAAAACTCTAGCATTACCGTTATTTCATATTCTTTATAATCAAAAACTAATTTTATCTAACTTGTTTCTCAAAACGACAATACACTAGCAATTATTATTTTACCCCTCGCATAAAAAAAACTAAAAATATGAAAAACCGTCTATTCTTCTTGATAATTCTGCTTTCATTAGAATGCCAATCTCAAAGTTACTTTAATGAATTATTTACCTTGGACACTACAATAATATTAAAGACAACAGATTTTGCCACAGTTGGAATTTATGGAACTGCCACTGCTTCATATAAAAACTTCATAATCTTTACTGACCATACACGAGCGATGAAATCAAATGACTCTATTCCTTTCTTAAAATATGATATTGAAAACAAAAAACTAAGCAGCTTCTTCTTAATAACAAACAATCATGAGTTTTTTTCATCAAAATACACCACTATTAGAAATATTGCTTTAAACGAAAACAATATTTTTGTTTCATTATTCAAACATATTGTTGTTTTTAAAAAAACAAACGACAATTATCTTGTGGATTACATTCTTCAAAACAATAATGATGAAGTTGTTATTATCAACGATTCTACGATTTTTGGCTTATATCAAAGAAATCCAACTTCATCATATTTATTGTACAATTTTATAAACAAAGAATATATTGAACAAAAAAATTACAGCATCGACATATTGGGCATGACTCACATCGCACCATCAAAATACCTCGATGCACACAAAGATCAACTTTTTTTCATTAGTGCAAATAAATACGAAGTTGTACGTTACAATTATCTTACAAAAGCCACAGATACCATTATTAAACACAAGCCAAAAGAATGGAATTATTTTAGCAAAAAGGAAATTAGATTAATTAACAAAGCCCACCCTGGAGGACCTGTAATTAAAAAACTTGAAAACATACTTCCAGAAAAAAATGTGATACACGGCTTAGCAATTATCAATGACACTACAATACTTATAAGACATCTATATGGGTATTTTAGTCAAAACTTAAATCATTTTGTTGACATTTGGAAATTACAAAACAATGAATGGATACTATCTGCATCAAACATTAAATATAGTGACCCTGTTGAACCAAATTCTATAATATCAAAAAACAACTACCCAATTTTTTTATACAATTCATTTAATTATAATAAACAAGGAGTATTTTATACAATTTCGGATGAAGAAACAGAACTTTCGCCAATTGGAATGACTTATGAAGATTTTTATGAGCAAAATCAAATCGAACTAATCTCAAAAGAACCTGTTTA
>JAQUGA010000016.1 GCA_028684405.1 Bacteroidales bacterium | reverse complement strand
GACCACGGTTTACCAATCACCGATTACCTACCACAGATTGCATTTTCTGCTGTCAGAACTTTTACCTTTCTTCTGTTTTCTTATTCATGATTTTTCGCTAAAATAGTGTTGTTATACAGTTTTTGCATTCTCACATCCACATTAGAAATGACATCCGCACACTCTTTTAACTCCTTGGTAATCTCTTCTATTCTATTTTCGGGAAGTTTGTATGACAATTCATGTTCGAGTGATGCCCAAAAATCCATGGCAATGGTTCGAATCTGAATTTCGACATTAACAATTTCTGTATTTGCCGACAGAAAAACAGGAATCGTGACTATCAGATGCAGACTACGATACCCATTTGGTTTTGGATTTTTGATATAATCAGATTTTCGTATCAACTTCACATCATCTTGCGATGTAAGTAGGTCAGCAATAAGATAGATATCATCAATGTAGGAACAAATGACTCTAATTCCAGCAAGGTCGGTAAGATTTTTTCTTGCGGATTCGGTACTAAGTTCCAGACCACGTTTAATCAGCTTATTCATGATACTTTTGGGCGTTTTAATTCTGGATTGTATATGATGAATGGGATTACGGTCTTTTACATACTTAAATTCATCATTCAAATTCTCCAACTTTGTTGTAATTTCCCTCGCCGCAGAAGAATAAATATTTTGCCACACCACAAATGAGTTTAATATTTTAGCTTTTGCTTCAGGCAGATTATAGCCTTTTAGTTCGTCTATAAAATAAGCAACTTTTAAACGTTCAATATTTTCCATTTTATATTTATTTACTTGGTTTTTAGAATTTCATTTTTCTTCGCTCCTACTATATAAATTTAAGCACAAAATTAGCCAATTTTCCGGAAATTATAAATCTGTTTTCATTGAGGCAATAGCGATATACAGGCAGTTCTTCTAAAACGCTCTATCGCTTTTTTAAGAAAAACCCAACCAACAATATTTAACACCCTGTTTTACAATCAATTTCAACATTTTCTATCTGAATTGTGGTGTGTTTTATTCCAAATTCATGTTCAAGTTGTTTTTGTAATTCTTTCAGGAAATTTCCGTTGGTTTGATAGGGAATAAAAAGATGAACAGACAATGCAACTTGAGTGGTGCTTAACGCCCATATATGTAAATCATGAAGACCTTCAACTCCTTTTTGGTTGAGCAAAAAGCTTCTTACTTTTTGAACATCAATATGTCGGGGCACTGCGTCCAGAGCAAGGTCAATCGAGGCGGCAAACAATTTCCAGGTTCCCCAAAGAATAACCAAAACAATAACAAAACTCGTAATTGAATCAATCCAAAGCTTTCCGGTTATATTAATAAGTATTCCTGCCACTACAACGCCAAGCGAAACGCCTGCATCAGCTACCATATGAAGGAATGCACCTCTAATATTTAGGTCGTTTTTTTGTCCTTTTAAAAACAACAAAGCAGTAAAAGTATTAATAACGACTCCTATTGCAGCCACAATTATTATTTGAGTACCAAAAACAGGCTCCGGATTATATAGCTTTTCAATAGCATTCCACAAAATTATTGCAACGGCACCAAAAAGCAATAATGCGTTGAGGATAGAAACGAGAATTGTTGTTTTGCGAAGACCATAAGTGTATTTTCCTTTTGGTTTAATGGTTGCCATCCAAGCCGCTGTCCATGCAAAAACCAATCCCAGTACATCGCTTGCGTTATGTCCTGCATCAGCCAGTAAGGCGGATGAATTTGCAATTAATCCATAAATGACCTCGATAATTACAAAAGCAATATTGAGCCCAATACCCAGAGCAAATGCTTTCCCGTGAGATATTGGTAAATTATGATTATGGCTGTGTGAATTTCCCATTTCAATTTGTTTTTTCCTTTGACTTCTCTGCTCTCATCTCTTGAAAACCAAGATTGTTTTGAGAAAATGCTTAGCGATTCAATTTACTGTAAATCCAATTATCAATAGAAAATCTTCCTGCTCCAGCGATTGCAATTACAGTATAAATACTGGTATAGAGAAGTGCTAATTCTTGAGCTCCAAATCCATCCTTGGCATGAAAAACAAAAGCGGCAACCAGCATAGTGGTAAGCAAAGGAATTACCGCCAGACGCGAAAACAATCCAAAAATTAACAGTATAGAACAAAACAACTCTGCAAAAACGGCAAGTGCTAGCGAGGGAACGGCACCTAAACCCAAAGGATCGGGAAACTGAATGGGTGCATCGCCAATTAAAGCATAAAACTTGCCCAGTCCGTGGGTCAACATAAATGTTCCAACAATAAGACGTAAAAACAATAATGCAATGTTAATACGAAGAGTGTAATGGCCGGGGTTAAAGATTTTTTTTATCATTTTTTTAGGTTTTAGTTTTTTAATATCCAAATAGATCCATTTTTTGTGCTTATTTTTTCTAAGATTCCTTTGTTTCTAAGATCATTCAATAAATTTTCACTCTCTTTTCTGGGATTTCCCGAGAGTTCTGAAAACTCTTTTGCCGTGAGCGAATGATATTTTGCAAAAAGGCTTTCCCATTTTTTATGATATTCGCTTTTCTTAGCCTTAGAATTCAGTTTGAGAATGGCTGTTTCGTAGAATGCATACGGTTTTGAACCATACACAATCTCTTTATTACCCAAGTCGTCTATAAACAACATCGTTGGAAATCCTCTAACGCCCAGTTCTCTTGCTAATTTCAAATCTTCCTCAAACAGCACTTTTGCTTTTCCTTCAAAATCAATTTTCAATTGTTCCACATTCAATCCAACATTATTAGCAGCCGTTTCTAAATGCTCCCATTTTGCAATATTTTTCTTTTTCAGGAAAACCATCTCTCTGATTTCCCGAAGAAATAGAATTGATTTTTCATAATCTTGCATTTGCGCTGCCTTAAAGGCAATGGATGGCGGATACGAAGAGGGCAAAGGATCTTCCAACCAAACATCACCATCGATGGGCATGTCGTAATAAACACTCACCTCATCCCAATGATGTGCCACATCTGAGGGTTTTCCAATGCCACCACTATTGTATGACCAATCAGGCAACAAGCCGCCCATTCTATATTCTATCTCAACATCGTTTCCATATTCCAACTTAAGCTTACGTAATTGAGGCTCGATACCCCAACAGGAAGAGCAAATAGGATCGGTATAATATATTATCTTTATGGATTTTTCCGTTGTCTGAATATTACTTTGAGGTGCAGTGTCTGAATTTTCATTCGAAGTATCACACATTCCAGTTTCTATATCGCATAAAAGCGGGTTGTTTTTATTTTCCATTATATTTTGCATTATTTAAAATAAACTAACAAAGAAAAACAAAATTTGTTTTTAGGTTGTCCAACTCCTGGTTTTCAAGCAGTGGCATCTTTATTAAAAAAATTCAAACAGCTAAGTACAATCTTCAATTTGAGGGGTCATCCAACCACTTATTCGCATATCAATTTTCCAATCCAAGAGCTACCCACATTAAAATCAACTTTTAATAAATAGAACCCGCTTGACAATTCGTTGATTGAAATGATCAAGTTTTTATTTTGGGTATTTTCGGTTTTCACACACTGTCCGTGAATAGTATAAATTTCAATTTTCAATATTTGTTTGTCCGATTTTATATTCAGTTTGCCATTGCTTGGATTTGGAAATATCTGAACTAGATTGGGAGCGTGCGTCTGCTCATTCAATCCTATTGTATTGCAATCCAAGCTATTTATATACTCCCATATCTTGTCATTCATCAAAAAAGGCACAGGAAGTTCGTCTGGTGAATTACCCATTCTTACCCAAACTAAGTCTTGACTTGGCACTATGTTTAAAAACTGTCCATCTTTTCCCATTGCTACAAGCATATCCGAAGGAGCATTGGGGCTCAGGGAACCATTAAATACAATTTGAGAACCTGGAATCATAAAGGTCGATTTCCCATTCAGCCACCATAGATATCCGTAAGCTTGGTTTAGCGATTGTGAAGTATTTACCATTTGATTAAAGTATGCGGTATCTGTCATAATTTGGGTTCCATTCCAATTTCCATTGTTCAATATCAGAAGTCCGAACCTTGCCATACTCCTTGCGTTGCTAAAAAACACATTGTTGTATCCAAGGGAAACAAAAGCTCCTGTCATTCCGGTCGGATTTTTAAGTTTTTGTGTAATGTATGCGTTCAAACTTATCCCTGTTGCATTTTCAATAACATTGTCGAGCAGTGTGTAGGGCCCGTTGTGATACGCCCATCGTGTTCCTGCGTCTGCTTTATAAATCAAGCACGTGTCTAAAGTGCAATAATGATCGGCTACACCGTCATCAAGCCCCGAGGTCATGGCAAGTTGGTGACGGATGGATATTTTTTCTTCCTGTTCAATAGTACAATCTGTCCAAGCTGGGTTTAAATATTTAGAAGTAGTATCAGCGATGGATAAATAGTTTTCCTGCTGAGCTATTCCAACCATAAATGAAGTAATTGTTTTACCGGCAGACGCCCATTGCCATGGAGAAACTTGTGTATGTGTTCCAAAGTATTTTTCGAGTACAATTTTTCCTTCTTTTAGCAAGATAAATGCCTTGGTATTGTTTGTGTCCAAATAGGCGTATAAACTGTCAATTTGGTTTTGACACCAATTTAATGATGGAGGAGAAATCGTATCCCAGATATTTCCAGTTGTCGGCGGAAAATAAAGGGTTTGTGCATTTATACATAAGGATGTGATAAACACAGTCAAGAAAGTATATATTTTTTTCATTCCGCTTTTTTTGGAACATTTTGCAATTTTCTTTTGGTCAAAAGTCTGTTTGAGTTTTTAGTACCGTGCAGACTAGATGAGAAGCATGGACATATTTCTCATATAGCCAGCATTGTGTTGATATCTGTTTATTAAAAATAAATATCAACGTAATCGGTCACTCCATCGCATCCTTCCATATTTTGGCATCTCCAATACTTTCTGTTTTTTGTTGAAAGGAAGCTAAATGTACCTTCTTTAATACAAGGCTCTCCTCCTTGAATGTAGTATATAGACGATTCGATTTTCCCAGTAAATCTTAATTCTTTGGGATTTATTTCAATTATTCTGCCTTTTACTTTCAAATAACATTCAGAGCACTCTTCTGATTTGCTTCCTTTTTGAAAACCTTCCACTTCATATTCGTCATTTCCGATAAAATTAAACATTATTTCTCCAGGTTTATCCCAACCTATCCATTGAATTGTCAAATTATGTTTCCCCGCCAGCCTGCCTTCAGAAATTTCGGGAATGTTTTTATTGGTTTTATTTTCTATTTGAGAATTTGTTTTCTCTTGAATATTAATACTTAAACTATCGATTTGAGATTGTTTGTTTTTTAAATCTAGTTCTTTTTTCAATAATTCAATTTCTCTCTCTTTTAATTCTAGTTCTTTTTCAAGATTGGCGTTACTGCAAGCAGCCATAATAAGGAGGAAAATCCAAAATATCAAGAACTGTAAGTTTTTATTTTTCATATCATTACATGTATTTGTGAATGCTTACTAATTTATCAATTTACCATTTATTCTATTGCATTGTTTTCAGTCAAATATGTTTTCCCGAGAATTCGGCTTCCTATTTTACAAAAAGCCCAAGAATAATAGATTCCAAGTGTGATGATAACCAATAGTGCCTGCCCCCATATAAACAAAAAATCGTTTAATGGGTCCATATCAAAACCAAATTTAAGTTTTCGCTCATTCGAATCAGCAATCGTTCTTTCTGTAAAATATTTATACAGTCGAAGCACTGCCATTGGCCAATAGATGCCCAATGTTATTATCGATAAAAACATTTCAATGGCAATTTTACCACAAGAACTCCAGAAATTAGTTTTCCATGAGATATTATAATCTTTATAATCAACATTCACCATCCACTTGTAAACATAATACATATAGGGTACCATAATTAGCCATATCACCAATTGCTGAATTGCTGCCATGACATAAATTTGTTCCGAGTTATTACTTATAAAAGCGAACATTACAATAGTGAATAAAATTATGGGAACAATAAGTGTCAATAGTAGAATAACAAACAAATCACCTCCTTTGCCTTGAAATTTGAAAGCATTTGAATCATGGCTTGAATGGTCGATAAAAAACCGATGTATGTTTCGGATGATCCAAGCCATGTATACTCCGAGTGTGATGAAACTTAAAAACATGCCCAACAACACTGTTCCAATATAATTACCAAAAGAGCCATTAAAAACGATCGTTTTATCTTTAAAAGAGATGTTTTCTATAGTCAATTTTACAAGATAGAATGTCAAAACAGAAACAATTATCATCAACAAAATAAATATTGGAAAAAACAATAAAGAGAAGTTTGTCCCAGGCTGAACATTTTGCATTTTAATTATCAGAGTCAAATAAGGAACGAAAAATGCAATCAAGAAAAACATCCAAATAGGCAAAAGTTTTCTCCCTGTTAGGTTGAATTTAAAATAGTTTTTCATGATTTTGGTTTGAATTATTTATATATATAATGATCTGTAAATGTTTTAACGAATGCAAACTAAGGTTTTGCAGTTGTGCTACTAGGCTGAAGATTACTCCTCTCCTTTTGGCAACAAACCACGAGCAAAGTTAGTTAATACTTTTAAAATTACAAATAGATTGATAAGTAAATTGATGTACTTTTCGAAAACGAATCCTAATTCTTAATAAACCTACTTACGCATGAATATTTTTGATTCGTAATTCTAATAATATAGATTCCAAAGGACAAATGTCGAACATCTATCTCTGTAAGTCCAGAAGAATTAAGTTGTTTGATAAATCTACCATCAATACCGAAAACCGTTATTTCTGAAATCTCATTTACATCAAGTCTGATTGTAATTTTATCGGAACATGGATTTGGAAAAATATCAATTTTAGGTTCGTTTAATGAAGAGTCTGTAATTTTGTTTATCGTAAAACCGCCATATATTGGTAAACTGATATGGCTAGGCTGATTAGAAGAGAAAGCAACAGAATTCGTACAAATTCTCGGACTCATTTCTGTACCATTAAATATATACTTTTTGCCATCATTTGGTTTTCTCTTAAAAAACTCATTTTCATTTAGCGGTAAATTGGGAGATGACATATATCTTGGGTAATTACCACTGCTAATTAATATCTTAATTCGGTGATTTTTGCCAAATGTATATGCAATTGGAAGCAAATCAAATTCATATTTATAAAATGCATCACTCGTAATATTTGAGAATTCAGCATCCGGATTTTCGTTGCCATTAAATTTTGTTCTAACATACTCTCTTGCTCTTGCATTAATGCAGCCTTCAACTACAAAATACTCTTCGCCAGTAGGATAAACATCCAGAATTCTGACAAAGAAATCAGTATTCGTTGGAACCGAATTATGTCCCTCAATGTGAGAGGAGGCATAAATAGTAGCTTTGGGAAATCCAATAATGCAAAGAGAATCGGCTATTGTTTCGGACATAAATTTAACCACTCCTTGATGATTCATGGTGTAATTAATAAAATCAGGATGAGCTAAATTCATTTGTCCTTGGCTGTTTCTGGAATTATCCGGAGTTTTTACGGTCATATTGGCACCGCCCACCGTTAAAACGGGATTGTTTGGATCGTGTGTAAACGAGACTGTACCTTCCTCAGAGTCAGGAATAAACGGACTTAAACATTGATTGTTCTGAAGGTAAAAATCAGTGTAATTGATGTTTTCAGAAATTGGAAAAGAATCAGATTCAAACCAGTAATTCCCCACATTCAAATTTTCCGAAACTCCATCGTTTACAGGGCCAGGAACATAAAATCGAACGTTTGCAATATTTTGAAAATATCCATCAGTTCCGGATGGCACTGATCCATTAATATTTAAAACCGGATTTTCGATGACAGGTGCATTAAATATAATTGTATTTATATCACCATTGATCTTAACTTCTATCGGCACTCCAGAAAGCTCTTGCAAACCACATAAATATCCTATAAATTCTGAATATGGAATAATGTAATCTTGAGCAGGCACTCTGACCGAATATGTGGGACTTAAAGCCTGCCATTGCGTAGCTTCGGGAATAAAAAACTTGGGTGCACTATACCCTTGTTTTTCGTTTAAAGTTGCTCTAAACCACTTATAAATTTCCGATGTGAAAATATTTTCCTCCGTTGTTGAAAGAATGTCAACATTGGACATATTGAACCCAATGAGACTTAAAACATTTTCAGGATATGTGATATCCCCTGTTTTTCGCGAAGTAACTGTTTGATGAGCCCAAAGTCCAATTACAAGTTTCTGAAAAGATTTATTTCCATGATTATTATTAATATTATTTACCGTTTGATTAAAAGTATGAATTTGTCCATCCACGAAAATATCCCACCAACCCGTTAAGTGAAACATGGGAACATCCATATTGGAGTATCTGGAATAATTTTCATTTATATCCCCTTCCCCATCCGAGTTAACACTTGCTTTACTTGCATCCATGCTATATCTGAACAAAGAATTTGGATAATAAGCAGGAATATTTCCATTGTTTGATGAATCCAACATGGTAGCCATCGTTGCGTTAAAAGCTTCATCAGCATTGGTAAGACCATAATCGGCAAAGCTATGAATTGTATTATCAATGCTAAAATCAGACGAATTTAGAGCTTCATCATTTACTTCCTGAAGCTGACGTTTTACCCAATTATCAACAATGGCTTGACGATAAACACCATTTTGAACCATGGTTACCCAGTATTGATCGGCAGTAGCTACAATGGCAAATAAACTTTTCAAGCCGGGTGCAGTCGGATTTATTTTGTGTGCTGCTGCTGCCGTGTATTGCGAATTTCCGGAAGCCGACGAACCAAACATTCCAACGGTGCCGTTGCACAACAAAAACGTATCCTTGATGCCATCTCTATCCAAATCGTAAATCCTTGTTAAGCTATCAGTGATAAAAACAATAGAATTAAATCCATCTTCATGCTTATTTCCATTTCTGCTATCCGAAAAATCGGTTATGTCCAAATTGTGTTTTACCGTCGGATGGTAATTGTTTTTGTTCCATGAGTCGCTGTACATTGGATAATATGCTCCCTCTGAAGCGTAACAACCCCTCATATCTTGCATTGCAAAACAAAATCCCAATAGAGATACAATGTTTCCATACTCTGCCGAACTTTGTTTGTTATATGGCGTTCTCGTTAGCAAAACGGGAAGTTGAAACGGATTTGGATTTAATCCATTATTTATGCTATCATAAATTAAATATTGAATACCTTTGGGAATTACCTGGACTGGAGTTGGTCCCAAGCCAGGTATGTTAATGGACACCATCATGGAATCCTGCGTAATTGGAAGAAAAATATCGGTTTCTAAATGAGTTCCATCGGGCATTGTAAATTGCACTGATTTTTTTACCGAAAAATCACTGATCTCATCAAGTACTCCATTTAGGGTTTGTGCGGATATAGCAAATGTTAGAACTAAAATGCTTAAACAGGTAAATGTTTTTTTCATACGTGAATATTTTTTTAAAAGTAGTTATTTTAATGAGACTACCAAATAAAAATCACGTATCAAAACTATCACAATGAATGGATGCTATGAGTTTATGGATGTTTTTCGACTATTTAAGTATAGTAAGAGATTGATTTAAAAAATAATAATTGAGCTACAAAACAGCTTAGCTAATTTTATTAATTGAATTTAAACTGCTCATTCAATGAGCTCTTGAGAACAGTTTAAGTCTTATTTATTTGCTCTTTTCACTAGCTTCAACAACCAAAGCCTCAAGCCTATTAAGTTGAACAGAAAAGATATTGCCATGTTTTTCCATATCGCAAATTTCTTTATGGTCACTAAGGCCAACTTCTCTGCGTTTTATATTGGAAAAATCAGTTTTAATAACAACTTTTCTAAACTGTCTTAATTATGAAAAACTTGGTGTCTCCAATCTCTATAAAAATTATTGATGACATGTATTTCAGAACATTTCTCCTCATCCTTGTTGAAAAAACGGCTACATCCTTACATAATCAAACTGTCAGAGATTTAAAAAAGTTCATTCTATCTTTTTCAATCCAAATCAACTATGAAAATCATTCCACACGTTTCAATTTAGAACGACACCTCAAATCATCTTTTTTTTGCTATCATAATGCAATACGCATCATATTCATTTCAGAGACACTTGATTCTCCTCCACTGCACGCAAAATTTGGATTATTTTGTATATTTAACAGCAACTCCTTCAACGGCAGGAATACTCACCAAAACCCAAGGGATATAGGTGAATTTTACACTAATAATCGCATCCGCATTTTCTTTTTCGGCTCTTTGCTTAAGGTTTCTGAGCAGTGATTTTGAACCATGAAAAATACTGCCACTTGCATCAATAAAAGCAATTTCTTCATAGGGTCTGTCGGGAAGTTTGGTCATAAAAACTTCTACTTCTTTTTTATCTTTTGCAGATTTTAAATACGCCGTATGCGTTGTTACACAAGAGGTCATAATGAATGAAAAAATGCAAAGCAGTCCGAATTTTGTGATTGTTTTCATATTAATAAAATATTGATTTTACTATGAACGGGATAAAACGAAAAATAGTATGATTGAATTTATTCCACAAAAAAATTGTTTAAAGACGAAAAACATGTTAGATAAAAGCTTACAAATCTGACGTAATTATTTTACAAACCACTTCGAGTAGTACTTTAATTTAAGCATTTTAAATACTTGTTATATGATTATGTACAACACTTTCTATGCTTTGCTTTTCCGATATGCTAATCCATTAAAACGAGCGATTATTTCGTCTTTTTCATTGGTGACAATTACATCATAGGCACCCAGTTTTTTTGGAACATCCAATTCGGTGGCCGTTGCATACAATGTTCCTTGCGAAACTCCTTTTAAGAATGTAATGTTTACATTAATGGCAAGAGCAAGCTGTCCGTGACTGTTTGAAGCGGCTCCAAAAGCAAAATCGGCCAATGTAAAAATAGCACCTCCTTGAACTACATTTGCGGCATTCAAATGCTTTTTTTCAATTTTTAGTTGGGCTTTGCAGTATCCTTTTTTCACTTCAATAATTTCGGCACCAGTAAGTGCTGCAAAATGGTCTTTTTTGAAGAAATTGATCAGTTCTGAGGCTTCCATAGTATTTTAATGAGATTTATTTTTGTTTCTTTCGGGTCAATTTGCTGGCAAAAATACATAATATACAGAACATGCAAGCATTCAAAATTTAAAACCCAAAAATACAGACTTTTGAAACTTCATGGAAGCCAAAAAAGCAAAAAATAGCTATAATTCAATTGTTTTACAAGTTTTATTAATGTTATCAAATAAACATAAATATCTTTTTATTGAAGTTGAAAGAATAGTTATTAAACAAAAAATTTACAATATGACCATAGCAGAAAAGCAGAATAGAAGCTAGCTTTCGTAAGGTGGTAAATTGTTTCATCAACAAAATCAATCTCCTAAAAATGCTACCATACAACAACAAACTGGTCATAAAACGTAGATTTTACTTTTAAGTAAAGCCTAAATTTGTCCTGCCTTTAACTCACTCATGTATGTTTTTTTTCAATACATCTTGAATATCAGTATATCTTTTGAACATTGCCACTACAAATGGGCATTTGGGTTCAATTTTAATATTTTTTTCACGTGCCATTTCTACAATTTTAAAGAGCAATTCCTTGCCTACTCCTCTGCCTTTAAATGCTGGATCAACATCGGTATGATCAACAATAATATAATCTGCAGAAGGAATAGAATAGGTCATTTTTCCTGCTACTTGGCCATTATCTGTAGCAATTGCGGTGCCTATTGTTTCTGTTTCACTTAATTTAATTTTCATTTCATTATTTTTTAATGTGTGCAAGAAAACGCCAACTTCTTTGCGTCTTTTGCAACGAATTTGACGTTTTTTTAATCGCAATCAGCCGATCGAATCACTAAACAAAAGAGTATTCGTGTTGACATTATTTCAATAAATTATCTTAGCATGGGAACTTCCATCAAAAGCACCCGTGCATTTTCTGTTGCTTTTACATGAATGGTATCTGTGTTCCAAATTCCCATTCCATCTCTTTTAGAGAGTTTTTCATTGTTAATTTCCACTTCTCCCTCAATAATAAAAGCATATATTCCATTTCCCTCTTTTTTAATTTTGTATTCATCCGATTTTCCTTTTGACAATCTCCCGATATAAAACCAAGCATCTTGGTGAATCCAAACGCCCTGGTCGTCTTTGTTGGGAGAAAGAATTTGATAAAATTGATTCTCTTTTTCAATATCTTTGAGCGAAATCTGATCGTATCTTGGAGTCACATTTTTCTCATTCGGAAAAATCCAAATTTGAAGAAACTTCACGTCTTTATCCCTATTTTGGTTGTATTCCGAATGCGTAATTCCAGTTCCGGCACTCATTACTTGCACATCCCCTTCTTTAATTACAGCAATATTTCCCATGCTATCTTTATGCTCTAAATCACCTTCCAAGGGAATGGATACAATTTCCATGTTTTCATGTGGATGCGTCCCAAAGCCCATTCCTGCCTGTACGATGTCATCGTTTAAAACACGAAGTACTCCAAAATTCATTCTTTCTCGATCGTAATAATCAGCAAAACTAAAAGTATGATGTGTGTTTAGCCAGCCGTGATCTGCATTTCCTCTTGTTTCCGCTCTATGAATTATTGTACTCATGATTTGTTTTTTATGATAATTAATTATGGTTTAATTTTAAGTCTCCTCTAATATCTATATCTTAAACCAAGATATGCCGTATTTGTTTAATCTTATACTCCATTATACTAGTACATTGATAAAATTTTGAAAGAAGATTTCAGAATAAAGAATGAGGCTAAAGCCCTTGCACTTTTTTTATCTTTATTGTCAGTCAGATAAATCTGACTGCAATAGAGAGCATCTATAAAAACATTAATTATCAGATTAATAACAAGTTACAAGCTTTATTAAAACATCTTTTTATTGCTTTGGCTTTAGCCAACTGAAAAGAAATCGCTTGAAATTCTTTTGCTTTAGCACCATTATGGGACTAAACTCACACAGACTTGCTTTTTCACAATCAATTTAAGCCATTAAGAAAAATTGAAATTGCAAAAGTTTTATTGAAATTATTATGGGCAAAATTATGCCGCTTTTTGTTGGCAAAAAAATAATCCTCCCAATCTTTTTCAAACGGCAAGCAAACTTAGTTATTATTTTTCACTGTTGTCCGATAAAAATCTGATTATCTTATGTAAAACACTGCATAAGAAGCGAATATGTATAAAATAAAAAAGAGAGGCTTGGTTTTGGTTTTTTTAAAAAATATTGCTTTTCCGCAATTTATTTCACATCCATAAAGGGTGTAAATTGCTGAAAATCAATTCATCCTTTAGGATTGAGGAAAAAACTGATAGAAGCAATTTACGCCAAAACAATACTTTCTTATTTTATCGGACAATAGTTATTATTTTTCTAGATACAGTTGATGAAAAGCAACTAAATAACTGAGTGACTTAATCCCTTATCTCAATATTACCATCCATATTGGAATAAGAGCTATAATAATAGCAGCAGTTGTTTGCCAATAATAATTAGTCACAAATAATCCACACAATACAAGCAATGCATCATCGATATTTGAATCAATTTGACCACTGGTAGATGAACCTGAGTATTGTATTTTGATGCCTTCTGAATTATAAATACTCCATTTTGTATTCCAAAAATTATCATACTTCCAATTCATCGTTTTATTATCAACTAATATTGTAGCTTTGGTCATCCAATTATTATATGTTATTTTTCCAATAACTTTATTCTCCAAACTATCAACAATTTCAGCATGCTGCTTAAAGAAGCCCTTTGTCTTAAATGTAAATTCTTTGCCAAATAATTGACCCTCTGCCGTTTGAGACAACATCTTCTCTTTTAGTTTTCCAATCTGTCGTCCATCCGAATAGAACCTGTACGAATTTGAGAAAAAATTCTTTTTCCATATAAGCTTAGTTCGCATAATCGGCTTTTTTTTAAGTATTCATTTTTCTCTTCAATATTTATTTCTAATTAATTTCAGTTTTACAGTCTTTACAATAATAATCTAGCTTTAAATTTCCCATTGGAAAAGCTGACAGTAATGCAATAATAATATTGAAAATCTTAAACCCCTTTCTTTTTCCTAATCCCAAACCAATATTTTGAGAACCACAATTAGGACAATTCAACTCCATTTTACTTGGTTCTATTTTATATTTTAAAATTTCTCTTGCTTTTTTACTGTCTCTTTCATTTATCATTAGCTGAATTCCAGAACCCAACATGTTGTTGCATAAAGGCATTAAATTTACAAAATTCTCATTTGTCAAAAAACAGTCTATTCCTTCGTTTAGCAATCGACCTTTTAAAATATGAGCTTCTGCCAAACTTTCACTGGTTATTAAGATTACTGTTTTCATGATATATTTTCAATAAATATCACCTTCATTAATTTCTATTTTTGATAAGCTAATTAGAAATAAACAGGCCTCCTTGAAAAATGATTTAGGGATATTTGTTTCGAAAACCTTAAATTGATTGTTTGTTTTCTTCTCCAATATCCACGAAGCACCATCGCACATGGGCGTATTTATCCTTTTGGGGAGATTATCAAATTCAGCCTTGTTTAATAATTCAATAAATGAACTCCATTCAGATATTGATACAACTATTTTTTTTGATACAATTAATTTTGCTTCATCACTTTCCCCAAGCCCTATTTCCTTATAAAACAATTGAATAATATCCCCTCTTTTTTCAAGCCTAATACAAACTGGATTATGAAAAGACCTAAACCAAGTAAACCTGTATATTTCTGCACTATCCTTTATAACCATTTGATAAAGGCAGGGTTCATTCATTATTTCCAATCTCGATTTGATATATTCTACATAATCATAAGAAGATTCTATTTGAGACAAATAATCTGCACTCAAATTATACTCCCATTTATCAGGCAAATTGACAAAATACCAAGAAGGGAAATAACAATTTTCAGAAATTCCCATAAGAGAATCAAGTTTCTTGCCTGTTGAAACTTTTTTAAAGGCTTCAATTTGTTTAGTTGGAAAAAATAAAAAATCTCTATATCGTTCGCTAAGATCTTCTAATTTATGAAAATACAATAAAGCACTATCTTCGGGATGAATAATTACGGACTTTCTCTTTCCTACAGTATCAATTGTAATATAAGTTGAATCTTTATGTTCAAAGTTTACAACCTCAATTTCTCGAATAGAATTATAAAAATATGGACGAATAAAATCTCTATAAAACAAGGAAGCCAATCGGTAAACAACATCACGACTGTTATTATCAATTTCCAAGGCCTTATTCAAATATTCTAACTTTTTAGTAGTATAAAGACTGTCGTTCAAGTAATCAACTTCTAAGTGTAATAAGTCGACTCGTAATAAATAAGGTTCAATTTTATCTGGGAATTTCTTGATTAAGTTATTAAAAAAAACAGATGCCGAATCAATTTTTCTATCATCGTAATATCTTAAAATATAATAGATAGCACTATAGTTAAATGAATCCTTTTCTAATAAAAGTCTCGCTTTATCAATTTTAGCTCCTCGTTCTTCTGAAGAATGACTCCATGATAAATCATATTCAAGTTCATTAATCGTTTGTCCATAAATTGAGAATATGGATGTCGAAAAAATCATTAAAATAAAACAAAAAATCATTTTAATAAATCTTAAATGAGTATTCCGACAAAAGTGTTTAGCCGTTCTCCTCAAAAGTTTGCAACTTTTCATAGGAAGAATTTACTAGACAAAATTAATAAACATTTTGAGCATTGCAAATTTATATTTTATATTGGCTTGCGGCAATCGGGTGCTGATGTCCAAATAAGCCGGAGCTTTTTACTTGTTTAGCCTGAGAAGAAAAAAGTTATTTCTATAATAAGCGATAATATTTACTGAGTTCAAGTTGTAAATGCAGCTTTTGTGTTGACCCAAAATCTCCCATTAAAAAACCAAACCATAAATTTAGCAGATTAAGTTTGAAATGATAACTGTGTAGTCCATTTGGATGGATACCATTGCTTACTCTTTTTCACCAAGTTTCATTGGAGGAAGGTTGTTGTCTAGGACATCTATTATCTCTTTTGCAATGCCGCAGTCGGGGCTTTTATTTATGCTTTTATGGCTTATTTTAATATGGACCAAGCAGTATTGCAACTATTGAATATTTTATAATCCCATCAAGTGTTGCCAAACAATTTGAATAGTTCGTAGAATTTCCTTGATACACTTTTTTTCCATCCACCGTTAACAAACAATTCGAGTAAGTTGCTAGATTGCCTTCATATATTTTTCCATTACTTATTGTGTAAAGGCAATCTGAATAGTTGGTGGAGTTGCGTTTGTAAATTTTATCGCCGTGAATAGTATATAGACATTTAGAATAGCTATTGGAATTGCCTTGATATACTTTGTTCCCGCCGATAGTGTATAAACAATTTGAATAACTAGTGGAGTTTCCACTGTATATTTTATTATCACTAATGGTAAAAAGACAATTCGAATAACTGGTAGAATTACCTTTATATACCTTGTTTTGTGCATTCACAAAACCAAAAGTCAGACACAAACTCGCTATTATAATAAAATGTTTCATTTTCTTCAATTTCAAACTGTTCCTAATCTTCTGTATTGCCTAATTATTTATTTTTTAAATGGGTTCATGGTCTCCACTAGTATATTTATTACTTTGGGCGTTTTTAGCCTGTCTCTGTTTGCTATGGCTGTCTAACTCGATCAATATTTCATAACTTAATTATGATTTATAGAATGTTACGTCCTTTTTTCTCAAAACACAAACAAAGATAATTAATAATTCCAATTTGCAAATTGATGAAAAGTGACTGGGTGCCTTTTATTTAAGTTTAGCAGTATCTTGCAATCTATTGCTAAAATTTCATTTGCAGCCTGCACGAAATTATCAGACAAAATCCAAAGTTCTAATTTCTCAACATTAGCTTCTGGTAATAGCGAGGAATTATTTATTGTCCTTAACTTTTAGCATATAAATTGCTAAAAAAATCGACCCAATAAAACATATTGCCGAAGCTGTTGGATAGGTTTCAGCTGCCGAACCGCCTTGGTCAAAGACAAATAAACCTCTTAGAAATGCTGCAACGATGCTTGCATAAATAATTATCTCTATTGTTTTTTTCATTGATGTTTGTTTTTATTGGGGAGTATTAAACTATTTCTGATCATTTTTTCGTTCATTTGTATTGAGTTTTCTGTCACTTTTCGATGAACGCCAATCAATTCACGCAAGGGAATCTTCCCTTCACCTGGTTCTTCTTGTTAACATATCGCAAAAATACTAAATTTCAAGGATAAATCAATGTTGAATGTTAAAACAAAATCGGATTGTCTTAAACTACAATTTTGTTCAACTATTTAGGGGGGTGAAAACAATATTATATAACCCATAAATAACATCACATATATGAAAAAAAGCACATGTTATTTCAAAATTATAAAAAACAATTAAAAAACAAATCATCTTAAGACACTATTAATCAAAAACATATGTAATTTAAAAAAAATAGTTTTTTGATCATTTTACAGCTTAGTTGTGAATATTTTATTACTTTAGCAAAAAAATGAATCTTTTATTTTCCTAACAAATTAACAAAACTATGAAAACATCAAAAAATATCATCGCAATAGTTCTATTAATGATGATGTATTCCTGTGCAAATCAGGGAAGCAAAGCAGAAGAGGAAAGTCAGCAAATTACGTTTACGCTGAATAGCATTAATGAAATCAACCTAGAACTTGCTGCAAATGCCGAAAATACAGCAGTTAAAATAATGAGTGGAAATGAAGAATCTACTAGCTTTGAAGTAGGTTCGGAATTGACACAGATAAAATACATACCAAAAGACAAACGTGTAAGCATATACGGCAACATAAGCACGCTAGATTGTAGCCGAAATGGAATAATGAGCTTGGATATCAGTAACAATACAGTTTTAAAAGAACTTAATTGTGGAATAAATGAATTAAGCAGTTTAAACACTAGCAAGAATATTGCTTTAACAAAGCTAAATTGTGACTACAACAAACTGACTAGCCTAGATTTGAGCAACAATACCTCTTTAAAAACACTTTCTTACAGAGTGAATCAGTTGGAAAACATAAATATTAGCAAAAATAAAGCTTTGGTTGAACTTGATTGTTGTGGGAATGGTGTTAGCCATTTAGATGTTAGCAAAAATAGTGCATTGGAATATTTAATTTGCTCTTCAAATAAACTTAAAAGTCTTGATATTAGTAAAAATAGATCTTTAACAAGTTTGGTTTGTGGCGATAACAATGAATTAAACAATTTAAATTTAAGCAATAAAGTTTTAAATTACATTGATTGTTCAGGGTCTTCAATAAACTTTTTAAATACATTATTTAACTCTTTGCCCGACAGAAATGGCATGGAAAAGGGCATAATTTCTTTGATGGAATATGATTCTGAAAACATTATAGACTCACACAAAAACATAGCTGAAGAAAAAAACTGGGAAATAAGATTTGAGCACTAGATGTTCTCTAATATTTAATTAGTGGTTGCAATATAACACAGAGTTTTCAGGTACTAATTAGAGTATTTAATTTTTTAATTTTTCTTTCATTGTTTTTGAATGTAAAACTATTATTTGCCCAACTTTATCGGACAACAATTATTATAAATAAAAACAAATTGATTATTTCTAATCACTGTTGTCCTATAAAAATCTGATTATCTTATGTAATACCAATACTTATTTCAAATTAGTGGCTTAACCCCCTTTAAGTCGAATAAATTGTAAAAATCTGTTGCAAAACAGATGAGACAAAACCATGGATTTATTTCAAGCTGTGCTTCACGTTTACCCTCGTTTTTTTCGGGGCTGGGTTCTGCAAAACGCTTGAAGGTCTATATAATGCGTGTAGTGTTCATTTGCTTCTTTCATAATAGGGTTCTACATGAATTCCAATATGTGATTGATTGCCAAACTTGTATCTCAATGATTTTTCAATTTGGGTCGCGATTTGATGAGATAACTCAACTGTCAATTCTTTATCCACTTTAATGTGAACTTCAATCGCATAAATGTCTCCTATTTTTCTTGTTTTTAAATTATGAAACCCTTTGACACCTGATGTTTCTTTAATTATTTCTATTATTTCATTTTCAGTTTCTTCAGAAAGTGAACTTTCCAATAGCTCTTTTATACTTGGATTTGCAATTTCCCATGCTACTTTCAAAATAAAGAAACTGACTATTATTCCTGCTATTGGGTCTAAAACGCGCCACTTTTCCCCCAATAGAATTGCACCTGAAATACCTATTGCTGTACCTATCGATGAGAATGCATCAGATCGATGATGCCATGCATTTGCAACCATAGCATGACTATTTACTTTCACTCCAATTGTTTTTGTATACCAGTATAATCCCTCTTTTGTGATTATTGAAATCAATGCAGCATAAAGAGCGATATAACCAGGTTGTTCTATTACTATACCATTAATTGAATCAATTACTTTGTTTGCGCTAGTCCATAAAATACCTCCGCCTACAATCATCAATGCAAAACTAATTAACATCGTTGCAAATGTTTCATACTTTCCATGTCCATATTGATGATTTTTGTCTCGCTCTTTACCTGATACTTTAATAAAAACCAATACAATTATATCTGTCACCAAATCCGATAAAGAATGAACCCCATCCGCAATCATTGCAGAGCTTTTTCCAACAATTCCAGCAATTATTTTTCCAACTGCTAGTACTAAGTTTACAACAGAACCAATCAAGGTTACATTTCTTATTGTCTTTGTTCTAGTAGTACTGTTCATAAATACTTGATTATAATATTTGAGTTCAGATCTTGCTTTACATTACACACAAGGGGCTAGTATAAGTTTAGTGTGGTTTTCGAAGACGTATTTTCATTTTATTCAAAATTTTATTACGTGACGAGATGTTCCATTTAGCAATAAATCCCGCATTACGTTTATACAATGTTGGATGTTCGTTATTCATTTTCCGCGTACTTAATTATTAATTCATCCTCTGAATCAAATATTGTTAATGCGTATTTCATTCTATCAAATTTTCCAATATTATCTATATTTCCCTCAATGAAATAAGTGTTGTTTATTTTAACGGCTTGCCTTGGATTTCCTTCTTTTGGATTTTTTGTCAGAGTGATTCGTTCTGCCAAGTCTGTAGTGAAAAATGTTTCTGGCTGCAAGTCAAATAATTGCTTAAATACTTCAACATACAACTTTGATACTTGATTAACCTCTATCTTTTGGTCATAGAAGATTGCGTATTCTAACTTTTTAAATTTAGGGTCTTCAGCTTCAAAAATATTTACTTCATTATTTTCATCTCTATCATCTATTTCTATTGCTGGAATCTTCCAAATATTCAGAAATCGTTCAGCTAATCTATCAAAACGATTTTCTATTTCCGTTTTATCCCACTTATCAAGGGTTGACAAATATTTATTTAACCATAATCGACTGTCCTTGTATCCCGCTTTTTCTATATCTCTTTTATATATAAATGGTTTATTTCCAAGCTTACCATTGTTTCCTGACAGTGTTAAGTTTCCAATTGTATTTAGGTATGTTTCTTTAACTAAATTATACTCATCCGCCCCTAAGTCAACTTTCCATTTTGGGTCTGGATTTTGTGGAAAAATATGTTCAATAGTTATATCAGTATTACCATCAATTATTACTGGTTCTTTATTTTCGAAATTTTCTAAACGTTCTAAAAGATAAGTTCTATTTTTTGACTTTATATTATAAACGTCTTTTAGCTTTAAACTATCAATGACTTCTTTGTTTTTTGGGAATCGCTGTGAGCCTGGTCTTTGGAGTAGCCATTTTTGCAAACTTATCAAATAATCCTCTCTATCTATTTTTTCATAAAGAGTCATAAATATTTTATTTAATGCGTTAGTTGGCAATCCTACAATAAATCTTCGCCACGTAAATGATTGAACAAAGTCTAATACATTTATAAAGGTCGCCTTGTCGATTATGCCTTCTGAATAATCTTCGTAAACTTTCATTAAAAAAGGATAGGCAACATTTATTTCAAGTCGATTTATATATTCAAGTTGTAAGCGTATGTCTTTGTCAGCTTCGTTTTTTGGGTTTAAAAGTTTGTTGTAATACTTTACAAGTGCTTTTAGCGGTAAAAGATTCTTCTCTAATTCATCAAGATTACTAGTTGGAAATTTAGCTTTAAACTCCAAATAGACCTTGCTTTTGTTTGGTATTTTATTGTTGACTAATGTAAGGTAATCCCTAATAAAGTCAGATACTTTACTCGTGTTTAAAGACTCGTCTTTCGCGAGCTTCTCAATAATTTCCCAGTAATTATTATAGATTTTATTCTGATCTCTTCGGCTAATGCCCATTAGAATATAATTCCTAATTAAGTCAGCTTGAGATAGTTCAAGTCCTGTTGAGTTTAAACTTTCGAAAATCCTTTGTGGATCGTCTTTTTCTCGATCAAGAGAAATCTCAACAAACATTAGTTTAGACAGGCCGTTTAGTACAAACTCATAGTTATCTTCTGTTATTCGACTATTGAAGTAGTTGAAGTTGTCAATGACTTTAGAAAAGTCGGAAAACTCTTCGTCAGTGTCGCTACGCAACAAATACTTTATCGCACGGTCATTGTTTTCCGTTGGACGCAATTTTAATTTTTCTTCTTCGGGTGCAAATTTATTGATGAGATAAGTCTCACTTATTTCATTAACAAGTGCTTCGTTATTCATTTCGATTGCTAAGCGATAAAGTGCTATGTATATTAAAGTCAAGGTAGTTAAACGTTGTTGTCCATCAATAATGGTCAATTCCTTGATTCGTGATGAAGTGTAAACGTCATCGTGAACGTAAACAATGCTACCAATAAAGTGTGCGTTCATCTTTTTGCTTGATCCTACTTCAAGAATATCATCTAAAAGTTGTTTGCATTGACTTGTAGACCAATCATAGTTTCTTTGATAAACAGGGATTACAAATTGTGTTTTATTTGAAGATAAAAAGTCATCAACTTTGGTTTCGCTCGCTTTCATTTATTTAATTCTATTTTTGAGTCTGTTCTTTTTTTTAATGACACACAAGGTTCCGAGGCTATGAAAATGTGGCGGTTTTAACACCGTTTTTCTGTCACCCCACCGCAAAGTTAATTAATATTTTTGAAGTTCCAAATTACTTTCTCACCCGCCATTATTTATAGCCTTTGTTAGGGTTTCGGTGCAATTTTTCGAGTTAACTTCTACTGTCTCTTTTAACAAAGTTTGGCGTGTTTAAAATTGCTTGAATTTAATGAAAGTTTTTTCATTTTTGTCGCTACACTTTGCATTTTCAACGATGGAAAAAGCTTCATCTTTGTTTCTTTCTGTCAAAAACGCCGACCGCCAAACTGCAAAAGTCATGACAGAACGATAATTGTCTCATTTTACACTTCATATTTTCAATTAAGCCGAAAAGCTTCACAAATTTTGGCGTTTGGACTTGTACTTTTGCTCTCTACTCAGGCTGTCAAAAAAGGCTTGTCTAGGCACGAAAAAACTGGCGATAAATTTGAACCTCTGGCAATTTTCATGACAAACTTTGAAAACCTAAATTCTCAACGTGCAAATTCTGATTTCAAAGCACTTTTTTAGATGCAATTTTCGACTTCCGACTCAAAGAACATTTCTCTTTTCAATAAAGAAGTTCTTCTCGAAATTGTTGTTTTTTCGCACTGAACGCTGACGGGCTTGGGCTAAAAGCAGGTGGGCATTAAAAACCACCGCACTGTCCACCACCACAAAAGTTACTAAAAAGCACCAAAGTATAATAACCTACAAACGCCCACTTGATTTTAGCCCATGTTACCGCCTGTGGTTCTGTCCTACGACACCTTGTTAACTGTGCTTTCAGCGATTTTATCAGTCCAATTAC
>JAQUGA010000170.1 GCA_028684405.1 Bacteroidales bacterium | reverse complement strand
ATTAATAAATAAACCATTTTTTCGATAATCCCAAACCGAAACAAAATCGGCATCTCCCAAACGTTGATGATTCAGACCCAAACTTTTAACCTTCAAATTAGCAATAAAGCTAATTCGATTCGAAGCATCAACAATTTCAACCTTTCCGTTTAAAACACCATCCAAATCAAATTGACGCAAGGCTGTTAATGGATCGACTTCAGACAAATCAATGTTATTTAGCTCAATATTAAGTGTTTTTTCTGGATCTTTCGACACCGTTCCGTCGACGAAAACAAACTTGTTATTACTGATGATTCTCAACTTATTAATTTGATATGAATTTTTGGAAAAAACCAAAGAATTTCCATCTTCAATAACCCATGTAGAATCATTTATCACAATATTAGACTCATAAATATCGGCTTCAACAAAATCCTTAAAAAGACGCACTTCCCCCGAAATGTCGGCATTGTTTTGAAGTTCATTGTTTGAACCATCCCATCCTAAATTAAAAAGGACATTATTTTTAATAACATCACCGTCAAAACTAATGTTTTTCAGGAAAATATTATCTTTTTTACTCAAGAGAAACAAATCGCTTGTTAAATCAATTTTTATTCTGTCATTCAGTGTTTTAGTGTTTAATCTAAGCTTGTTAAATTGCATTTTTGACACCGCAAAAAATTCAGTAATAAAATTAATATTGACCGTTTTGTTATTTGCATTTACAAAGCCCGAAATACTTGACATGTCTGAAATTTTTATGCTGGGCATAAACAGATTGAAAATAGATGCTGGTTTTTTTAATAAAACATCGAAGCTAAAATATCGATTTTCAATCGGCACAGAAATTTCTTCCTTTTTATTTAATGTTTTTTTGCCCTTCACATCTTCGGCCATTTTTTCTTCGGCAAATCGGGGGAAATAAGTACTAACAAGGCTTTGGGCAATGGCACCAAAATCCGACAATAAAAACTTTCCCACAATATCAGCATCTACCCAATCGGATTTGAGAAAAAAACTTCTCATTCCAAGCGCGTCCATACCCAAGCTTAGGCCTAATTGATCGATATAGTATAATTTTTTGCGTTCAAAATAATTGAGCTCATTAATGTATATTGTACCTAAAAAATTATCAATATTATTCCCTTTTAAATCAACTAATAATTCGGCGTTGAAATTGATATCAGGTGCTCTGTCAGTAAGATTTAAGTTTGACAGTTTTGCAGTAGAAACGCTTGCAAAAACAGAAATAAACTCCTCTTTGGGTTTTAATCCCCAACTCCCTTCCACCGATAATTTCAAGTTTGGATCATCCACCTGAACTCGCGCATTCACAATTTGGTTTTCGAAATTTCCAAGCAAATTAACATTTGACAAAGAAGTTTTATTTTGAAGAAGCACTTTTTGAACAACAGCCTCATAATTAAGACTCAATGTTTTAATCTCCTTGCCTTTACCTTTCAACTCAGCAGACATGCTTAGGTCGGCTATTTGATTTAAATCCTTTACAAACAGTCCGGGGTTAAAATTTTCAGTCGCCAACTTGCCTTGGTATTCGTATTTATTGTCTTTGGTTTTTAAATTAATATCCGTAATAATGGTACCAGCAGCCGTTTGCAGATTAGCATTAACAACAAAGTCGGAAATAAAACCAGTAAAAAAACCTTTCAGTTTTACATTTTTTGCACTAAACAAGTTCGAAGGAATTTTTATCTTTTTATTATTTGGCAAATTAAACTTTTGAATATCTGCAATAATGGTAGAGAAATCTTCGATATTAAAATCAATAAATGTTTCATTTATATTTGGCAAACCATCAATCGTAGCTTTTGCAAAAAGTTGAGTACTGTTTCCATATTTAACAATTAAATTCCGAACCAAAAGATGCTTTATTTTTCCTTTTATAAAAGCAGAAGCCACAAAAGAATTGGTAAATAAATCTATTTCGGGCATAAAAAAAGCAACATCTTGAGTATTGATTTTTGATGGTTTTAGCTCAAAATTCAAATTTATTTTATTGAAAAAATCTTCAAATTCTTCTGGGGAATTGTACTTCAAAGTCAATTTAAAGTGAATGTCAGAATTAAAAGTTTGAACAGTTACATCGTTTAATGACAGTGATTTGTCTGTGTAGATTATATCTGCATTCATTTTTTTAATGTAAAAACCACTAGTATCGTAGACCGAAAAATCAGTTAAATTTAATGCGATGGTGTCCTTTTTCATTCGAAAATCAGAAATACTAACATTTAGATTTCGGACATTAATATTGTTGAAATCCACACTATTTTCATCATCACCAATCTTATCTTCAACTACATGCGACAAACGAGCTCCCAAAAGAGAGAATTTTCCAAAATTAAATTTCCAAGGCTGCGTCTCTTTTTTCTCTGGTGTTTTGAAATAATCAAGCAAAAACTGAAAATTATAAATCGTATCCCCCGAATATTTCCGAATGTTTATTTCGGGTGAAATAATCGTTAACTTGCTAATATTCAACCTTCTATCATAAATCGAAAGATTCGACATAAAGGCATAAATATTATCGACATAGAGCAATTTTTCGGACTTCTGATCCTCTATTTCCACTTCATACAAAGAGAGATTCAGCAATGGACTAATGCTCAATCTGCCCACCGATACATGAACGCCCAATTCGTTTGAAAAATAGGTGGCTACACGCTGTGCTAAATACGTTTGTACAAACGAAAACTGAATAAGAACAAAACCTAAAATAATAAGACTCGCTATAGAAAGTAAACTCCATAACACAATCCGCTTGATTATTTTAATAATTTTGTGTTTCAAAATTCTGTTTTTATGGATACATATATTTTAGGCATCGAATCATCTTGCGATGACACATCCGCAGCAATTATCAAAGGTACAAGACTTTGTTCTAACATCATAGCTGGTCAAAAAGTTCATGAACAATATGGCGGTGTAGTACCTGAACTTGCTTCGCGATCGCATTTGCAAAACATCATACCAGTCATCGACGCTGCCATTAAAAATGCAAATATACAAAAAAGCAATATTCATGCCATCGCTTTTACAAGAGGTCCTGGTCTTTTGGGCTCCCTTTTGGTAGGAACTTCTTTTGCAAAAGGACTTTCGATGAGTTTGAATATTCCACTTATTGAAGTGGATCATCTGCAAGCCCATGTTCTATCGCATTTTATAAAATTACCAGATGTGCAAAACGAAGCCCCAACTTTTCCTTTTCTTTGCTTAACTGTTTCGGGTGGACATACTCAAATTTTAAAAATTAATGATTATTTTGATTTCGACATCATTGGACAAACCATTGACGACGCTGCTGGCGAAGCCTTTGACAAAGCGGCTAAAATCATGGGACTTCCCTACCCTGGCGGCCCAAACATCGACAAACTAGCAAAAGAGGGAAATCCCCATGCTTTTAAATTTTCAGAAGCCAATATGCCTCATTTCGATTTTAGCTTTTCGGGATTAAAAACATCATTTCTCTATTTTCTACGAGATCAGCTAAAAACGGATGATTCTTTTATAGAAAAAAACAGAGCCGACTTGGCCGCTTCCATTCAATTTGCCATTATTCATTCGTTAACGAAAAAATTAATTCTTGCAGCACGACACCATAAAATTTCACAAATTGCTATTGCTGGCGGCGTTTCTGCCAATTCAGGTCTCCGAAATACCTTGACTGAAATTGCCAAACTAGAGAAATGGAAACTTTTTCTGCCACCATTTCAATTTACCACCGACAATGCAGCCATGATAGCCATCGCAGGATATTTTAAATATCAAAAACAAGATTTTTGCAAACTCGATGCAACTCCCTATACTCGTTACGACCAAAAATAATTTTCAAGTATTGTTATATGAAAAATACAGTAATTGCCATCGTACTGATTATAAGCTTGTTTGGAGAAATTTTTTGTCAAACAAACAGTGATTTTTCAGATCCATACAGCAATTGGGATGGAGTTACACATTGGAGTAAATACATGCGATATTCGCCTCGGTATTTCGGACCTAATGCCTTGCCTGTTCCGAAAAACATGAACGGTCGCATATCGGAGAATCTGGAATTTAGACTTGCTGCCGAATACCATCACCATAGCCAAGATCCAACCTACAACGCATTCACTTCTTTAGAAATTCCAATTGTAAAAAACAGAGTAAATTTGGAAATCCATGTGGTTCCCATTGAGTTTTACAATATGGATACTAGCCTAAGAATCGAACGAAGAACTTTCAACAAAGAAGGCAAAAGCACAGCGGGGGGCGATATTTACGTAAACCAACACATTCAGATAATTCAAAATCACAAAAAAATACCCGATATGGCTCTTCGATTTGGACTTCGAACCGCTTCTGGTCTACAACTTAGGCATGCGCGCTTCACCGATGCTCCAGGATACTATTTTGACTTAAGTTTGGGAAAAGATTTTTTGTTATCAAAAACAGACAGCAGTCGCATTCGCTTGTATGCTTCCGGTGGATTTTATTGTTGGCACACCAACGAAAATGACCGAAGACAAAATGATGCTTTTATGTATGGCGTTGGTATTGATTTACTTGTAAAAAAAACCAAAGTTTCACTTCAAGCTTCGGGATATTCCGGATACATCGATAATGGCGATAAACCCTTGGTTGTGCGTGCCAAAATTGAACCAACAAACAAACATAAATTCAGGCCCTATCTTCAAATTCAGCAGGGCTTAAATGATTTTCCATATACAAGCTTTCAAATTGGTTTGATATTCTCTCCACTGCGATAAACCGACACTTTGTCAGTAAGAAACACAGCGGAGTGACATTGTGTCGTGTCGTCAAAAACATAAATACCTGATAATCAACACTCATTCGTTTTTTGGCATACAAGTTGAATAATCCTTCAGTAAATAACAAAAACAAATTGGAGGACAAAAAAATGAATACATTAATGAAAAGACCCTTGGAAAACCCACTTCGTTTGATTGATGAAATTTTCAATAACGAAAGAGAAAGTAATAAAAATGCTTTTTTGAAAGAGAGCTACTGTGGCACAATGCCCAGAATGAACATCAAAGATTTAGAGAATAACTACTTTATTGAAATTGCCGCTCCGGGCATGAAAAAGGAAAATTTCTCGATAAATATAGATCAGATGATTCTCAGTATCAAAGGCAATATCATTGAGGAGGACAATCGCGAATATACGCACAAAGAATTTTGTTTTGAGCAATTCGAACGAAAGATAAAACTTCCGAAAGATGCTAATTTTGAGAAAATTAAAGCAGAATACAAACAAGGAATACTTTCGATAAGTATCCCTAAAAAAGAAGAACAAATAATTAAAAACAAAGAAATTCAAATTTCATAAAAAAGGAGGATAAAACTATGTTAGTACGTTATGAAAACAAACCCAGCATTCCCAATTTATGGGAGGATTTTTTCGGACCCGGTTTTATGGGCGATATTTACCGCAAAAACCGTGTTTTAAGTCTACCTTCAGCAAATATCATTGAAGAAAAAGACAAATATTTTATAGAATTGGCAGCCCCTGGCCTCGAAAAGGCAGATTTCAAGATTCAATTATCTGAAAATGTTCTGACCGTTTCGGTTGAAAAAGAAGAAAATATCGAAAATACTACTCAAAGAGAATTCTCATAT
>JAQUGA010000169.1 GCA_028684405.1 Bacteroidales bacterium | reverse complement strand
GAGAGATTGATGAGATTGAAGAGAGATTGGAGGGATTGAAGGAAGATTGAGGGGAGATTGTGGGGATTGAAGGGAGATTGAGGGGATTGGAGGGATTGAAGGGAGATTGGAGGGATTGAAGGGAGATTGAGGGGATTGGAGACAATAACAAATTATTTCAATTCATTTAGTAGCTCTGTCAGCAGTTTTTAGACGATTTTTTTAAACTATATTAATAAAATGCAATACAATATTTTCATTACGAAAAAGATGCAGATAGAAAAATAGCTGTATTTTTGCCTCATGAAAACAAAAATCGCATTTCACACTCTTGGGTGCAAGCTAAACTACAGCGAAACATCATATCTTTCAAAATTACTGGATCACAATACTTTTGAAGAGACCGATTTTAAAGAAAAAGCCGACGTTTATGTAATTAATACATGTACGGTTACCTCTACTGCTGAAAAAAAGTGCCGAAGTTTTGCCCGATCTGCCCGCAAGAGGAATCCTCAATCGAAAATTGTGTTTATGGGCTGCTATTCAGAGTTAAAAGCCAAAGAACTTCAAGATTCGGGCGAAATAGATTTGATTATTGGAAGCTCAAATAAGTTTGAACTTCCCGAACTCTTATCAGCCTTAGTAAGGGGCAAACAAGAAGAGATTGTCCATGTTGACAAAAATGCAGAAAATTCATTTTTCTCTTCCTGGTCGAGTGAAGGCCGAACTCGTACTTTTTTGAAAATACAAGATGGTTGCGATTATTTTTGTGCCTACTGTGCTGTTCCTTTGGCTCGTGGAGCCAGCCGAAGCGATACCATCGAAAATGTAATAAAAAATGCAAAAGAGATTGTAGCCCAAGACATCAAAGAAATTGTTCTGACGGGCGTCAATATTGGCGACTTTGGACGAAAAAACGATCAATCGTTTTATATCCTACTGAAACAACTGTCCGATATTGACGGATTGGAAAGAGTTCGCATTTCCAGCATTGAACCAAACCTATTGACTGATGAAATCATTGAGTTGGTTGCACAACATCCTAAACTAATGCCCCACTTCCACATCCCACTGCAAAGTGCTCATCCGAGAATCTTGAAAGAGATGAAACGGCGTTATTCGCTCGAACTGTTTAGTGAGAAAATTAATAAGATAAAGCAACTACTTCCTGATGCATGCATCGCCATTGACTTGATTTGTGGATTCCCTGGAGAGACAGAACAAGACTTCGAAGAGAGCGTAGAATATCTAACCAATATCAATATTACCTACCTTCATGTATTTCCCTATTCTGTTCGGGCGAACACTGTTGCTGAAAAACTCAGCAATCACTTACTTGATAATGTCAAAAAGGAACGAAGTAAGATATTGCATACCCTTTCAGATTATAAGAAGAACATATTTTATTCCAGCCAAATAGGAAGTATTCATGATGTTTTGTTTGAGGATGTCAAACATGATAATATGATTTCGGGTTTTACCGAAAATTACATTCGAGTAAAAACAAATTACAATAAAGAATTAGCCAACACTATTGCCATGGTCAAACTGAAACAAATTGACACGGATGGTGTTTATGTATGTGAACTCATTTAATAAAGGAAGAAAAACATGTATTTACAACAAATTTGCACACAAGTTAGAGACATCTGTATAGAAGTCGGTGCTTTTATGAAAGACGAAAATGTAAAGATAAAAACCAGCGATGTTGACAAAAAAGGGCTGAATGATTTTGTAACCTACGTGGATAAAACTGCAGAAAAGATGTTGGTTGAACGATTAAAAAAAATCATCATTGATGCTGGTTTTATCACCGAAGAAAAAACCATAGAGCAATCGGACGAAGAGTATGTTTGGATTATTGACCCACTCGACGGCACCACCAATTATATTCACGGATTGTCGCCTTACGCTATTAGCATTGGATTGAAGCGGGAAGATGAGATGATTTTGGGTGTTGTTTATGTTATAGAATCCAACGAAATGTTTTATGCATGGAAAGAAGGCGGAGCTTGGCTTAACGGATACCCCATTCGTGTTTCAGAAAGCAAAAAGCTGAGCGATTCACTTTTGGCGACAGGTTTTCCCTACTCTGATTATTCAGACATGGAAGCATACATGGCACTTTTCGAATATTTGATGAAAAACTCTCACGGATTAAGACGACTTGGATCGGCAGCTACCGATTTGGTGTATGTTGCTTGCGGTCGCATGGACGCCTTTTATGAATATGGATTAAGCTCGTGGGACGTTGCTGCAGGCGCTTTCATTGTTAAAGAAGCCGGTGGAAAAGTCAACGACTTTTGGGGTGGAGATGATTGGTTGTTTGGAAAAACTCTGGTTTCGGGAACAGTTGAAGTAACCGATGAACTCACCCAATTGACGAAGAAATATTTTAAAAAAAAGTAGCTTACGAATCAATTAAAACAATTCAAACTTTATTAAATTCATTTTTTATTATTCGTTTCACAATATTAGAATATCTTTGCTTTATTAATATTGAATAATTCATATTTTATGAGAAAAATAGCCGCTCTGTTATGTAGCTTTGTCTTGCTACAAACAACCTTGTTTTCAATCAATGATTCCATTATTGACGTACAAAGCCCTGAAAAAGCTCGTACCATTCAAAAAGTGTATACATTTGAAATTCATGACGACATTGCTCCCCCTGCAGAACGCAGAACAAAAAAAGCAATGAAAGATGCAAAAGAGAACGATATAGATTTGATTATTCTTCATTTAAATACATTTGGGGGGATGTTGAATTCTGCCGACAACATTCGCACGATGCTTTTGGAATCAGAGATTCCTGTGTGGGTTTTTATCGACAACAACGCCGCTTCTGCGGGAGCTTTAATTTCGATTGCGTGCGATAGCATTTACATGCGTCCGGGTGCAAACATTGGAGCTGCTTCGGTGGTCAACCAAACGGGCGAAATAATGCCCGACAAATATCAATCCTACATGCGTTCGATGATGCGATCTACTGCACAAGCCAAAGGTCGTGATCCGAAAATTGCCGAAGCAATGGTCGACCCTAGGATTTATATCGAAGGCATAAACGACTCCAATAAAGTACTCACATTTACCACAGAAGAAGCCATCATGCACGGCTATTGTGAAGGAAGTGCCGAAAATATTGAACAGATTTTGAAAGATAATAACATTGACAACTACACCATTGTCGAACAAAAACTATCATGGATTGACTATCTCATAGGCATTTTAGTGAATCCGATGATAAGTGGACTTCTTATCATGCTTATTATTGGAGGAATCTATTTTGAATTACAAACGCCTGGAGTTGGTTTTCCGCTTGTCATGGCAATTTTAGGAGCCACACTTTACTTCGCTCCCCTGTATCTGGAAGGCTTGGCCGCCAATTGGGAAATCCTACTTTTCATTGTAGGCTTGGCTCTTCTTGCGGTAGAAATATTTGTTATTCCCGGATTTGGAGTAACTGGAATTTCCGGAATCTTTTTAATTATTTTGTCATTAACGCTCAGTCTGGTTCACAATCAAGGTTTCGACTTTAGCTTTACTGGAACTGCTCCTCTTATAAAAGCCTTTTTCACCGTGATTATTGCCATTGGTGCTGCTTTTTTTGTTTCCATCTGGCTCAGCAAAAAGCTTTTTACAACCTCTCGTTTTGGCGAGTTAGCACTATCAACAACACAAGAAGCGAGCGATGGTTTTACGTCTGCCGACTTAAGTTTAAAAGAATTTGTCGGACAAACGGCTACCGCAGAAACCATGCTTCGTCCCGCTGGCAAAATCAGAATTGATGAAGAAGTTTATGACGCCACAGCCGAAACTGGCTACATTGATAAAGACGAATTGGTGGTGGTTGTAAAATTTGAAAATCAGCAAATGATAGTTCGGAAAAAGGGCAATTTGTAGATTTATTTGGCACAGTTTATTGCTAATGTAACTTGGCGTTTCGACTCAACGACCAAGCTCATTACATCACAACTGTTGTGTTTCATGTTTTATGAAACCCGCCCATTACTTTTATACTTTCTTTGTAAAAATTAGTCCCAAAAGTCCATGAGCGATAAGGAAAGCTGAAAAAACCAATCCAAACCAATTTTTCTCAACCACAAACCCATTAATAACTGAATCTGAAAAATAATAAACGATTACACTTACCAACAGAACTGCTCCGGCTGTGTAATTGCCAATCTTATTAAACAATTGGCTTTCACGTTCGTCCGCTTTTTTCTTCCCGATAAACGGATGTGCCGAAAGCAAAACTAAAGCCACAATACCTTTTGCACCAAATAGAAAAACTGCAATCAACATAATTATTCCAACAATCAGTTCATAAACAAATCTTTTTCTCATTTTATTTTCCCTCCATTTTTAAATAAAAAATTTCCTCAACTTGACACTCGAAAAATAAAGCTAATACTAAAGCCAATTTCGTAGATGGATTGAATTTACCACTCTCAATTGCTTGAATAGTTTGTCTGGTTACATCAACTTTTTTGGCTAATTCTTCTTGAGTAATTTGATTTTTATTAAATCTCTTCGCTTTTAAATTATTCATTAGAACCATAATTCTATTTTGTTTTTTTATAATTCAACACTGCAAATGTAATGTATTGTTGTCATTTTATCAAGTATTATATACAATAATTTTGAAACATTGTTAATTCGGAACAATTTATCACTTCCGATCAATAAAAAACAAAAAAAACGAAGAGAGATAGTCAAATTTTCAGTTAGCCCCAATACTTTAGGTTTTGACAACTACGATTTATAAAAATAAACCTTATTTCTAACTTTGTTTAGAAATAAGGCTATTATAATCGGATGCTTCTAAAAATCAAATATTAAAAGTCACATATTTTTAATGAGAGCAATCGGCATTACATTTCCTCGCCATTGTCCTCACCGTTTATTCTTGGTCTATCTCTTCTGGCTTTGTAATCATTAAATTTGTAGGAAATTCCAATCCAAAATACTCGACTTTCTCTTTGACGGGTAGTTCGAGAGAAAACATCAATCGCATTGGTTTCGGCTTCCATTTTCCACCAAGCAAACATATCAGAAACCCGCAAACGGAGCTGTAAGTCGTCTTTCCATAAATTGATCCGTCCACCAAAGTCCATGGAGAAAGTTTCTTGCATTCGCCCCTGCCCTACGCCGGCTCTGGAAAACCCAGAAGTGCCAATAGTAACCATCGGAGAACGATAATTGAAAATCACCTGAAAATCACCAACTTTATTAAAATTAAAAATAGACATCAAACGGGTATTCCAGTTGAAATCCTTTTGCAAATCTGGATCTATGGCAATTTGAGAGTCGTACGAATTGTTGTAGAAACTTCCCGTAGCGGTTAATTTCCACCATTTATTAAGCGTTTGACTTAAAACCAATTCAGCTCCATAAGATGTACTTTTATCAACGTTGGCATAGGTCATCATCGTTGTAGAATCGTTGAGCAAAGTAGTGAAACGAGAAATAATATCTGTTCTTTTGCGATAAAACACCGTTGAATTTATAGATGTTTTTTTGAAGAAAATATAATGACTTAATTCTAAAGAGTTTACAAACTCAGGATCCAATTCTGGATTTCCTTTTCGAAGATTAAAACGATCCGAGTAATCGACAAATGGGTTTAGAACATGAATGTTTGGGCGACTCACTCTACGGCTATAACTCAATT
>JAQUGA010000168.1:2847-5708 GCA_028684405.1 Bacteroidales bacterium | reverse complement strand
TCTGAAGTTTTTACAATGGAAAATAATAATCAAGAGAAAAAAGTTGATATTGAAGGACTTGCATCAGGAAACTATATTTTAAGTTTAAATGATGGAAGAAAAACAATCAGCAAAA
This sequence comes from Bacteroidales bacterium, assembly GCA_028684405.1. Lineage (GTDB taxonomy): Bacteria > Bacteroidota > Bacteroidia > Bacteroidales > WCHB1-69 > JAQUGA01. The sequence goes on along the minus strand of JAQUGA010000168.1, from coordinate 5,593 downwards.
ACTTCATCATTAATAAGTCATAATTATGAACATCCAAAAATCATATTTTAAATTATTATTGCTTTTAATTGGCTTTTTTATTTTTGTCATTAATGGTTGCCGAAAACCGGAAGACAATCCAGATGATGGAGGAATTATGCCAATGTATGGCGTTCAACAATCGACCTATCAGAAAATGGACACTTTGGAGCAAAATAATATCTATCCAGAAATTGGAGATATTAAATCGGAAGAATTATGAGTATATTATTTCAGAAAGTACGATTAAAATATTATAAATTGGCTATTTATTTTTTTGGATTTAGCTTTATGCTGATGAGTGGTTGTCGCCAAAGAACAGCGGATATTCAAGAAAATCAAACAGATACAGTATCCCACACAAAGCAGAATGTTCAAGAAACGAATCAAAATATAGATTCTACACAAATATCGAATAAAGAAGCAGCTCAAACCAATAAAAAATCTTCAAAAAAGACCTTGAAAACAGATTCATCTAAAACAAAAAAAAATCGACATCCTGCCGCAATTATACCCATTAAAGATCTTGAGCCACAGCCAGAATATGGAGTTAGATATAATAATTATAAAGAGAGTCTTCCATTAGATCCACCGTTCCAATTAAATCCAACGTCCGATGAGTAGTAAAAAACATCCTTTTCGTCCAAATTTAAAACAAAGGGTTTCTTTAAATCTACTCAAGAAATACATGGATTTAGAAAGCAAAGTCCACGATTTAAGATATCTTTTTTGGGAATGCACTTTGAGATGCAATCTAAGCTGTATGCATTGTGGCAGCGATTGCAGAACGGACTACAACATGAAAGATATGCCTGCTGAGGACTTTTTAAAAGTAGCAGAACAAATCAGTAAAAAATACAATCCTAACAATATCATGATGGTTATCACGGGTGGAGAGCCATTAATGAGAAATGACTTAGAAGAAGTAGGATTGAATTTATATCATTTAGGATTTCCTTGGGGAATGGTTACCAATGGATTTGCCTTAACAAAAGCCAGATTTTCAAATCTATTGAAATCTGGATTGCGCTCTATTACCATTAGTTTGGACGGAGAAGAAGCCGAACACAATTGGCTCAGAGGAAATCCAAAATCATTTCAAAAAGCCATAGAAGCCATTGAAACCATCGTTGCAGCCAAAGAAGACCTCTCTTTTGATGTCGTTACTTGCATCAATGCCCGTAATTTTGACAAATTAGAATCAATCAAAAATCTTTTAATCCAAAAAGACGTTTTACATTGGCGAATTTTCTCCATTTCGCCCATTGGAAGAGCCAAGGAGAATCCAGATTTGCATATTTCGGATGCTCAATTTTTAGAACTTATGAAATTTATTGAAACCTGTCGAAAAGAAGGGAAAATCATGGCTTCTTTTGGCTGTGAAGGTTTTTTGGGCAGTTTTGAAGGCAAAGTAAGGGATGGTTATTTTATGTGCCGTGCAGGCATTAATATAGGCTCTGTGTTGAATGACGGATCCATTTCGGCATGTCCGAACAATGACAAAAGCATGTCGCAAGGAAATATTTACACAGACAACTTTATTGATGTTTGGGAAAACCGATACGGAATTATGCGTGATCGAAGTTGGACAAAAACGGGTATCTGCAGCGATTGTGAAGTCTTTGATTGGTGTCAAGGAAATGGATTGCATCTTCGCGATTTGGAAAATAAAACCGTTATGCAATGCCATTATAAAATGTTAGAAAATGGCTTGGATTGAGTTTTTGAGTTGAATCCGCCCAAGGAGAGTTTTATTCCAAAAACAATACACCAAAATTGAATTCCCATAGTGGAGCAATCGACTTTGTACCATTCATCTTTATTAATCATCTCCATTCTTTTTTATGATACAACATGAAAATTTGTATCATTTGATTTTTAATGGAGGAAACGATTAATAAAATACGGTATCGTTATTTGCGATTTGGGGAGAGTGCGATGCGACTTGACTGCTTAGAAAAATGAGGATTTTGAAAATTGGTACATTCAAACACCTCGTATGTGAAAAATAAGTTTTATCTTTGTGGCAGAAAATAAATTTAAAAATATGCAAGAATTTTTAGATAATGCGAACAAAATCGTTGAAGTTTACGAAAAACAAGAAAAAAGTAACGGCGAGCGTTTTAACTTGTTTTCAATTTTGGACAGAGAAACTGACGAAGAAAAAACACACTCTGCACTTATTGCAGAATTGCTAAATCCGCAAGGCTCGCATGGACAAGAAAATGTGTTTTTGAAACTATTTGTTGAACTATTATGTGAAAAAAGAGAAATTTCCGCTTTTTGGGAAAAGGCAAATATTCCAACTTCAAATCAAATAGACAAAATGCAAGTTTATACAGAGCGAAATGTTGGAAAGTATAGAAAATACGAGTGTCGTTTGGATATTCTTTTAATCAATCAAGAATGGCAAATTGTAATTGAAAATAAATTCAACGCAAAACAAGGCGAAGAACAATTAGAGCGATATTCCGATTACCTAAAAGAAGACCACGCAAGAAAAAAACTATTGATTTATCTAACAAAAACAGGCGAGAAATACAAAAGTCAAGAATTAGTGGAGGGGACAAATTATTTTAGTATTACATACAAAAATGACATTTTAGATTGGTTAGAAAAATGTAAAAATTATTGCGGACAAATTCCAGTTCTCGAACAATCGCTTTCACAGTACATAAATTTAATTAAGAAAGAAACAAATCAAACAACAAACAACAAAATGAAAAAC
>JAQUGA010000168.1:0-2747 GCA_028684405.1 Bacteroidales bacterium | reverse complement strand
ATTAAAAACTTATTTGCCCGAAAACTACAACATCTTTGGACCTTGTTTCCCGTTAGACCCTATCGAAGCGTTGGCGTTGGCAGAAGAAATTATGCAAACAACGGGAATAGATATTGTTGTGGCTTCTTCGTTGGGTGCGTTTACAGCTTTGCAGTTGCGTGGCGTTCCAAAAATTGTTATCAATCCTTGTCTTTTTCCGTCAAAAGAGTTGCCAAAACACACAAATATTTCAGAAGATATTTTGCAGAATTTTGCAAAAATGGAAAAACAATTTGAGGAATGGTTAATAAAAATTAATAGTCAAGATATTGAAGAAAGTGTAAATATAGAAAGAATGTGGACTTACGGAGTGTTTTCTACTGACGACGAACTCTTTTCATTCAAAGATAAATTTGAGAAATATTTTGGTAGGGGAGAATCGATTAAGGATACACACCGAATTTCTGTAGAAAATGTTGAAAAAGTAATTGTCCCGATAATTCAAACAATAAGCGAAACAGCTTATAGAGTATGGAATAAAGAATTACAAGATGAATACAAAACATACAAAGGAGTGAGTTATAACGGTTACAGCGTTGAAGATTTGCGAAAACTTGCAAGCGACCCAAATTCCGATATTCGTAAAAGCGTTGCAGCCCACCGCAGAACACCAACTGACATTTTGGAAAAACTTGCCAATGATGAAGATAAAGGTGTGCGTGGATCTGTTGCTATGAATAAAAAAACATCTATTTCAATTTTGGAAAAACTTGCCAATGATGAAGATAAAGCTGTGCGTATATATGTTGCTTGGAATGAAAATATACCTATTTCAGTTTTGGAAAAAATGTCAGAAAATGCAGCACTTGGAGTTGCAGATAATAAAAATACGCCTATTCATATTTTGGAAAAACTCTCAAATGATACGGACAAATGGGTTTTAGTTTCAGTAACATTGAACCCGTCAACACCCGATAATATAGTGGAAAAATTGCTTTGCGACACAATAATTTTTTTAAAAAATGAATTTGAAGATAATGATGACGCAATGGATGCCTTTTTTGGTGGTTGTGATGGCATTGAAAATATTGTAATGACCCGCAAATTTTCTAATGAAATGTTTGAATGGCTAATAAATTATGATTTGGGTGATTGGTCGTTAAGTGATTGTGTTGCAGAGAACGAAAATACACCTACTTACATTTTGGAAAAACTATTAGAGAATAAAGATAATTCGGACCTGACTTGGTCGTTAGAAGACGAAGACAATTCGGACCTGATTTGGCCGTTTTAGTGCGGCTAATTAACATAAAAGTGTAAAATACTGAATATCAGACTTGTTTTTTTGAAAAATTTTGAGGCGGATAAGTTTAGAAAAGCTAGTTTTGTTTGTAGAAAAAATAAAGGTGTGGGAGGTTAATTATAATAATAGCCCAACCTATTTGCAAGCAGCATGAAAATGAAAAGAAAGTTAAGTAATGAAAACAGACGGATTAAAAAATACACCAGCACCCAATCGAGCTATCTGCCCCCTATCCTATCACATTTTTTTAAACCACAAACACTCTGTATTTCAACCAATTACCCAATAATTTTGCCTAAAGTTATATTTTTTATTACCATTTGTAATTTGTTTTATATCTTTGGGCTGTGAAACGACTTGTTTGACTCAAAAGACTTATTCTATCTTCTGCAATGAAAAGAGGAGATGGGAAGGATGGGGATTTCGGAATTTATGAACTAGATTATTTCCATTCTCTATCAAAATCAAAAACCAGCGACTGAATCACAAGAGCGACATCATAAAAAGAAAACATTTAGAGAAGAATAAGGACACATTCCTAGCGGAATGTGTGGGGATTGTGTGTACCGGTTTTTACCGAGCGAGGCAATCCTAGCGGATTGCTACAACATTCCGTTAGGAATGTAACACTCGATAAAAAAAACAATCATACAATCAGCTTGCATTCCGTTAGGAATGCATCCTAAAAACAAAAAGGTTATGGCAAACACTTATGCTCAGATACATATTCACACAGTTTTTGCAGTACAAAATAAGGACACATTCCTAGCGGAATGTGTGGGGGATTTTGTGTGCCGGTTTTTACCGAGCGAGGCAATCCTAGCGGATTGCTACAACATTCCGTTAGGAATGTAACACTCGGTAAAAAAAACAATCATACAATCAGCTTGCATTCCGTTAGGAATGTAACGCTCGGTAAAAAAAACAAAATCACAATCAAATTGCATTCCGTTAGGAATGCTTCCTGAAAACAAAAAGGTTATGGCAAACACTTATACTCAGATACATATTCACACAGTTTTTGCAGTGCAAAATAAGGACACATTTGGTTTTACCGAAAACAATAGAGGTTTTTGCTTTAGCTTTTTAAAACGAACAAAACTATTTCTGCTATTTTTCTCGAAGTCCAAGTTTTTTTATTCGTGATGTTATAGCTCCCACTTTTCGCTCAAATTTTAATGCCAAATCTTTACTTTTCATCCCTTTGCTAAACAACTCTTCCAAAAGCAAATCATCCTCAAAAGTCCAAGGGGCATATGCCTGCTTATGATTTTCTCTAATCCTATCAATAAATGATAACTCCTCACTGTTTGTACTTTCCGACCTAATTTCTTTAAGTTGACGTAAGGTTTTAGTAAGTTCACAAACACTCTCTTTTGAATTCTTCTCTCTACTATTCATATCATCTTTTTCACTAATTCATTTTTTTTAAGCTTATTCACTAAATTTTCATTACCCGAATCAC
>JAQUGA010000167.1 GCA_028684405.1 Bacteroidales bacterium | reverse complement strand
CCAAAACCATCATCCACTTGCCATCCCATGCTTGATCCTTTTGAAGGGCCTTTTGTTTCTTTTTCTTCTACTTTGCTGTCAGCAACAATCCAATTTTCTTTTTTGTCTTTTCCTCTTGGGGTAGTTGTGATGCCTAGTCCCCAGCCAAATTCACCGCCTACAGACATTTTAGGAGCAAAGAAATACTCAACACCTACAAAGCCACGAACTCCAAAGGTAATTGCATTACCAGTGCTTGAAGATAGAACACGTCCGCTTAACGTAGAGCCATCACCATTTGTAAAACCATTTGTAATGGCATCTTGAGTTATTTTAACACCGTATTTGTTGCTTGCTCCTGAATGTGATAAGCCAATTAATGCCTCAGCACCGTAAAATCCTTGAAGTCTGTTGTGACCACGACGAAATTCAAGACCACCCGCTAGGATGATTTCTCTTGAAGTAGTAACAGAAACGTCTTTTATCTCTCCCCATGAATTTGGATCAAGTGGACTTGCAAGCATATCAATTGGGTCATCAAAATAAGTAGTTGCGGATGTACGATTGGTGTTAATACCAATTTTCGCACGAATAGCCATGGATTCGCTCATGAAATATTTTCCAACAATTACTTGGTTGAAACCACCAACATAGCCAGGATGTCCTGCTGTTTGTCCAGTGTTAACCATGATGTTGGCAAAATTTAACGCTAAATCTACAAGGGGAACAGCATCAAAACCAAGTACAATATCGCCTGCTTCAGGAAGAATTGTAAATCCCTTTTTAGATACTAATTCTTGTGCATTCGCAATGTTTAAGAACATTACTCCTACGAAGATAAATGAAATAATCTTTTTCATAATGATAATTTTTTAGTTTGTATTTTTTGACTTTAAAATATATTGCAAACATATTGATTTTTTTTGAGTCTGATATACTGATTTGTTTTATTTTTAAACAATTTGTTGTTCATAGATTTTACAATTTTTAGATTAATTAAGGTTTTACGTTTTTTAATCAATAAGGTTACAGTTCATTGTTTTTGATTATCAACTTTACAAACAGTGTTGATTGTGTTTTGTTCAATGTTGTTCATTGTTGTGATTTTTTTTTTCAATCAAACAATTTTGCATATGATATGTTTAGAAGCTCTGTTGTGTAACACATTAAATTAATAATAACCTATTGAAAAAAATGAATAAACAAGTCTTAGCTTTATTGTTCTTAATTTTAGTTGTACCATTTATTGGTTTTTCCCAAACTGGAGTGATTAAGGGGCGAGTTTTTAATGAAAAAAACAATGAACCGATGCCCTTTACAAACATCATCATTAATGGAACAAGCATTGGTTCCACCTCTGATTTTGACGGAAATTTTATTTTTACTGGAATAAACCCAGGTTATGTCAAATTGACTGCCGTTTCTTTGGGTTTTGAACGCCGAACAACGGAAGAGTTTCTAGTTACCAATGCCCGAGCATCCAATATTAATATTGCGATGAAAGAAGTTGGTATCCAATTAGAAGCGGTGGAGGTTAAAGCAGATGCTTTTAAAAGCTTTGCCGAAAGTCCGGTATCTGTCAAAACATTGGGAGTTTCTGAACTAGAACGTAGTCCGGGCGGAAATCGTGATGTTTCCAGAGTGATACAAGCTCTGCCAGGAGTGGCTTCCGGGGTTTCTTTCCGAAACGATGTTATTGTTCGTGGTGGAGGTTCTACCGAAAATAAGTTTTACTTGGACGACATCGAAATTCCCAATCTTAATCACTTTGCTACTCAAGGTGCTTCAGGCGGCCCAGTGGGCATTGTAAATATTGATTTTATTCGAGAAATTGATTTTTATTCCTCTGCTTTTCCAGTCAATAGGGGAAATGCTCTTAGTTCGGTTCTCAACATGAAACAAGTAGAAGGAAATAAAGAAAAGCTTCGTTTTAAAGGTGCCATCGGTGCTTCAGATTTGGCTTTAACGATGGACGGTCCCATCAATTCAAAAACCAGCTTTTTGATCTCTTACCGAAGATCCTATTTGCAGTTTTTGTTTGGAATAATTGGTTTGCCTTTTTTGCCAATTTATGATGATTATCAATTCAAACTTACGCATAAAATAGATGATAAAAATCAGATAAACATTATCAGTATTGGAGCTTTAGATCAGTTTTCATTAAACACTGGAATTAAAAATCCGAGTGAATATCAAAAATATGTTCTGGGATATTTGCCCGTTAATGAACAATGGAATTATACTATTGGAGTTGTGTATAAGCATTTTTCTAAAAATGGATATCAAAATTGGATTTTGAGTCGAAATTTTTTGAATAATGAACAGTATAAATATCCCAACAATGATGAATCGCTTGCTAAAACATTGGATTATGTTTCGCAAGAAGTGGAAAATAAATTTCGTTTTGAAGATGTTCGTAATGTAAACGGATATAGAATTACGAGTGGTTTGGGTGGCGAATATGCCAAATATTTTAATGATACCAAACAACGACTTTTTGTTGGAAATACGGAACGATTAATTGATTATTCTTCATTTTTAGAGGTTTATAAATGGAGTCTTTTTGCTCAAATAACTAAAACATATTTTGAAAAACTGACTCTTTCTGGTGGTTTGCGAAGTGATGCCAATAATTATAATTCAAATATGTCAAACTTGCTTAATCAAATTTCTCCTCGATTTTCAGCTTCTTATAAATTAGCAGACAATACGAACTTGAATGCCAGCGTAGCTCGTTATTTTCAGTCGCCCACATATACCACATTAGGGTTCCGTTCGTCAGATGGAAAATTAGCAAACAAAGAGAATGATTTAAAATTTGTTCGGGCAGACCATGCCGTTCTGGGAGTAGAACATTTCCTTGATAAAAATACCAAATTGAGTGTTGAAACTTTTTATAAGTGGTATGATAATTATCCCTTTTCGATTCGGGATTCCATCTCTTTGGCAAGCAAAGGAGCCGATTTTGGCGTTATTGGCGACGAAGCGGTGAGTTCTGCCTCAAAGGGTAGGGCATACGGACTGGAGTTGTTTGCACAGCGTAAAATGGCTCGCAACTTCGATTTTACGTTCTCCTATACATTTGTTCGGAGCGAGTTTACGGGAAAAGATGAGAAATACATCGCTTCATCTTGGGATAATGTACATTTGTTTAATGCAATTTTGAGTCGATCTTTTGCTAAAAACTGGAATGTGGGACTAAAATGGCGCTTCTCTGGCGGTGCTCCATATACTCCAGATGATATATTAAACTCTTCTTATCGTAGAGTTTGGGATGTAACAGGCAGAGCTTTGCCCGATAACAATAGATTCAATCAAGTTCGTTTAAAATCATATCACCAGCTCGATTTAAGAGTGGATAAAGCATTTTACTTTAAAAAACTAACCATGTTGTTTTATGTAGATATTCAAAATCTTTACGCCTTCGTGGCAGATACGCCTCCTATTTATGTTGTTGAGCGAGATTTGAACGGACAAGCCATCGTTGAAAATCCAGGTGCTCCACCTGCCGATCAACGCTATCGTTTGAGACCCTTGGAAGGCAATGTCGGAGCTTCGGTTCTTCCGTCTATAGGCATAATAATTGAGTTTTAATTTATATATAATTGATTTAAAATTACTTTTTATGAAAATATTCTTCTCGAAAATAAAGGAGTACGGTTTTTTATCCATAATTTCCATTTTGGTATTATTGTCTTCAATTACTATTCTTTCATCTTGTTCTGAGGTAGGACGCAGTTCTAAAATTCCTGAAACTCCCACAGTAATCAATACAAATCCAAATGCCGAGAATCCTTTGATTGTGCTGGAATTTTTTAAAGGAAAAGAACACAATCATCCACTTATGGCTGTTTGGACAGAAGATTTAGACGGAAAATACATCGAAACTCTCTACATTGCCGAATCTATTGCCAAAGGAATGTATATTCATGGGGATAAAACAAGTGGAAAATGGATGCCCGGGCCGATTCGCCGTCCGGCTACGCTTCCATATTGGGCGCATAAAAGAGGGGTCAAAGAAGAGGATGGTTTATATATTCCCAGTTTTCTGAATCCAATGCCTGATGCAATTTCCAGTGCTACTCCTAAAAGTAATTTTGTACTCAATGCTAAAACCACTAAAAAATACCCGAAACAATTTTTTATTTTGTTTGAGATTAACCAATCTTGGGATTGGAACGAATATTGGACCAATAATAAATTTCCAGATGATAAAGAATACAAAACATCAAGTCAGCCCTCTTTGGTGTATAGAGCAAGCATAAATACCGATTCTCTTGATAATCCAGTTCAACTAAAAGCGATTGGACACGGGCACTATTCTGGCGCCAATGGAGAGTTGTTTGAAGATTTGTCAACATTGACTACGGCACTAAAAATTGCAGAAAAGATTTTGGTTCGCGTAAAATTATAAGAAAAAACCACGCCTCCAGAAGCAAGTTCTAAATAGATAAGTGCCTGTATAATATGTATTTTATGTAGCCAGTTTGTTTTCAGATGAATGATATTGAATCAAATATGATTCCATTCAATTTAGATTTTTTAATATTAAAGAATCAATTTAACAAGAAATGGAGAAACTAATTTCTCAAAGTCCTTTTTGGTAGCGAAATTTTAATAATTTTGTAAAATAAGAATTACTTTTCGAATATTGAGAATCAAATGCTGAAAACAAATTATAACAAAAATATATGAAAACAGTTGCCGATGTAAACTTTAAAGGAAAAAAGGTTTTAGTTAGAGCTGACTTCAATGCTCCATTAAATCACAATCGTCAGGTCACCGATGAAACGCGTATTAGGGAATCGATTCCAACCATTAATAAAATATTGGACGATGGTGGTTCGGTCATACTAATGTCGCATTTGGGTCGTCCTAAAGGGGGTTATGAGGACGATTACTCACTAACTCCCATTGTTCCGTCTTTGTCAAAGCATTTAAATAGAAAAGTGATTTTTACGCGAGATTTATTTGGCGAAAAAACAGTACAAACTGCAGCAGATTTAAAGCCTGGTGAAGTTGCTTTGTTGGAAAACATGCGTTTTTATCCCGAAGAAGAAGCAGGAGATGAGGCTTTTGCCCAAAAAATTGCAAATTTGGCAGATTGCTATGTAAACGATGCTTTTGCAACAGCACATAGAAATCATATGTCGACCGCTGTAATTGCTAAGTTTTTTCCAAACGAAAAATACGCAGGTCTTTTGATGGATAGTGAAATAAAGAATCTAAATTACATTCTGAAAGGAGCAAAACCCCCTTTTACAGCCATTATTGGGGGAGCCAAAATCAGCTCAAAAATCAACATCATTAAAAACATTATCAATAAGGTTGATAATTTAATTATTGGCGGAGGTATGGCGTTCACTTTCATTAAAGCCCTTGGAGGAAAAGTTGGAGATTCGTTGTGCGAAGAAGATAAGATTGAAGAAGCTAAAAATATTGTACAAGAGGCGATGCTGAAGGGGGTAAATATTCTTTTTCCAACAGATGTTATTGCCGCGGATGGATTTTCCAACGAAGCGGAAATTAAAATTATGGAAGCAGATAATATTCTTAACGGCTGGATGGGCTTGGATATTGGCAAAAAAACGCGTCGTAGATATGCTGAAGTTATAAATAAGTCAGAAACCATTCTTTGGAATGGTCCCATGGGCGTTTTTGAACTTCCCAATTTCAAACAAGGAACCAAAGCAATGGCCATTGCTATCTCCAGTGCTTCCATTAGTGGATCATACACGCTTATTGGCGGTGGTGATTCGGTTGC
>JAQUGA010000015.1 GCA_028684405.1 Bacteroidales bacterium | reverse complement strand
CAGGTTTACGTGATGTTGAGTTGACTTTTAGGTGGAAGGGTGAAGGGGAGAGTAATCACGATTTCGGAACTGTCGCAACATCAATAAATGGAGGAAATAATTGGTTAACAGATGATCAAGGTGGATTATATTCAAATGGTCAGTACTACAATTCACATTCCACAATAAGAACACAAACATTGACATTTCCAGACACTAGAAACAATCAAAACAATTTTCAATTAGCATTTAAGTGGAATGACTTAAACGGTAATGGTTACGGTGGGAGCAGCACATTTGTCGTAGATGATATTGTGATGAAAGCTTGTCCTTACGAAGGAATTATTAAATCTTCTCTACATGCAGCAGGTGTTTTTGAATGGTCTCCAACTGGAAGTACACAAACGACTTTAACAATAAATGGTTCTCACCCATGTGCTCAATTTGCTTGGGAACAATCCATTAATGACGGTTCTTCGTGGGTTGCTGCTGTGGGAGGTTCGGGTGCAAATACACAATCATATACAACACCTAGTAATTTAACCGAAAATATCTGGTACAGATGTAAAGTATATTTTGGCACTGGTTGTACAGGAGTATATCAAGATAATCCGTTTAAAATTATATTTTCAGTTAGCTGTGTTTCAAATGTGACGCCAGTAAATTCTGCAACAAATGTATCGCCAAACACAACTCTAACATGGAGTGCCGAACAACTTGCTACTTCTTATGATGTGTATTTTGGAACAGATAATCCACCCGCTACAATGGTTATCAACACCCCAAACACGTCTTATAATGTCACCAATTTAGAGAATAACACAACCTATTATTGGAGAATTATTCCTAGAAATGCAAGTAGTATAGCAAGTGGTTGCGATGTATGGCAATTTACAACAGCTGCTGCAGAGCCTCCAATTTTCCACAATTTTGGTGGAACAGAACAAATTACATTTAACAACAGTAGTATTCAAACTTCCAAACCGAAATTTAGAATTAGTCATTCTTCCTCTGCAAGCGAATACAGAATTCAGATTAATGCCAACGTTGCCTTTAGTGGGGCAAATATATTTGATGGAACATTCAGCGGAACATATTTTGGAAATACTCCCACAAATTTTGAATGCAACACCCCAACTTTAGTAGATAATACGACCTATTATGCTCGTGCCCAAGCAAAAATTGGAAGCAGTTGGAGTGAATGGTCTTTGGGTACATTTAGTTTTACTTATAAACCCAGTGGAGTACTGGAATGGCATCAAACAATGGCGCCACAATTTGAAACAGGTATCTTAAATGATGTGATTGCCAAAGAAAGCCCTGATTTAGTAACGTTGCCAGCATCAAGTGGTGCGCCGGCAAATCCGTTTTCTAATCCTAGTTTTGAAACATCAAGTGGTTGGACTGCTTATAAAACTGATGGTTCTGTAATGGAAATTGACACATCAGATGGCGCCAACTGGAAAAGTCAAGGAACGAGAGCTGCAAGGATGTACATGTACGGAGGCTACGCAATGAGTAGCGATGTAGCCATCATATCGCAAGTAGTAGATTTAACAAATGTGGAACAAATTATTTTTGACGCGCAATCGCATTATGGGCCCAATATGTTTTCAAGTCTTTCTAATGGTGGAACATTAAGACTAATAATTGGAGGGACATCTTCTAATACCACAGGAACTGTCTATGCTACCATAAATCATTGCGTAAGCGGCTCAAGTTCATGTTCAAATGAAACATTAAATAAAACTGCCAATATAAATCCTGCCGATCGTATTACAAACCAACTTGTAAAGTTTGTATGGACAGGTTTTACTGAGGGAGATCTTGGTGGAGCGTTGGTTAGTTTTATGGTTGACAATGTAAGAGCAGGAGTTCCTGAAATTGAAACAGGCACTCTAACCTCCACCCCCATTAATTTATCATCTTTTTATGAAGAAGATTCTTGGTACGAGTTTTCGTGGAATCAAACTTTAAATTCTGGTGGTATTAAGTTTTCAATAGAAAAAGAAAATGGTAGTGATTGGAATCCAATTGCTAACTTTACGAACTTTTCATCACCAACAATGGGTGATAACAGCAAAGACATCACAGACTTAGTTAGCGCAGAACGGATACGTCTTAAAGCTACATTTTCAAAAACTGGAGCAAAAGGCACATTGCCAGAATTAAATAGCTGGACCGTAAAAGCGAAGAAAAACATTGTCACTCCCGTCGATCTTCTTTATTTTAATGCAATATGCAATGGCAACGACAAAGAATTTACTTGGGAAACCGCCAGTGAAATTAATTCAGATTATTTTGAGATTATGGCTTCGGCAAATGCCAGAGATTATATGCCTGTGGCAAAAATAGCAGCCGCAGGAAATTCTACACAGAATATAAAATATAGCTATACAATTCAGGGACATAATGATAAAACATATTACCGTTTGAAACAAACTGATTTTGATGGACAATTCGAATATTTCAATCCGATAGCCATAAATTGTAATTCTAGTTTACCCATACAGGTAATTATATATCCTAATCCTGCACAAGATGAATTGTATTGCTCCATTGTTACGGATGAAAAAATGGATGTTGAAATTCAAATTGTAAATTATTTGGGACAGCTTTGTTATGTGAAGAATCATTCCATAGAAAAAGGCGCCAATACAATAGATATTTCTTCAAAATATAATTCTGGGCTGTATCTGGTAAAAGTGATTTCTAATTCAAGGGTAATTGAAACGAAAAAGATAATAATCAAATAGGACTCTCGCTAAGACCCAGAGTCGCAAAGAAATATATTCTTGGCGTCTTAGCGTCTTTCTAAGAGATGTTTTGCGAGAAATTCTTTGTGTTCAACTGTGAATAAAAACTATGACAACTAAATATAATCTGGCTGATTTGGAAATTACACTTTATCCCAACCCATGCAATGGACAAAATATTGTAATATCCACCGAAAAAAATATTGACAATGTTGCATTAGAAATATATAATGACAAGGGGCAATTGGTCTTTTCGAATAAAAACTTTTCCATTTTGCAAGAAGTCCCAAAGCAAATGCAATTTAATCTTGCAAATGGTATTTATTATTTTTCTGTTTTGTCAAATGACAAAGTAATTAAGAAAGAAAAAGTGGTGATTATAAATAGCTTGTATTGAAAGAACGCATAAAAGAGCGCAAGCAATGCATAAAAGAGCGCAAGCAACGACTAAAAGAGCGCAGAGAGCCGCAAAGGGAAAACGCAGAGAACCGCAAAGGGAGAAGTTGAGCGCAAGCAACGACTAAAAGAGCGCAGAGGTCAGCAAAGGGAAGACGCGGAGAACCGCAAAGAAGAAATTGTGCGCAAGCAATATGAAGGAAAATATACTCAGCGTTAATCCGCGTAGCCTCTGCGGTCCTTTGCGTAAATCTCTGCGGTTCTCTGCGGTCCTTTTAAATGCCCTTTACGCTCTTTTTATCTGTGTATTCCAAAATAGTTTAATTTAGCGAGTAAAATAACTAAGTCTTATGGAAGAAAATCAAATTTCTAAAGAAATTATTGGATGTGCCATTGAGGTTCATAGATTATTAGGTCCTGGATTATTAGAAAGTGCTTATGAGCAGTGTTTATATTACGAACTACAAAAAGTAGGATTAATAGTTGAAAGACAAAAAGCATTGCCGTTAATCTACAAGGAAATAAATTTGAATTATGGATATAAAATTGATTTAATAGTTGAAAATAAAGTTATTATTGAACTAAAAGCAGTAGAAGATATAAATGATATTCATGTCGCTCAGTTGTTGACGTATTTGAAGATTTCTGGTTGTAAATTGGGTTTATTGATGAATTTCAATGTTTTAAGAATGAAAGACGGAATAAAAAGATTGGTAAATAATTTATAATTTCCGAAGAAGAAAGGGCGTCTAAAAGAGCGCAGAGAGCCGCAAAGGGAAGACGCAGAGAACCGCAAAGAAAGAAGTTGAGCCGCAAGCAACGCTTAAAAGATCGCAAGTAACGACTAAAAGAGCGCAGAGATCCGCAAAGGGAATACGCAGAGGACCGCAAAGAAAGAAGTTGAGCCGCAAGCAACGCTTAAAAGATCGCAAGTAACGACTAAAAGAGCGCAGAGAGCCGCAAAGGGAATACGCAAAGAACCGCAAAGGAAGAAGTTGAGCCGCAAGCAACGCATAGAAGATCGCAAGCAACGACTAAAAGAGCGCAAAGAGCCGCAAAGTGAAGACGCAGAGAACCGCAAAGGAAGAAGTTGAGCCGCAAGCAACGCTTAAAAGATCGCAAGTAACGACTAAAAGAGCGCAGAGATCCGCAAAGGGAATACGCAAAGAACCGCAAAGGAAGAAGTTGAGCCGCAAGCAACGCATAGAAGATCGCAAGCAACGACTAAAAGAGCGCAAAGAGCCGCAAAGTTAGAACGCAGAGAACCGCAAAGAAAGAAATTGAGCGCAAGCAACGCATAGAAGATCGCAGAGAATCGCAAAGAAGTGAACGCATTGGAACAAAAGAAATATGCTCGGCGTTAATTTGCGTAGCCTCTGCGGTCCTTTGCGTAAATCTCTGCGTTCCTCTTCATCTGCGTTCCTCTTCATCTGTGCATTGTGCTCTTGTTTATTATACATAAATCTTTTTTCATCAGAATAAAAAATAAATTCTTATATTTGTAATGAAAAACAAAACACATTATATTTTTAGGGGATGGATACAATTATTAAAGCTGTTATTATTGATGATGAATTACATGCTAGGGAATCTCTAAAAATGCTCCTTCAGGAAAAGTTTGAGCAAGTTGAGGTTTGCGGTATTTCAAGTAATTGTATGGATGGCTTAAAAATAATTAAGGCCAAAAAACCAGATGTTGTGTTTTTAGATATTCATATGCCTGAAATGTCCGGCTTGGAATTTTTAGACATTTTTGATTTCCGTGATTTTCTGGTTGTATTTACAACAGCTTACAACAATCACGCAATAGAGGCCATCAAAAAACAAGCTTTTGATTATTTGCTAAAACCCATTGATGAAGATGAGTTGGATGAAACCATACACAAGATTCTGTTTAAATTAAAATCGGATAAGGATGCTCTTTCTCCAAATTTGGAACAGACAATTAAGAGCATGATTATTTCGGAAAAGGTTCAAAAAGTAACGCTTCCTTATTCCAAAGGCTATAAAGTGGTAAATGTTGATGACATTGTAATGTTTAAAGGAAACAATAATTACTCCGACATTCACTTAATAGATGGAAGCGTACTGTTATCATCCAAAACATTGCTTTTTTTTGAGACCAAATTTTCCTCTTTGCGTTTTTTTAGAATTCATAAATCGTTTTTAATCAACTTGGTTCACATCAAAGAGATGAATTTTAAAGATGGCGGGGCGGTCACCTTATCAAACAAAGAAGTTGTTCCAATTGCCAGAGGAAAAAGTGCTGAACTAATGCAATTGATTAACGGAATAAATCTTGAATGAAAAACAAAAGACTCCTCTTTTTACTCTTTTTTATTCAGATTTCAGTTATTGGAATAAGTCAATCGCTCGTATCCCGGAATTATAATGTAGAAAATGGATTGGCCAATTCTACTATATTTAGAATGTGTCAGGATTCCAAAGGATTTATATGGTTCTCAACCGGATATGGCATTAGTCGTTTTGACGGAATTCAGTTTAAAAACTACAGCACAGAACAAGGTTTGCCTACGAATAAGGTTTTGGCCATCCGAGAGATGCCCAATAGTGATATTATCTGCGGCAGTACCTTTGGGTTTGGCTTGTTTTGTATCTACAAAGGAAAAGTTTTTGACATCAGCACGAAGATTCCAAACTTACCCAAAGAGATTCTTTTTATGGAATTTGATAAATGGGGGCGTCTTTGGATTGTTTCTTCGGAATGGAAGTTGGGATATGTATCCAAAAAAATAAATAAATATTCTTATACCGAACAGCCGATTTTTTCCGAAAACGATACCGAATATATAACTTCACTTTATTTGGATCGTAATAAAGATTTGTATGTGGGGGCTAGCGATGGGCTTTATTTGGTTTCTCGAGATTCTGTTATTCCTAAATATATTGATACCAACTTGACTGTTATAGGAATTACTACGTCAAATTCTGGGAAGTTTTATCTAGGATCATTTGATAAAATTGTAGTTCTTAATAATTTCGAAAAAGAGATGGAGATAAACGAGCATCTTGCAGCTCGTGAAATTGGAATTTTGGAAGTGAAAGACGATCACTATTTATGGTTTTATGCCTTTCCGGAAAAGATGTTTGTTTATGATTTACATCAGCGTAAGTATATAGATCCAGGGAAAATATCTGAAGTCCCAATATATTCGATGCTTAAAGACAACGAAGATAATATCTGGCTTGGATCTGTGGGTATGGGGGCGTTTTGCTTTTCCACGGAGTTTGCTCAAACATATACCAAGGAAGATGGTCTTTACGACAATTATTTATTAAACCTGTCGTACAGCGAAAATAAAAACCTCTGGATTACAACCTATTCGGGTATTAATTACATTCAAGATGTAAAAATAAATTCTTTAAAAGAGCGAATAATTTCATCGTCCGTTTGGAATGTTGTGGAAGGAAGGGATGGAAAGGTATATCTTCCTTCAAACGACAAAATAAATATTATATACAATCATGAGATTCAGGAAACTTATGAAGTTCCGGATCGAATTCTTAATTTACAACTTGTCAACGACACTTTGTGGTTGCTTACACGCAAAGGAGTTTATTTTCTGATAAACAAACAAATTGTTGCTCCTGAAATTCTTAGTGATATAAAAGATTCCAAGGTTTTTTGTGTTACCAAGGATTCAGATAACACCAAATGGATTGGAACCAATAATGGAGTTTATACTTTGACAGACTCCCTTAGACCTGCTTTTTTAAATAAGAAAAACACAAACAATGAAGTTAATGCAATTGTAATTCAAGGTGAAAAAGTTTGGATTGCGATGGAAAAAGGGCTTATGCTTGTAAATAAAAACAAGCCCAATACACAAATATTCCATTTGTTGCATAATATCAAAATAAGTTCACTTGCTCTAGGGCAAGATGATCAATTGTGGATAGGCACGTACAAAGGCTTGTTTTTGTATGAAAAAGAAAAGTTGACAAAAATCAATCAATTGCAAGGAATTATTGGAGATGAAATTAGAGCGATTGTTGCTTTGGATTCAGTGGTCTGGTTGACGTCAGAAAAAGGATTATGCAGAATTGTTCCCAATAAACTTTTTTTAGATACAGAAAAAATAAAACCTCGAATTTCTATTTCCGAAATTATAGTAGATGGCATTCCACATCAGGTAAATGATAGCCTGAATTTTGATTACAACTCCAGAAATATCCGGGTTGAATATGTTGGATTTTACTATAAAAACCCTCAATCTATTTCTTTTAAATATCGTTTAAATAAAGATTCCAATTGGAATACCACCAACAATGAATCTGTAAACTTTAATAATCTACCCAAAGGAAGTTATTGTTTTGAGGTGATTGCTGTGTCGGAAAATGGCATGCAAAGCCCTTTAGCTAAACTTTGTTTTACAATTAAAACACCATGGTGGTTGCAAATATGGTTTATTATTTTGGTCGGATTTTTTGTTATTGTTTTAGTTCTTTTTGCTTTTCATCTCAGACTTGCACATTTGCGAAAGAGAGAGACGGAAAATTTGACCAATCAACGAAAAATTGTGAATATGGAATTTCGAGCTTTGACCGCATTGATGAATCCACATTTTGTTTTTAATGTGCTCAATTCCATACAATATTATATGAAGTATGTAAGTGTAGATAAGGCAGGTCAATATTTAAAAAGGTTTACAAAACTAATTCGTATTCATTTTGAAAATTCGAAACAGAGTTTTAACTCATTAGCCGATGAAATCAAAGCACTTGATTTGTACATGCAACTTGAATCGTTTCGATTTGATGAACGATTAAACTACAAACTTACCGTTGATCCCCAAATAAATGAGAATAAAATTTTCATTCCTTCCAATATTATTCAGCCCTTTGTTGAAAATGCAATTTGGCATGGTTTGTCTCCAATTACTTTAGAGAGCAAGGTGTCTGTAAATGTTTTTAAGCAAGAAAATTCCATTTTTATTGAAATTACGGATAATGGAATTGGGATTAATAAAACAATGAGCGATAAAACAAATCACACCTCTTCTGCCATAAATATTTCCAGAGAGCGGTTGTTGTTATTGAAAAAATTACATAACAATATTTTTGACTTATCAATACAAGACATCAGCGATATAGATCCAAATGATCATGGAACAAAAGTAATCATTAGTTTGCCCGTAATATCTAATTTGCCTTCTCAAGATTGGCTTATTCGTTTGTGATTTAGTACCAAGATGCGAAGAAAGAAGTTGTCAAAAAGAAGTGGCCGAGTGTGCAAAAAGACGATGATGTAAAAAAGATGTGAGGATTTGAGGATGAGCGGATGTGTCCAGAAAATCATAAAAATTTTTATTTATTTATTTTTCTGGACACATCATCCCATCACCTTTTTCTGTTCACCCTGAAAAACATGCATTTCCATAGTTAATTCCTACCATATACTAAAAAGTACAGCTTTTGGAGATTTATTCTGTTATATTTACACAAAATAATAGAATAAGGGATTAATAAATTTTATAACATGTTTAAAAAACAGATTAATAAAGCACTATTAGTGTTAGGGTTTGCATTTTTAATGAATAGCACCCCAGTTTTAGCACAAGAAAATGTAGGAATTGGTACGGCTACGCCAAATGCTTCTGCACTTTTGGATTTGACAGCCAATAATAAAGGCTTATTACTACCACGTGTTACGCTCGTTGCTGCAAACAATGGTACTTCTCCTGTAAATGCTCCTGCCACGGGCTTATTGGTATACAATACTGGAGGTGCATTGCCAGCTGGATTCTATTATTGGAATTCAACACAATGGACTCAAGTGGGTTCTGGTGGTTCTGCATCTACTTGCTCAACATTACAAGAAGCATACGATTGTGGAGGAACTGCTGCGGGTAGACAAATTATTGTTAGTGGAACCAATTCGGTAGCAATTAAAGCAAATACCTTAAGCTCGACAGCTTTAAGAGTAACCCAAGAGAACTCAGGTGCTGCTATTATTGCAGAGAACACAAGCCTTAGTTCACAATATGCGGCGATTCAGGCAACCAGTGTATCCAATTATGGCATAGTGGGTGGAACACCTCCGCCAACTTCAGCCATTCTTGGAAGTTCTTCTGGGAAAGCTTATGCTATTTCTGGTCAAATAGAATTATCGGCAACAGCAGAGGCAGCACTATTAGGGAATAATTTACGAACTAGTGGTGGTCATGGAGTAAAAGGAGCTGGAGTAAATGGAGTTGTTGGAGAATCAAATTATGCTGCTGGATATGGGGTTTATGGAAGAAACACTCAGAATTATGAACCTTCAATTGGAGTATACGGAATAGGCGTCACTGGAGTTGCCGGACAATCTTCAAATACCGCATTAAGTTATGGATTATACAGTTATGATGATGCAGGTATATTTAATAGTCTTGACGTAGGTGGATCATTCTCTGCCAATGGAACCAAAGCATTTATCATCGATCATCCAGCAGACCCAGAAAACAAGTTTTTAAAACATTTTTGTATCGAATCCAATGAAGTATTAAATATGTACAGAGGAACCGTTTCTTTGAATGATCTGGGAGAAGCTATTGTGACACTTCCTGCATATTTTAACGACATCAATATTAATTTTTCTTATCAACTAACAGCTGTGGGTGCATCTATGCCTAATTTATATGTAAAAAGTGAAATTGGATCAGACAACTCATTTGTGCTTTCAGGAGGTGTAGCCAATGCAAAAGTTTCTTGGACTGTTTACACCGAACGTAATGATAAGCTTATGCAAAACAACCCAGAGATGAAAAATAGCGAACCTGTGAAAGAGGGAAAATACAAAGGAAAATATTGCAGTCCTGAGTATTATGGAAAACCCAAAACGGCGAGTTATCTTTTCCGTCCAGAAGCTTTGTTGAACAAATAGTTAATATCATGTTTGTGAGAAATCGTCGAGTTAATCATTGTTTTGCAAGTATTTTAGGAGGTTCGACTAAATACCTCAAATATGACGATTTCTATCACAGGCAGAGTTTTCTCAATTACACCAAAACAGTCTAAAAAAACAATCATGGTTAAGCATAAAATTTTATTATTATTAATTTTTGTTGGAAGTTTCTTACAAGGCGACTTGTATGGCCAACTCTTCGTAAACAATGGAGGAGTGGTTGTGGTCAAATCCAATGCAATTGTTAGCATTAATGGAAGTGTCGAAAACAAGACCAGCTCAACTTTTACAAACGACGGAAATTGTTATATTTTATCCGATATTACCAATAATGCGGTCTTAAACGACAACGGATTAATAGATATTAAAGGCAATTGGTATAACAATGCAACGTTTAATGCTGGGACTGGCTCCGTAAAACTTTCGGGTGCGAATCAGACTTTAGGTGGAACTATCTCTAGCTCGTTTAATAATTTAGAATTGTTGGGAACAGGTATTAAGACCCAAGCAATCAATCAGACAGTAACAGGAATCTTATCTCTTAACGATCGAGAATTAGCCACAGAAGGATTTGTTATGAATGTCAACAATCCGTCTGTAAGTGCAATAACGCGCACCACAGGATTTGTAAGTTCTACCGGAAATGGAAAATTAAGCAGACAAACAAATGCAAATTCTGTTTATCTTTTTCCTGTTGGTTCTTCATTGGGCACTCAACGTTACCGCCCCATAGAAATTACGCCCAATAATGCAAGTGCAAACACATACCAAGTTAGATTGGCAAATGTAGATGCGAACACCGAAGGATATCCTCGAGCACAACTAGAAACTGGATTGTGTATGCTTAATCCTTTGTTTTACCACAGAGTGGGACAAACATCGGGAACTTCTTCTGCAGATATTCGTATTTATTTTAATCAGACTGACGACGGAGCTTGGCAATTATTGTCAAACTGGAATACAACACCAAACCAAAGATGGGTAGATATGTCGCCTGTTACGGAAACAGGCGGAACTCTCAGTTCAATCACCAAAAACTCTTGGTCTGGTTTTGCAAATGAACCAATTATTCTAGCGAACTCTGATATTTATCCTCAAATCAATGCTGTTCCTCCAATGTGTTCAAACGACAGTCCGATAAATTTATCGGCCAATATTAATGGAGGTACATGGTCGGGCAACGGAATTACAGATCCAACATTAGGAACCTTTAATCCTTTAGTGGCCGGTGGCGGAAATCATCTTATTACCTATGCATTTACAGATGGATGTAGTGCTCAGGACACAATGATTATTATAGTAAATGCAGCTCCAAGCGTATCCGTTTTGGTAACAAACGAAAGTTGTTTCTTGGCCAATGATGGCTCTGCTGTTGCATCAGCTATAGGTGGAAATCCTCCTTATAATTATGCTTGGAGCAATACTACTTCCAGCACCGACAACATCACTGAATTAGTTCCAGATAACTATTCAGTAACCGTTACAGACTCAAAAGGATGTTCTGATAATGCCAACTTCGTCATTACAAGATCTATAATCGATTGCAATAATGATATTCACTCCATTTTTGTTCCAAATATCTTCTACCCTAGAAGCGTCGTTGAAGAAAATCGAGTGGTAAAAGTTTATGGAAATGGAATTAAATCTATGCAGTTTGCTATTTATGATCGTTGGGGAGCTAAGGTTTTCGCAACAAATAATCAAGAAGACTCATGGGATGGGACTGTAAACGGAAAAGTTGAAAATTCTGCCGTTTTTGTTTACTATTTAGATCTTGTATTTACGAGTGGAGAAACACACACACAAAAAGGGAATATTACTTTAATCCGATAAAAAAAAGATTTGTTTAAAAAACAGACTTAAAAAGTTATTTACGTATGAAAAATAAAATATTAATTTGGGTTGCAATAATCTTAATGTCATCGGGAAAAGTCTATTCTCAGGATATTCACTTTTCACAGTTCTTTCAGAATCAAGGACAATTAAATCCATCATTAACAGGTGCATTTAATGGATTAGGAAGATTTTCAACCAATTACAAATCACAATGGAGAAACATAGATAAATCATTTCAAACATTTGCTCTTAATGCGGATGGTGGATTCTTTAAAAACAAAGCATATAATAGAAATGGGAATTTTTTAGGACTCGGAGTAAATTTTTTCACAGATAAAGCAGGTGTTTTAAGTTTAAGAACTACTTCTGCTCTCTTTAATGTTGCTTATAATTTAAAAATTGCAAATGGGCAAACATTAGCTGCCGGAATTCAGGCTGGATTCATCCAACGAAGTATTGATCCTACTGCTGGAGAATGGGGAATTCAATACGATGGAAATAGTTTTAATCCAGACTATCCCTCAGGAGAGTATATTTCAAATTCCAAAAAATATGTACCCGATTTTGGAATGGGAATGTCTTATACATGGACAAACAATGAAAAAAATCCCTCCAGAGACTGGACTCTTTTGCTTGGAGTTGGTGCTTTTCACGTGAACAAACCAAACCAAACGCTTTTTTTGAATAGTGAAGACAAACTACACGTAAAGATAAATCCACATCTAAAATTAAATATTCCTCTTAATAAAAATGAGTTTATAATTCCTCAAATGATGTACTCTTTTCAAGGACCATCTCAAGAGTTAATTGTTGGATTTGATTTCCGTCATTTCTTAAGTTTTGATTCACAACATTCTGATTTTATTAAACAGTCTGCTATATTTGGAAGTCTCTATTTTAGAAACAGTGATGCAATCATTGCAGGAGTAGGATATATGTATAGCGGTTTTCAAGCCGGAATAAGTTATGACATAAACATCTCTAAACTTTCCCTTGCCAGTCATTATCAAGGCGGACTTGAAGTCTCTCTGACATATATTATCAGAGGAACTGCAAGGTCAAGAATAGAAAGTAGATCAAGTTTTGAATAATGACTTCTTCTTTTAAAAATGTTGCACTTTGTAACACATGCGCCGTTGCAGTTTTAATGATAATAAGTTTGATAATAATATTTGATACTGAACAAAAAAATGTAGTACTTTTGTGCAACAGGCTCTGGAATTAAGAAATTGACACGCGTTTTGTGACAATTTCTTAATTTTTTATCCGTTCATTTATATAAACGACCCACTTATGCCATTTTCAAATCTTAGATTGTCCGAAGAATTATTAAAAACAATATCAAATCAAGAATATATATAACCTTACCCGATTCAAGAAGATGTGATACCTAGCATTTTGAAAAAACAGGATGTTTTAGGAGTTGCTCAAACAGGATCTGGAAAAACGATGAGCTATGTTTTGCCAATCTTGCAATTAACTCAGAATCTTGCCCTCAATCGCAATCGTTTTATTCAGGTACTCGTTTTAGTTCCTACGCGGAAATTGGCCGTGCAGGTGAATGATGTATTTCAACTTTTTTCTTCTAATTTGCCACAACGAATCAAAACCATGGCCGTCTTTGGTGGCGTTTCCATCAATCCACAAATGATGAAAATGAAAGGAGTTGATATCTTGGTAGCTACTCTAGGAAGACTATTGGATTTGATAAGTTCCAATGCAGTTCATCTTTCTGATGTCAAAATACTAGTCTTAGACGAAGCTGATAAAATGTTGAATCTTGGATTTGAAGAAGAGATGACTAATATTTTGAAACTTCTGCCTACCCAACTACAAAATCTTCTTTTTTCTGCCACATTGGCAAAAGAGATAGACCAAATTACCCAAATGATTTTGCATAATCCTTTAAAAATTGAGATTGAAACCGAACCTCAAGACCTCGATTTAATTAATCAAATTGCTTACTACGTAGAGGATGAACAAAAAGGCCCTTTGTTGCGCTATCTGATAAAAACGGAGGAGATGACTCAGGTTTTGGTTTTTGTTGCTTCCTCTCGCAGAGCAGATGGAGTCGTGAGTAAGTAGAAAGTCAATGGTATTCAAGCTGAAGCCCTCCAAGGTTAAAAAAGCCAAGGAGCCAGAACGGAAGCGATGCGGAAATTTAAAACTGGGAAATTGAGAGTTTTAGTAGCCACCGACATTATGTCGCGTGGGATAGATATTCCTTTTTTACCCGTGGTTATTAATTATGAACTTCCTCGTTCATCTAAAGACTACATTCATCGGATTGGCAGAGAACCGGCAGAGCCGAATCTCCGGGTGTTGCAATTTCTTTTGTAGGTTTCGATGATCAGCATCACTTTAGGGTCATTCAGAAGAAAACCCAAAAGAGAGTTTTTCTGACAGATATAGACCATCTAGATTTTAAAGGATATTAATTTCCAATCATTCTTAAAGTGTTTAGATGCCAATTAATGCATCGAGGATTTGTCTTCTATAGAGAAAAAAAATAGTCACCGATTTTTATGAATCACATTGTTCTAAAAACACAACCATTTTTTATTTAATTTTAGACTTAACTTTAGAATAATTGTATATATTTGCCTAAGAACAGGCGTTTTAAATATTTCATTGCTCAATATGCTCTAATTCAGATAGATGTTGGTTTTGACTAATTGTTGTTAGAAAAGATAATGTTAACTAAATTCTATAATGTGTTGATTAATAATGATTATTTGGAATTTATTATTGCTTATTTGTAAAATAAAGATATAAAATCATGAAACGAATTTTTCTAATAGTAGTATTTGCTCTTTTTTCGCAAAGTATCTTTTCACAAAGTATTCAACCCTCTATTCATCAACTTGAATTAGAACATTATAATAGTCTAGGGCTTACTACGACTGCTGAATACGAAGCTGTTACAGGTTTTAATGGAGTTGTTTCTCAGAAAAAAGCCAAGACTTGCGATTTGCAAAAAATAGTTTTTGGTTGGAACCCATATTGGATGACTTCTCAATACCAAAACTTTCAATGGAATTTACTTTCCGATTTCTGTTATTTTTCATATGAATTTAATGCTTCCACAGGAGTTGCCACCAACACTCATAATTTTGCTACTGCAAATTCTGTAACAGCAGCCTTAGCCAATGGAAAAAGGGTGCATTTATGTGTTACTTTATTTAGTGATTTCTCCGTTTTTTTCGCAAGTTCAACGGCCCAACAAACATTAATTACCAATTTGATAGCAGCTGTTAAACAACGCAATGCGCATGGGATAAATATAGATTTTGAAGGAGTTCCTGTATCTGAAAAAGTGAATTTGACAAATTTCATGAAGACTTTATCGCAGCGACTTCATGATTCCATTCCAAACAGTAAGGTTTCCATTTGTCTCCCAGCTGTTGACTGGAGTGGTAGTTATGATGTAGTTAATATGAATAATGATGCAGTGGCTTCGCGAAATGTTGATTGGTTTATTATTATGGGTTACGATTATTATTGGGGTGGTTCGACGACTGCAGGCCCCACCGATCCATTGTACCCTTTTCAAGCTTCTACAACTTCTTGCTTGTCGAAATCTTTCACCTATTACGCCAATAAAATTCCCGTTTCCCAATTAATTATGGGATTGCCCAATTATGGTCGTCAATGGCAAGTGAGTTCTCCTGGAATTCCTGCCGCAACCGTTTCTGGAACAGGTACCTCGAAAACATATAAGCATATTAAGGATAATACTACTGGCGATTATAGTGCTTCCAATGCAATATGGAATAATGATGCTTTTTCGGTTTGCTATCAGTTTCAGAATGCGGGTTTATGGTACCAATGTTTTGTCAATAATCCATACAGCTGGGGAAGAAGATTGGATATGACTTTGCAACGTAATTTTGCTGGAATTGGAATTTGGGCATTGGGAAACGACGATGGCTACTCAGATTTGTGGGATAAAATCAGTCAGAAATTTTCTACTTGTGCCACGGTGGCTTGTTCTGATTCGATTTTCGACATGGGAGGTCCAACTCGGAACTATTTTGATGGTGAACAATATTTATATACAATAGCCCCAAGTGGTGCTTCTGGAGTGAGTTTGACGTTTACTGAGTTTTCAACCGAAGCTGGATTTGATACGTTGTTTATTTACAATGGAAATACCACCTCTTCCCCACTTATTGGTGCATATCATGGCACGAACAGTCCTGGAACGATAACGGCTTCTGGAAATGCGCTTACGCTGCGTTTTAAATCGGACGGATCAACCAACAAAGCAGGATGGAAAGCCATTTGGAATTGTACTGTTGATAATATTCCACCCACCACTCAGATAAATATAATGGATAGTTCTTGGGTCACCTCTTCCTTTACAGCCTCTTTTACGGATGCTGATAATTCTGGCGGAAGCGGAATTAATCGACGTTTCTATCAAGTGATGTACAATGATGGAGTGGAGTGGACCGCTAATCAAAACAGAGGTTTTGTTGTAGATAATTTCACGACTTACAATGCAACAAAGTGGAAAATCCCAGTGGGTCTTCCTGTATGGAGCGTTTCGGGGAATGCTCTTCAAATTTTAGATACCAATACTGAAAATTCAAATATTTATTCTGCATTAAATGGAAGTTTGAGTAATTCCTATATTTATGATTTTTATGCCAAAATCGATGGAGTATCGGCGAGCAAACGTTTTGGGTTTCATTTTGCCTGCGATAGTGCGACTCTTGCGAATCGTGGAAATTCATATTTCATTTATTTTCGACCTTCCAGTTCTCAATTGGAATTTTACAAGGTTGTCAATGACGTTTTTTCCCAAGTTAAAGTAGTTACGGGCATTCCGACCCATTTAAACCAATATTACCATTACAAAATTGTTCATGATCGCATCAGTGGAAAAATTGAAGTTTTCCGCGATGATGTTTTTCTTGCTTCTTGGACGGATCCATCGCCATTAACGACTCCTTCAAAATATTTTTCGTTCCGAACAGCTAAAACTCAGATGTTTGTGAAAAATATGAGAGTTTATAGAACGCGAGCTGTTTCTGCAAATATTACTGTTGGCAGCGGTGATACTGATATTCCTATTCAAAGCAAGAATAGCAGCGTGATGTCCAAAATTAAATCATTAGTCGTTGATAACGAGAATAATTATTCATTATTGATGTCGAAAGAGATGAGAGTAGATTGGACCAAACCATCAAATGTTGTGGTAAATGATGGCCCAAGTAGCGATTTGAATGTTTTTGGCACCCAAGGTGTTATTTGTGGAAATTGGACTGTTGCCATTGATACAAACAGCGGAATCCAAAGATATAAATATGCCGTCGGAACATCCCCTGGATTCGCCGATATTGTTCCTTGGACGGACAATGGATTGTCAACAAGTTTTGAAAAAACAGGATTAACATTGGTTGATGGTACCACTTATTATATTTCTGTCAAATCCCAAAATGGTGCAGGATTGTGGAGTGATAGTACAAATTCGAATGGCGCTGTTTTTCAATTACAAGCGGTTGCAGATTTTACCTCCAACACGACTCAAATTTGTGCTGGAAATAGTGTGCAGTTTACCAATTTAAGTTCCAATTATACCGGACAAACGTGGTATTTCAGTGGAGGAAATCCGTCTACTTCAAATTCTGTGAATCCATTGGTAACCTATCCTTCAGCGGGAATTTATCCCGTAAAATTAGTGGTGACAGGAGTGTTGGGTCAAGATTCAGTGTTTAGAACAAATTATATTCATGTACAAACAGTACCAAATGCCCCTGTAATTGTTTCAAACCCTGGCACTTGTCAGGGTGGTTCTACGCAATTAGAGGTTTCTGCAAATGATACAATTAAGTGGTATTCTTCACCATCGGGTGGAAATGTTTTGGCTTTCGGACCGGTATACCAAACCGGATTATTAAATCAAACTGAAACGTATTATGTTCGTTCCGAATCTGGTATTTGCAAAAGTCAGATGACCATAATTGATGCTTATGTAGAGACCATGCCATCCACCCCAATTTTATCCAACCCATCTCCAATTTGCAGTGGAAATTCTGTTCTGTTAATAGCCACAGGGGCTGATCAAATTAAATGGTTTAGCGATAGCTTAGCCAATAATTGGGTTTATACTGGGGCGAATTTTACGACTCCACTTCTAACAGAAAACATCAGTTTTTATGTTCGAACTGAAACCGAATTTTGTACAACTCCCTTAAGTCATGTCTTGGTAACGGTCAACCCAGTGCCTTCTGCTCCAGTCGTTAATGCAAATGAAAATGTTTGTTATGGAGAGTCAAAACAGTTATATGCTCAAGGTGAGTCGCTTATAAAATGGTATGGCACAATATCTGAAAGTTTGGCGCTTGCTTCAGGCGAAATTTATCAAACTCCACCCATGACGATGGCGGATACTTTTTATGTCAGATCCGAATTAAACGGATGTAATAGTGATTTTGCCAGCATTATTGTGAATGTTTTGAGTTTACCACCAACA
Organism: Bacteroidales bacterium; assembly: GCA_028684405.1. Taxonomy (GTDB): domain Bacteria; phylum Bacteroidota; class Bacteroidia; order Bacteroidales; family WCHB1-69; genus JAQUGA01. The sequence goes on along the minus strand of JAQUGA010000015.1, from coordinate 5,816 downwards.
CCAACGATTAATCTTATTTCGGGACAATTATGTTCGGACGGAATAGGGGCTCATCAATGGTTTTTTAATGATGAGATTATTGAAAATGAATTTAATGCCTGCATTTTTCCTTTTGAAAATGGGAATTATTCTGTCCGTGTGATTGATGAATCTGGTTGTATATCATTGCTTTCCGAAAACTATCTTCATACGATTAGTTTTATTTTAGAAAATAATTCAAATAACTTAATTGCTGTTTATCCCAATCCATTTAAGAACAATCTGTCAATTCGCTATAATAGTACACTAAATATTAAATCTATTTCCATTTATAATTCTATTGGACAATTGGTTTATATTCAAAGTCTTGATGGAAATAGGAGCAATCTTGTTGAAATACAAACTTCTGAATTCCGAAAAGGTATTTATCTAATAAATGTAGAAACTGAAAAAGAGATGTTTTCGATAAAAGTGATGAGAGATAATTGATAAAAGCGCTCGCAAATAATCTCTCGCAAAGCCACAGCATAGCAAAGGATATTTTTCTTTATGTCTCTACGATTTTGCGAGATATCTGCGTTAAAATTATTTCCAACCACAAGAAATCAATAAAATATTCATTTCTTTGTCTAAAATATCGAAATGAATATCATATCTGTTCCAATTTCAAGGGAAAGTACTTTCTTTTTACAAGTTTATTCGCTTTATGAAGCTTCCTTCCCTGAAGAAGAGAGAAGAACGCTAGATCAGCTCGAGAAGTGCTTTAAAAGCCCTCATTACAGACTGGAAGCCTATTTTCTTTCCGATATCTTCGTTGCTTTTGTAGAATATTGGATTTTAGACACATTTGTCTACATAGAGCATTTATCGGTGTGTCCTGAATTCAGAGGGAAGTCGATTGGAAAAAAAATAATGAAAGATATTGCATTGTTGAATGTTCCCATATTTCTGGAAATTGAATTATTGACAGATGAGGTTACCAAACAAAGATATCATTTTTATAAAAATCTCAATTTTGAAATTGTAAATATTCAATATTTTCAACCCTCTTATGGTGAAGGGAAGAGTTCTATAGAATTACTTCTTTTGGCAAGTAATTATGATGTAAAAAATGATGTAAGTGAAGTGATAGAGATAATTTTTTCAAATGTCTATCACAAACTAAAGTGATTTTCTCTTGATCTTATATCAAAAAAGGCAACTAAAAGAGCCATTATGGTATTTTAAGCTTTACGCAGTTCATCCTTAAGGCAACCCGTCCGCCCGCCTGTCCGTCCGCTCGCCCGTCGTCGTCCCGTCGTCCCCCTGAACTTGTTTCAGGTTCTGAAACTACAGTAACAAGAGATCCTGAAACAAGTTCAGGATGACGGATGACACGGATGACCCCCTGAAACAAGTTCAGGATGACGGTTCGGGATGACTGGAAACGAGTTCGGAATGACCCTGTGTGTTTTCCGTTGCATAAATAGGGTAGTAGTCTCTATTTTAGTTTTTTAGAATCATTTTCTTCTTCATCTGAATAGAATAAATTCAGACTAACTATAATGGCCGTAAAGCCCCAAAAAGGAACCGACAATTTGTCGGTATCTAAGAAGTTATTTAAAAAACCGTGGATGTAGTAGGAGACCAATGCCATTAAAGAAATTATAGTGAACAGCTTGACGTTTTTGCTTTTTGCTTTAAAATAAGTAATATTCGCATAATAAATAGTAAAAGCAATAATCAATAAAAAAGTGAGCAGCCCAACGATTCCTGTTTCTGCCAGTGGCCCAATGTATTCGCTGTGGGCATTTCCACCATCTCCGGCATTGGTGCTTATTATTGTTCTATTTTTAGAATGCTGAAACGGGGCATAAACAAATTGATACGTTCCGGGTCCCCAGCCAGCAATGGGACGCTCTTTAAACAGCTTAAAAGCAGCATCCCAACGGTTCAGTCGCTCTAGGTTGGAAGCATCGGTAGAAATGTTTGAAATAGACTGAACGTGTTCCAGAAAATTGGTGCTTGAATCTTGATTATTTTTATTTAGTTTTTGAAATATTTCATTTTCAAAGACAAAGAATAAGCCAATGGCTAAAATTAGAAATGAAAATATCCAATAATATTTTATTTTAAATTTCATAATAAACAATATTCCCAAAGCACCCACAACGCTGAGCCATGCTGCACGACTGTACGAGAAAAACAGTCCAACTAACAATATCAATGACAAACCCAATAGTAAGGTTTTTTTACCTCTACTGTATCCATCGTAAAAAAGCAAACCAGTCATGGCTATTGCATACATTGCCAATGCCGCACCGTAGGAAGTGTGGTCGTTATAAAACGGTCGCATCACCCAATGGCCAACCGATTTGTCAAACCCGAATGTGGAGTGGTAGTAAAAAGTATAAAAAATAATGATAATTAAACTAATAGCGTATAACCAGATGAAATTCCGGATTTGCATTTTATTTTTTTTGAAAACCAGAATTATGAAGAAGTAGAAACTGATAATAAACCAAAGTTTTGCGGCTAAAAATTTAAAAGAAACCAATGGGATTTCACTGGTTAATGAAGCAATAAAAAGCCAAGCTAAGTAGATGAAAATGGCTATGCTGACAGGGTGCTTGGTAATGCGGATGTCATAATCATTATCTTTTAGTATTCGAAGACAAAATATAATTGACAACACAATCATAAGAGCTTCGGAAGGGAGCGAGATTCCTGCATTTAGAATTTCATTGCTAATATCAACGGACAAAGGTGTAAGAAAAACAATCAACATCAAAAGCTTGTCGGATGCAAAAAAGGCAAACAAGGCAATGAGCAATACCCCAATTACGGCCGGGAACCAAAAAAACTCCTGCCATAATAGCAAAGAGTTTATTAAAATAAAAACTCCCGCTACTAAATAAACCCATTTTTTTTGAACTTTATCTAGCAAGGTTATTCTTTTTCAGTATTGTTTTTTGAAAGCAAATCCGAGTTTGACAATGTGTCGTATGCAATAATAGAAATGAGGACGAGCAGCAAACTTGCAAAAGTGGATACAACAACGATAAGCCAGCGAACAGGATAGGATTTTTTCTCGGCTTTATAAGCTCTGTCGACTAAGAATTTTTGTGGCAAAGAGGTTTCTGCATCCACTTTCGCCTCTTTGTATTTTTCTTGTAAAGCAGCAAGTTGCTTATGTTCACTTAAAAGTTTTTCATTTAATGATAAAAAAGCTCCACCGTATTTTGCTAAGTTATCTAGCTCTTTTCCAAGCACTTCAGCACCTTTCATATTTCCTTTTGATAATGCGATGGCATATTGTTCACCTAAAGTTTCAACTTGAGAATCGTATTCATAAATTCCTAATTTTCGTAATTCATTTAATGAATCTTCTTTCCATTGTATTTCTTCGCCTAGGCTTAGATACTCTGCTTCGACAATTTTAAAAGCTTGCAATGCTCTTTCTCTTTGCATTTCATTTTTTACAGTATCTAATAAGTCTGCAATATCGTTTGCAATATCGGCTGCCATTTGCGGATCTTTGTCCAAAACCGTGATTTGAACGGCCATGTATTCTGTTCTTTTATAACTTATGTTGCTTTCAAATTCTTTGTGAAGTTTTGTCATTTTGAATTTTCCATCCGGCTTAATATTATAATGCTCTGCTAAATTATATTTTTCGATGATTCTCTCTTTTATTTTTGTGGAATTCAAAATTTGCAACATTTGCTCCACTTGAGATTCTTCTCCAAACTCCAAAACATCTTGTCGGCCGTAAACGTTTTGTGCCAAAAGTGCTTTCGATATCGAATTGGTCGAGGTGGGAAACATGACAACGGTCGATTTGTATTTTGGCGTAATAAACCAAGGCGAAGAAAATAATGCACTCATGATAACCGCTACAACTCCAACGATAATAAACACTTTTCTCCAATGCCAAATGTACAAAATAATGTTTGATGAGTTAAAATCAAAGTCTTTTTTCATGTTATGTTTTTATTATTAATCGGATGCAAATATATGAAAAAAGGCAACCTAATACCATTTTCAAATGCCTTTTACCACACTTTGTTAAGTAACGATGTTTTTTCGTCTTTATTTTGTTCCAAACTCAAGTTTTCGAGAGTATTATAAAGAAGGGCTTGTTTTTTTTTATATTGATTCGTACTGAATGTTTTTTTCTGCAATCAAAAGAAAGTTTGTTCCTCCTACTTTTTCATTTTGTGAAGTTTTGTATTCCTCTCTATTTTTAAAAAAATGTATCACACTGTTTCTTTTTTCTTGATCCATTTGATGGATTCCTAAATTATACAAAATGGAACCTTTTTGAGAAACAGCATTTGATAAATTCTGACAAAACTCTTCACTATAAAACTTTTCGGGAACTACATTATCTATAAAGAGATCCACTATTATTAAATCAAATGGATTTTTGCACTTTTTAATAAACTCAAATGCATCATTGTTGTGAATCGTCAAGTTGTTCGTCGAAACGATGGAAAACTCATCTCTAGCAATGTCAATTAGTTTTTGATCCAATTCAACAGCGACTATTTTTCCTTCATATTTGAATTTTTCTCTCAGAGAAAAAACGACACTTCCTCCTCCTAATCCTAAAACTAAAATGGAGTTTATGTTTTCAAAATTGATTTTAGATAAGCCCACTTCCAATATTTGTTGCAAAGCACCAAAGGAGTAATTGGCATGTTCGCTGTTTAATATTTTCCGTCCTTTGAATAAGGTTAAAAATAACAAACCATTATAATCCGTATCTATTTTTCTTGTTAGGGGCCAAAAATAGCTAAAAAAGACTTTTAATGAAGACTCTTTTTGATTGGAATGGGTCATCATCTTTTTCATGGTTAGTTGTTTCCTATGTTTGGTAAGCAATCTTTTCCGAAATGCTTATTCGCATAAAACAAAAACATCATATTTCAAAGATAAACTTTTTTTTAAAACAAAATTAAATTATCTTTTGGATGAATTTAATCCAGGTTTTGATATCATTAGCAACGATGAGTGGTGTTTTAGTTCAGGAGTTTCACTTTTTACTCTTTTAGAAATTGTCAATTTCTAAGCGCCCCATGTAGTCGTAATGTTTTCCGTTTAATAATTTATGAAAGCAAAAACCATTTTCTTTGGCATAAAATTCCATTGAACTCTCATCGATAAATAGCCAAGGAAATTTTTTTCCTTTAAATTGACGGTAGCTCATTTTATAAATAATCTCACCATAATAGTGAGCGTTCAAATCGATAAATATGCTGCCATCTTCTTCCAAAAAAAGATATTTAAGGTCAGAAGAGTCCATCAAAACTTGTCCTCCAGGTGCGAGCAAAAGTCTTAATTGATTAAAAAAACGTTTAAATCCATCAATATTTTCAGCAATGCCCATTCCATTCATCAGAAAAAGAACAGTATCATATTTTATTTCGCCAGATAGATTGTAAAAATTCTCGTTTAATACCTTTTGAACACCTCGCAATTTCATCACTTCGCACGCCATTGGTGAGATTTCTAAGGCAGTTACGTCCGCTTTTTTTTCTTGAAGATACAAAGAGTGGCTTCCCATTCCGGCTCCAACATCCAATACTTTTCCACGGCAAAGGGATAATGCCTGCTGTTCTAGCAAAGGCATCTCTTCGAAAGTGCGAAAAAAGTAGGAGACGGGCAACTCATCTGTTTCTGCAATGTCGCTCCATACTTTTATAATTGCATTGGGGTCGGGATTTTGTAGAAAATCCATTCCTGCCTGTCCCATAATATCGTGTTTTGCTTGCATCTGATTAATTATCATAAATGTATGGTTAAACTTTTTACATCCAAATCAAAAATCATTTATAAAAGAGCTACAAAGTTTA
>JAQUGA010000166.1 GCA_028684405.1 Bacteroidales bacterium | reverse complement strand
AGCCCTAAACGGCGAAAATAATAACTACGCATTAGCGGCTTAGTCTAGGACTAAACGCTTGCTGTTTCCTCGAAAGCCCTTCTTTGCGGCGTTCGAACCGGAAGCATCACAAAAGCAAAGATAGCGGTATTATCTCCTGACTGATACTGCGAAACAACAAGGATAAGGATATTAATTGGTTGGCTCTGCACCATTTTTTATCTCGAAAATCAAGCAGAAGATAAACATGTAGAAAGCATATTGGTACTGTGTTTGGACGAGGGTTCGAATCCCTCCAACTCCACACGAAAAGCCGCCTGATTATTCAGACGGCTTTTTTTATTTATTACACAGCACAAAGTACACTTTCTTCATTAACCATTAATAATTGACCATTGTTTTAGCCCACTTCAACTAAATCATTTTCATTTACTGGTATCAAATCATCAGCATCCTCCGAATCATCATCATCATCATCATCATCATCATCATCATCATCATCATCATCATCATCATCATCATCATCATCATCATCATCAGGAATGTATTTCAAAACAATTAATTCATCTGAGATTTCATCATTAGAAACTAAAAAAATCGGCTCATCTTCATTCACTTCCAATTTGGAGCCAATTGCATAAACGGTAGTCATTTCACTATGATTTTCAATTTCCATATTTACATCCATATCAACCTCTCCATCAATCAAATCCATGCCACAACATTCATCAAAGGCTAAATCCATTGCTTTATTAATAAGCAACATGGTCGAACTGCTAGCAAATAAGTGATTTGCAAAACAATGTGGAAATTTGTTATGAAAATCTTCTTCAAATTCTTTTAGCAAATTCATGAACCACTTTCCAGTTTTAACATGAACACCTTTATCATCAAATTCATTTTTCTTAAACTTATAATATTCTTGGATAATCATGTGTCTATAATTTATTGAAATATATATTTTCAGCGCTTTTAATAAAAAGAATCACTAAAAATAATGTATTTTTGAACTTACAAAACAAAAGCACGATGAAAATATTATTTATCCAAACAGGGGGAACCATTGACAAGTATTATCCAGTGACACCCAACGCTAACGGATTTGAAATTGGTGAGCCAGCATTTATACGCATATTGAAAAAAGCAGCGGTAGAAATGGAACTAGACATACACCCTCTATTTAAAAAAGACAGTCATGATTTGGATTTTGAAAATCTAAAAGAATTATACACCATCTGTTCAAAAATGGATGAATACGAAAAAATAGTCATTACCCACGGAACCGATACCATTATGAAGACAGCGGAGTATTTGAGCAGAATTCAAAACAAGACCATTGTTCTTACAGGATCCTACCAACCCGAAAGCATGAAAAATTCCGATGCTGATTTCAATTTGGGCATGGCGGTTGGCGTTGCAAAAATGGCTCCGAATGGAATCTATGTTGTTTTAAAAGGCAAAATCGATAAAATCAATCTCAAACCAAGCAAATTAGACCTTCTTAGACTTTCTACACCCAAAGATTTGCTAGAAAAAATAGACAAAGTTTTCATTGCATTGAATGAGCAAAGAAAAAAAGAAGCGGAAAAATCTAAAGGAGAGAATAAAGAAAACAAAGTTTAAAAAATCATGCATTAATTTTCAACTATTGCTATTTGTCGTATAACATGATTTTTGAAACACTGTTATCATTCGCAAGCATATTTTTTATACTTTTGCATCTAATGTTGAGATTTTTTCAGCACTACAAACCTAATTGAAAATATATAAAAATGGATCCTTCTTTATCTCTTTTTGCCATCTCTCCGATTGATGGAAGATATGCCAAACAAACTGAAAGTCTAAGGCAATATTTCTCAGAATTTGCACTTATCAAAGCCCGTGTATTTGTCGAAGTGGAATATTTTATTGCCCTTTGCCAATTGCCACTGCCTCAACTCGTAAATGTTGAAAAAGAAGTTTTTGCAAAACTTAGAGAAAGAGTTGCAAACTTCACAGAAGAAGATGCCATTGCCACGAAAAACATCGAAAAGACAACCAATCACGATGTGAAAGCAGTGGAATATTTTGTAAAAGAGCTTTTTGACAATTTGGGATTGTCGAAGTATAAAGAATTTATTCATTTTGGTCTGACTTCTCAAGACATCAACAATACCGCTACTCCAATTTTATTAAAAAGAGCCCATCAAGAAGTCATGGAGCCTCTTTTGGCACAAGTTGTTGATGAGATAACTAAAAAAGCTCATGCTTTCAAAAATGTTCCAATGTTGGCACACACACACGGACAACCCGCCTCTCCCACTTCTCTTGGAAAAGAAGTTTATGTATTTGCAGAACGCTTGAAAAACCAAATTACTCTGCTAAAACAAATTCCTTTTATGGGTAAATTTGGTGGAGCTACTGGAAATTTTAACGCACACTTTGTGGCTTATCCAAAAATTGACTGGGTTGGTTTTTCAAACAATTTTTTAGAAAAACATTTGGATTTAATTCGCATGCAAACAACTACGCAAATTGAACATTACGACATGATGGCAGCGTATTTTGATGCATTAAAAAGAATCAATACCATTTTGCTAGATTTCGATAGAGACATGTGGACTTATATTTCAATGGAATATTTCAAGCAACGCACTGTTGCTGGCGAAGTTGGATCATCGGCAATGCCACACAAAGTAAACCCCATTGATTTTGAAAACTCAGAAGGGAATTTAGGAATTGCCAATGCGATGTTTGAACATTTATCTTCAAAATTGCCCATTTCACGTTTGCAAAGAGATTTAACCGACTCAACAGTGACCCGCAACATTGGAGTTCCCATTGCTCACAGCATTATTGCATGGAAATCATTGCTCAGAGGTCTAGGAAAACTAGAATTAAACCAAGACGCTTTGCACCGAGATTTAGAAAAAAACTGGGCTGTCGTTGCAGAAGCAATTCAGACCATTCTACGTCGCGAAAACTATCCAAACCCATACGAAGCACTAAAAGAGCTCACCCGTGGCAAAACAGGCATCGACAAAGAGAGTTTGCATACTTTTATTGATGGTTTGCAAGTTGACCAAGCGGTTAAAACAGAATTAAAATCCGTTGACCCACATAATTATACCGGATTGAACTTTACAGACTAAGATGAAGGGATTTAAACGCATATTTTATTGGCTCAAACCGTATCGTGGACGACTTTCATCCATCGTTGTTTTGAATATTTTCTCCATTGGATTTTCGATATTCTCTCTGACTCTATTGGCGCCTTTTTTAATGCTTTTGTTTGACAAAATGCCATTGGTTTTGGAAAAGCCAGATCTCATCTTATCAAGCGATGCCATTATTCAAACATTTTATTATTACACCAGCTACATTATCACCCATTACGGAAAAGAACAAGCACTGCTTTTTATTTCGGGTTTGGTTTTTGTTGCATTTATTTTGAAAAACGGCTTTAATTATTGGGCAAACTGGCTATTGGTTCCTACTCGAAATGGCGTTGTCCGAGATATGCGAAACCAACTATTTCACAGCATTCTCATTCTTCCGGTTTCCTTTTTCTCTTCTCAAAAGAAAGGTGATATTATCTCGCGTTGCATGAGCGACGTTCAGGAAGTAGAAGTGATGATTTTGCGTTCATTGCAACAAATTTTCAGAGAACCGCTCACCATTCTTCTGTATCTGATTTGCCTCTTTTTTATCAGTGTTAAGTTGACGCTTTTTGTATTGGTGCTACTTCCCCTAGGAGGATCCATCATCGGATTGATTTCCAGAAAATTGAGAAAAAGATCACTAGAAGCCAAAAATCAAATGGGAAGTTTGCTTTCGATGATTGAAGAGAGTATTTCCGGACTTCGTGTAATCAAGGCTTTTAATGCAATTTGGTCGGCCGAAAAAGTATTTCGTAAAAAAAATAAAAAATACACAAAATTGATGATTAAAATCTACCGAAAAGTCGATTTATCATCCCCCATGAGTGAATTTCTGGGAACCATTTTGGTTATGATAATTATGATATATGGTGGCAGCATGGTTCTATCTGGCGAAAACAATCTTACCGCCGAACTTTTCATCACCTATATTGCCCTGTTTTCACAAATTATCAATCCTGCCAAAACTATATCGGTGGCCTCTTACAATTTCCGCAAAGGAATGTCGTCGCTCGATCGCATTGATTGGATTTTAAATGCCGACGAACGCATTACTGAAATCAAAAATCCAAAAAAAATGGAGCATTTCAAAACCGACATCGTTTTCGACCAAGTCAGTTTTGCCTACGATACCGAAAATGTTTTAAAAGACATTAATATCAAATTAGAAAAAGGAAAAACTTACGCTATTTGCGGACATTCTGGAGCTGGAAAGACCACCTTTACCGACCTTTTGCCCAGATTCTACGATGTTAGCAATGGAGAAATTAGAATTGACGGAACGCCCATTAAAGAAATGGCTATCTACGATCTTCGAAATCTCTTTGGAATTGTAACACAAGACACCGTTTTATTTAACGATACAGTTTTTAACAACATCGCTTTTGGCAAACCTGAAACATCTGAAGAAAAAGTAAGAGAAGTAGCCGAAATTTCTAATTCGATGGAATTTATCAAAGATATGCCAGAAGGACTTTATACGAATATTGGCGACAGAGGCGTAAAACTATCGGGCGGACAGCGTCAGAGAATCAGCATCGCCAGAGCATTGCTCAAAAACCCACCTTTACTGATTTTAGACGAAGCCACATCTGCTCTTGATACCGAATCAGAACAATTGGTTCAAGATGCCTTAAACAAGGTTTTATCCGACCGAACTGCAATTATTATTGCACATCGCCTATCAACCATCAAAAAGGCAGATTTAATCTTGGTATTTGACGGAGGCAAAATTGTAGAAACAGGAAACCACCAGGAATTGGTCGAAAAAGATGGAATTTATCGAAAAATGCTTGAAATGCAATCTGTTTTTCAAATTGATGATTCAAATTAACAAATTCATTTTCAAAACATTACGAATAAAACTGAAAAATTATCAGTAAATAAAATCAAAAAACAACAGCAAACCATTATAATCTTTTTATTTTTGCATTACTAAAAAAAATAATTCTATGAAACTAAATGAAATTTTGACGATTGTTGGCAAGAGTGGTTTATACAGTTTAGTAAGCCGATCAAAAAGCGGAATCATTGTTCAGTCGTTAACTGACAACAAACGCTTTCCTGTATTTGGAAATGACCGAGTAAGTTCGCTGGAAGAAATTACCATGTTTGGAAACAGCGAAGACTTAACATTAAAAGCAATTTTCAAAAACATTTTCGAGGCGGAAAATGGTGGAAAAGCAATTAATCCTAAATCAAGTAACGAAGAGCTAAAATCGTATATGGAGAAAGTTTTTCCAGATTACGACAAAGATAGAGTATATGTTTCCGACATGAAAAAACTTTTTATGTGGTACAATCAAATGCACGATAATAACCTACTGGTTTTTGACGAAAACGAAGAAGATTCGGGCGAGGTTAAAACCGAAAATGAATAAATAGAAAGTCCGTTAATTCGGACTTTTTTTATTATCATTGCAAAACGTTCAAAAAGAGAAACCGATGCTAAAACGCACATCTGATTTTAAAGTAATTCGCACAAGGTTCCTAAACGAAGAAAACTTTGTGCTTGATTTGTTGTGTCCCGATGAAGAGTGTGACTTCAATCCTGGACAATTTGTAAATGTGAGTGTTGAACATTCAAAAACCACTTTCCTACGACGTCCTATCAGCGTTCACGATTTCCGCAAGTCGGAAAACATTTTAAGTCTATTTGTTCAAATTGTGGGCGATGGCACACGTCAGCTCTCTTTGC
>JAQUGA010000165.1 GCA_028684405.1 Bacteroidales bacterium | reverse complement strand
GCAAAAAACCGTAAGTCTGAACAGCATCCCTGAAGGATACTATAAAGTTAGATTTGTAGCTGTTAAAGCAGGCGTAAAAGGAAACATCGCTTTAGACGACATCAACCTAGCTAAAAAACTACCAGATGTGGGTGTAACTCAAATCATCAAACCTGCTAGTTATCCTCAAGATTCTGTTGCATACGGTGCTGAAGTTACTGTAAAAGTACGTATCAAAAACCACGGAAACACAGTCGTAACAGACATTCCTGTTGCATACAAACCAGTGAACTCTGCCGAAGTTGTTGAAACGTATATTGGCACCCTCAATCCAGGTGAAGAAGCCGATTTTACATTCTTCGCTCCTTATATTGCACCCTCTCAACGTACTCACAATTTATGTGCGTATACATTATTCCCGAATGATGTGGACTCTACAAACAACAGAAGCTGTAAAAACGTAGTGGGATATCAATCCAATATCAGTATCGCTACCAACGAAAACGGTGGTTTGTTCTTAGGACAAAACATCCCGAATCCAGCACAAGATGTAACAACAATCAATTACACTCTACCATACTCTGGTAAAGTACAATTCAGAGTAACTGACGTTCTTGGAAAAACTCTTTGGACAGAAGATTTCCAAAAACCAAACGGAAAACATCAGTTTACTTTAGACATTTCATCTTATGCTCCGGGAGTATACTTCTACACATTAGAGTTTGATTCGAATAGAATTTCGAAAAAAATGACAATATACTAAGCGTTTAATTACGATTAAAAAGGCTGTCTTCGGACAGCCTTTTTTTTTCAATAAAGAATATTAAAAATAAAAGGAGTTTCTTTCTCAAATGTTTTTATATTTGTAACAAAAAAAGACAATATGCTCACAATTGGCGTTGCTGGAGGTTCTGGCTCAGGAAAAACAACCGTTGTTAAAGAAATCGTAAATTCATTGCCAAAAGACTCGGTGAGTGTCATCTATCTTGATTCCTATTATAAAGATAACGAACACTTGAGCCAAGAAGAAAAACATAAAATAAACTTTGATCATCCCTCTTCATTTGAATTTAATCTTTTAATAAAACATTTGGATGATTTGTGCCAACAAAAAACGGTAGAAATGCCTATTTATTCATATATTACATGTGCCAGAGCCAAAGAAACCATTACCATATATCCCCGAAAAGTGATTATTGTTGAAGGCATACTCACTTTTAGCAATGCCAGACTTCGGGAAAAAATGGATATCAAAGTTTTTGTAGATGCCGATTCGGACGACCGACTTATGCGAATCATTCAACGCGACATTATAGAAAGAGAAAGAAATGTAAAACAAGTATTGGAACATTATGAGAAATTTGTAAAGCCCATGCATCTCACCTTTATTGAACCCACGAAAAGATACGCCGACATCATTGTTCCACAAGGAGGACAAAACCAACAAGCCATCGAGATTTTAGCATCCCGAATTCGTTTTAATCTGAATATGTAATAAAATGGCTATTTATCAACTAGATGATGAAGAAATAGTCTTCCCTGAACCTTCCCTAGGCGAACCAGACGGACTCTTGGCAGTAGGTGGAGACTTATCCCCAAAAAGACTTTTGACGGCCTATATTCATGGAATCTTTCCTTGGTATAACGAATTGCCCATTTTATGGTGGTCGCCAGACCCAAGAATGATTCTTTTACCAGAAGAGTTTAAATGTTCGAAAAGTCTCAAAAGACTGATTAATTCTGGAAAATTCACCGTAAAATTAGACTCCCTTTTTAGTCGTGTAATTGACCAATGTGCATCCATTCGAAGAACTGACGAAATAGGAACATGGATTAATACCGAAATGAAAATGGCTTACAAAGAACTTTACAAACTTGGATTTGCACATTCGGTTGAGGTATTGCACAACAAACATCTGGTAGGTGGACTTTATGGCATCTCAATAGGAGGTGTGTTTTTTGGAGAATCCATGTTTCATACCGAAACTGATGCATCTAAAGTAGCTCTATATTATCTGTGCAAATGGCTTGCTTTAAATAATTTTAATCTGATCGACTGTCAAATGTATACCCCACATCTGGAAAGTCTAGGAGCCAAAGAAATATCACGAAAAGAATATTTAAAATTACTCAGAATTTCAATTAATTCGAGAGAAACATTAATTGGCAAATGGACATTCTGAGAAATAAGTTGTTTAATTTAAAAATTGAAAATCGTCGAAAAAAATAGTTTATTATTCGTTTTTGAAAAAAAAATTCAAGACAGAATAGTAAATTTATTTTTCAGCAAAAAATAAATTTATTTAAAAAAGAGTGAAAATCCGTCCCAAACTGGGATGGATTTTTTTTATGGTAAGTTTTCTCGAAAAAAGTTATCAACAAAAATACAGGCATAACACACACGCTATCAGCATTTTGAAAAAAAATTTAGTCGTTCTTGTAACTTTTCTTCATGAAAAGAGTAAAAAAAGTTATCAACAAGTGGTAAAAAGTGGTAAAAAGTGGATATTTTTGTATAGAAAATTGCCGGAAATGTAAAAAAGGGGAAATCAGATGAGTAATTTAATGGGCGAATACGAATGCAAAATTGACGCGAAAGGACGTGTGATGATGCCGGTTGGTCTGAAGAAGCAAATACCAGCAGAAGCACATAATACTTTTGTCGTAAATCGCGGATTCGAACAGTGCTTGGTAATTTATCCCAAAAATGAATGGGATACAATTAGCGAGGATCTCAATAAATTAAACTTGTTCAGTAAAAAGAACAGAGATTTCTTTAGGTATTTTATGCGGGGTGCCACACAACTCGAACTCGACTCGAATGGGAGGTTTCTACTTCCCAAGAACTTGTTGACGTACGCTGGAATTGCACAAGAGCTTGTTCTCTTTGCTTTTTCAAATCGTATTGAAGTTTGGAACAAAGCCACGTATGAAACGCTCCTAACAGACGAACCTCAAGATTTTGCAAATCTGGCAGAAGAAGTAATGGTTCAAAAAAATGATGGAGCAAAACAATCTGACATATCATAATCCGGTTTTATTACAACAATCGGTAGAAGGACTCAACATAAAGCCCAATGGAATTTATGTCGATGTTACTTTTGGCGGTGGTGGGCATTCTCGTGAAATAATTAAACAATTAAGTTCCGGCAAACTTATTGGCTTTGATCAAGATCCTGATGCCCTAGAAAACAGCATTGATGACGAGCGATTTCTTCTCATTCAGCACAACTTTAAGTTTTTAGCAAACTTTCTCAACTTCAACAATATCAATGAAGTTGATGGCATATTAGCAGATTTAGGTGTTTCATCGCATCAATTTGATGTTCCCGAAAGAGGTTTTTCCATTCGTTTTAAGGGTCCCCTTGATTTACGAATGGACGTACGGAAACCAAAAACAGCGGCAGATATTGTGAATTCGTATGATGAAGAGCAACTTGCCAACGTTTTATATCAATACGGAGAACTTAAAGAATCGAGAAAGCTGGCACGCACGATTTGCAATTATCGGACGTCGAAACCCATTGAAACGATAGAAGAGCTTCTTCAACTTCTGAACAAACAGGCTCCAAGAGGCAAGGAAAATAGTTTTTTTGCACGCATTTTTCAAGCCCTTAGAATTGAAGTAAACGAAGAAGTTGAAGCATTAAAATCAATGCTTATACAAGCAGAAAAACTATTAAAACCGGGTGGAAGGCTGGTTGTTATTTCCTACCACTCCATCGAAGATAGACTTGTGAAAAACTTCTTTAAAACCGGCAATTTTGAAGGCATATTACACAAAGACATCTTTGGCAATCAACTAAATCCTTTTGTTAACATCACCCGTAAACCAGTCATTCCATCGGATGAAGAAATTAACATAAATAACAGAGCGAGAAGTGCGAAAATGAGAATCGCTGAAAAGAAAGAGAAAAATGAAAAATAAATATAGATCTACAGAAGATGTTTTTAATGATGCTTCGGAAGAGGAATCGAAAAAAACATCGCAAAGAGAAAAAAAGAGACCTAGAGTAACAACTCATTCCGAGAATGTATTTAAACGAATTGGAAGGAGTTTGGGAAATGTTTTGGGAGGATCCATCCTCAGCAGAAAAGAGTTTCTGATGTGGATGCCTTTTATATTTCTGCTTTTTAGCTTTGCAATCATCTATATTTTCAATAATTATTATGCCGAAAAAAACATGATAAAATTGGAACGTACAAAAAGAGAATTAACTGAATTTCGACATGAATATATTTCCACTAAATCCGATATGATGGATAGCCTAAGAGAGTCAACTATTTCGAGAAGGCTCGGTTCTATTGGGATTTTAGACAACAACAAACCCCCTATTAAATTAGTATATCAACCAGACTCTGTGAAAAATGTTAGAAGGTAAAAATCAATTAGCGGTTCGTTCTTTTGTGGTATACTTTGGTATATTGTGCTTTGCTGTAGCCATTATTGCACGCATTTTATACATCCAAATCAGCATTGGCGAAGAGTACAGAGCTATTGATCAGGATAGAAATATCAGAATCCGCAACATTGAAGCCGCCCGAGGAAATATATATTCGGATGATGGAAGTCTTTTGGCTACTTCTGTCCCCGTTTTTGATCTGTTTTGGGACGCCACGGTTTGCTCCGACGAAGTTTTTGAAAAAGATGTGGATTCACTCGCTATTTCATTAGCCCAGTTTTTTAAAGACAAAAGCACTTCTGAATATAAAAATCAGCTTATCACCGCTCGAAAAAAAGGCAACCGATATATGCTAATTAAGAGGTCGAATGTGAGAAATGAGAAAAAACAAGTTTCATATTCCGATTTAAAAAAGATTAAAGAATTTCCTATTTTTCGATTGGGACGGAATAGAGGAGGCTTTATTACGGAGCAAAAAAATGTTCGCAAAATGCCGTATCGTCTTTTAGCCTATCGAACGATTGGATACGAACAAAAAGTTTGGAGAAACGATGGAAAAGATACTGGAATTTTTGTTGGTCTGGAAGGAGCTTATGCCGATTATTTGAAAGGGATAGACGGCAGAAGAGTAGAGCAAAAACTACGAGGTGGTCTATGGATGCCAGTTACGGAAGAAGACCAAATTGAGCCACAAAATGGAAATGATATTTATACGACCATCAATATTTCAATTCAAGATGTAGCCGAACATGCCCTACTCCGCCAACTAGACTCTACCGAAGCCGATCATGGTTGTGCCATCCTTATGGAAGTAGAAACCGGTTACATTAAAGCCATTGCCAATCTAAAACGTCGTGAAGATGGCTCTTATGGCGAAGATATGAATTTTGCCATTTGGGAAAGCTCCGAACCTGGTTCTACTTTCAAACTCGCATCGCTCATTGCATTGCTCGAAGATGGAAAAGTAGATACAAACGAAATAGTACCTACCGGCAAAAAAAGATTTGGGAAGTATGAAATGAAAGATTCTTACGAGCCAGGATACGGCGACGTTAGCTTGGCAAGAGCCTTCGAGGTTTCCTCGAATGTGGGAATTGCTACTTTGGTAACAAAGGTATTTGGCAGTGACCCTCAACGTTTTGTAGATTTATTGAAAAAAATGGGTTTAGGGGAAAGATTGGGAGTCGAAATTCAAGGGGAAGGGAAGCCTGTTTTGAAAGACTTTAAAGATAAATCATGGTCGATAACAACACTTCCTTGGATGTCGATTGGATACGAGGTTCAAAATACGCCACTTCAGCTTTTGGCTTTTTATAATGCCATTGCAAACAATGGAAAAATGATGAAACCTCAATTTGTAAAAGAAATTCGTCATATCGGAGAAATTATTCAGAAAAACGAGCCTATTGTGATGAATGCGCGCATTTGCAAACC
>JAQUGA010000164.1 GCA_028684405.1 Bacteroidales bacterium | reverse complement strand
TTGTCGAATCCATTGGCATTTGAGGTGCTTCTGGCTCTTTTTTGCTTCGTTGTGCAAACAAATTGCTTTGCAAGGCCAAAAAAAGACTTATTGTAATGATTGTTTTTAATGTTCTCATGAGTTTTTTCTTATTTAATTTCGAGTATAGATTTCGAAACAGTATTCTAAATTTGTTTTTTCATCCGTAAACCACTCACTTTGGCTGTTTTTTTTCCATATTTTTCCATCAATTTCTGGAAAAAAAGTGTCTGCATCAAAGTTTTGATTTACTCGGGTTATATACATCTTATCGGCAATGTTAATAAAATATTTATATATCGTGGCTCCCCCCATGATAAAAGTTTCTTCGTTCGTTATAAGAAGTTTTTTTAAATCTTCAATCGAATGCACAATGGTAATTCCTTCTATTTGCAAATCTTTTTGGCGACTCAAAACAATGTTTTTTCTGTTTGGAAGCGGTTTGAAAGGCAAGGATTTCCATGTATTGTGCCCCATTACAATGGTTTTTCCGGAAGTGTTTTTCTTAAAATACTTCAAATCTTCGCTGATGTGCCAAAGAAGTTGGTTGTCTTTGCCAATTTCTAAATTTTTGCCAACGGCTACAATTATTGATAAGTTTTTCATGTGATTTTTTGTTTATACAGCAACTTGGGCTTTGATGTGTGGATGTGGATTGTAATCTTCAAATTTGAAATCGTCGTATGTAAAATCGAAAATATTTTTCACTTCTGGGTTTAAAATAAGTTTGGGCAATTCTCTCGGCTCTCTCGTGATTTGCAGTTTAGCTTGTTCTGTGTGGTTAGAATAGATATGTGCATCTCCCAAAGTGTGAATAAACTCCTTTGCTTTGAGTCCGGTTGCTTGTGCAACCATCATCGTTAGCATTGCGTAAGATGCGATATTAAAAGGAACGCCCAAAAAGATGTCGGCGCTTCTTTGATACAATTGACAGGATAATTCTCCGTTGTTGACATAAAATTGAAATAAAATATGACAAGGTGGAAGATTCATTTCGCCTATCTGCCCAACATTCCAAGTACTCACAATTATTCGGCGAGAGTCGGGATTGGTTTTTATTTGTTCGATAACTTGCGAAATCTGATCGATATGTTCGCCTTTCCCGTTAGGCCAACTTCGCCATTGGTAGCCATATATAGGACCCAAATCGCCATTTGCATCGGCCCATTCATCCCAAATACTAACCTTGTTCTCTTTTAGATAGGCTGTATTTGTACTTCCTTTCAAAAACCATAAAAGTTCATGAATAATCGAACGAGTGTGCAGTTTTTTGGTTGTAAGCAGTGGAAAACCTTGGGTAAGGTCAAAACGCATTTGATGCCCAAAAACACTGTACGTTCCTGTTCCAGTGCGGTCGGATTTGTAGTTGCCATGTTCTAAAACATGAGACAATAAATTTATATAGTTCTGCATTATGTGTTTATTCGAATTGATAATCAAAGCTATAAAATATTTTGATTAAATGGTCGAATTTAAAGTGTTTTTTATGATAAAATAGTTGTGTAAAGCAAAAAAATTGATCAATTGATAGAATTTGATGTTTGCGGAATTTTTAAAACCTGTCCGGGACGAATTCTTGGATTCTCACCCAGATTATTATATTCAATTATTTCATGATGGGTGATTCCTGGATATTTTTGAGCAATGCCCCACAAAGTATCGCCTTGGTTTACCCTGTATGTTTTTGAGCTTTGTGCTTGAATTTTAGGCATATTCCCTTCCGAAGCCAATTGCATATTCAGTTTTGTATTATTACTATCCAAAACAACCGGTGTATTGGGTTTTAGATTGGTGTCTGTTTTTTCGGCAATTTGTATTTCGGCAGAACCGTCATAGCCAATATGCAAACGTTGTCCAGGATGAATCGAAGTGGATTTTATTTTATTCATGTATTTAATTTCAGCCACCGATATTCCATATTTGTTTGATAAAATATTTAGAGATTCTCCTTTTTGAACGGTGTGATATTTTTTATTACCCGCTCCAGTTTTTGCCAAATTTGTTGCCGGGGGCGTATAGCTAACTACTTTAAAAGAAGCCAAATAGGTGTCGTAATTGTAGGCATGAATGCTGTCTCTGAGTTCGTCGAATGCCAAGCTTTGCTGGATGGGCAAAATCAATGGAAATGCTGTATTAACCGCAGGAATAATGTCGCGACGATATTGTGGATTTAATTTCTGAATGGTTTCGAGAGGAATTCCCAGAACCGTTGCTATTTGTTGTAAATGAATCTCTTTGTGAATCATGACGGTATCGGTAGCAAGGGGAAAGTCGGGTTCGATGGCAACAATTCCATGTTCATTATAGTAGTGCATGGTATATGTTGCGGCAATAAATGCTGGCACATAGCCTCTGGTTTCTTTAGGCAGAAAGTCGTAGATTTCCCAGAAATTTCTCTTTCCTCCCGAACGACGGATGGCCTTGTTTACGTTGCCTGGGCCGCAATTGTAAGCGGCTAAAGCCAGTTCCCAATCGTTGTATATTTTATGTAAATCTTTTAAATAATTAGCTGCTGCATAAGTCGATTTCACAGGATCGCGACGTTCGTCAATAAAACTGTTGACTTCCAAACCATACATTTTGCCAGTGGGATACATAAACTGCCACAAACCCGTAGCACCTACTCTCGATACAGCACTGGGATTGAGTGCCGATTCAATTATGGCTAAATTTTTAAGCTCGAAAGGCACGTCAAGTTTGAGTAAAACTTCTTCAAAAAGGGGAAAATAAATTTTCGTAAGTCCTAAAATTCTTCCCGAAAAATTTCTCTTTCGAACAGCATACAACTCTATAAATTTTCGTACATCTGCATTGTAGGTTAATGGAAATAGTGAAGGAATGCGAGCTAAGCGGGCAGCATACAGGGAATCTAAATTTTGATTGTCATCTACAAGTTCAGTGGAGGGTTCCAAAAAAGAGACAATGTTGGCAGAACTGCCATTGTACCATAAACTTAACAAACTATCCAATTCGTCGACAATCAGCATATAATAATCTGTAGAATCTGTGTTTTCTACTTTGTTTTTGTCTATCCTGCAATCTTGTTCTGATTTTGCTAATAGATTTGTGTTTGTCTGTGCATTAAGACTGAATAATAATCCCGTTAATAAAACAACCAGACCATAAAAAAACTTCATTTTCTTGAATTTTTGATTTTCTACTATTGCAAAGAAACAAAAATTTTTCTTTTAAATTGTCTTTTGAGGTTTAAAAAAACCATAAATATAAATAAAAAACACTTTTTCAAAACTATTTTGAAGAGATGTAATGTGTTTTAAAACAAATAATTACTCTATTTATTCGCCCCATTTATAAGAATCAACAGGAACTCCAAAGTTTTGAAGAGCTCTATCAATAACGGTGTCGATTAGGTCTGTAATATTTATAGGTTTTGAGTAAAATGAGGGTGTTGCTGGCAAAATAGTAGCTCCTGCTTGTGCAAGTTTTGTCATGTTTTCAAGGTGAATCAGATTGTAGGGCGTTTCGCGAACCACCAAAATCAATTTCTTTTTTTCTTTTAGCATTACGTCAGCGGCTCGTGTGAGCAGATTGTCCGCAATTCCGTGCGCTATTTTCCCCATCGAACCCATGGAGCATGGACAAACAATCATACCATCAAAAGAGGCAGAACCAGATGCCATGGGTGAAAAAAAATCATGAATGTCGTAGTTTTTTGCCTTTACTTTTAGGTAATCGGTGTTTTGTAACTCATATTCCCAAACTGTTTTGGCATCTTTGGTCATCACCATAGATACTTCGATGGAATCAATTTTAGACAATTTTTCCAAAATTCGCTGAGCGTAAATGGCTCCACTGGCTCCCGTAATGCCTAAAATGATTTTCATGATTTAAAATGCATAATAGAATGAAATTTGAGCTACATCATTATATTGTCGTCTATCGTGATATGCCAAACCTATTTGAAAGTCAGGTTTTTCGCGAATGTGAATAAAAGAGTAAGACATTCTGCCTCCCACTTTCCAGTTTTCAGTTATAGAATATAAAAGGCCGATGTTGGCAGAGAAATCAAAATCGCGAAATGGCTTTCTCCCATTCATATTTAATTCGCCGTTTTGGTCTTTTTCCAAAGATTTAAATAGATAAGCAAAAGAGAGTCCGCCTTGAGCCGAGAATGATCTGTAAAATCGGTATTGAAATAAGAAAGGAACTTCTACATAATGAAGCGACATTACATATTTGTTATAATCGACTTCGCTAGGATTTTTTCGAGAGCCTTTTTGGATATAATACATTTCTGCCCGAACACTTTTCTGATCATCAAATACAAATTCGGTAAAAAGACCTGCATTAAAACCCAGTTTTTTGTAACCTGCCAATTTATCGCCAGTTACTTGAGTAGCTGTGGGTCCAAGCAAAAAACCACCTTTAAATTCCTGAGAAAAAGAAGCCATTGAACTGAAAAAAATCAGAGAAAAAAGAATTGTTTTTATTTTCATTACAAAGTCGATTTTGGTTGATCCATTTCCCGTCCCAAAACCTTTTTGGCTAGGGATGGGAAATGAAAAAACATTATAAATGTACACATTCATCATACGCAACTGCCACGGCTTCCATTAGGGCTTCCGACATGCTTGGGTGGGGATGAACGGCGTCTATTATTTCGCGTCCGGTGGTTTCTAGTTTTCGGGCAACCACTACTTCCGAAATAATTTCTGTTACATTGTCGCCAATCATATGACAACCTAGCCATTCGCCATATTTTGCATCAAAAATCACTTTTATAAAACCGTCTTTGTTGCCAGCGGCGACAGCTTTTCCCGAGGCTGAAAATGGAAATTTTCCAATTTTGATTTCGTAACCAGCTTCAATGGCTTGCTTTTCTGTCATTCCTACCGAAGCAACTTCGGGTGTAGTGTATGTACATCCAGGAATATTATTGTAATTCATGGATTCGGTTTGGTGACCAGCAATGGTTTCAACGCAAATCAGAGCTTCGTGCGAAGCCACGTGTGCTAAAGCGGGTCCAGCTAATACATCGCCAATGGCATAATATCCTTCAACATTGGTGCGGTAGAATTCGTCCACTTCAATTTTGCCTCTGTTGGTGGTAATGCCAACCTCTTCAAGGCCAATGTTTTCGATGTTGCTAACGATTCCAACGGCCGACAAAACGATGTCTGCTTCGACGGTGATGTCGCCTTTTTTTGTTTTTATCAATACTTTGCAACTTTCCCCTGTGGTGTCAACTGATTCAACAGAAGCTGAAGTGTAAATTTTCATGCCTTGCTTTTTGAACGAACGTTCCAATTGTTTTGCAACATCTTCGTCTTCGTTTGGAACGATGCTAGGCATAAATTCAACCAAAGTAACTTTAGTTCCAATCGAATTATAGAAATAGGCAAATTCGGAACCAATGGCTCCAGAGCCTACAACAACCATCGATTCGGGTTGTTTGTCCAAAGTTAAAGCGTTGCGGTATCCAATAATTTTTACTCCATCTTGTGGCAAATTGGGCAATTCGCGCGAGCGAGCGCCGGTAGCAATAATAATGTGATTTGCTGAATATTCGGTAGTATTTCCCTCGTTGTCGAGCACATCTATTTTTTTTCCAGGTTTTACTTTCCCTGTTCCAGCAATAAGAGTTACTTTGTGTTTTTTAAGTAAAAACTGAATGCCTTTGCTCATCTGATCGGCAACTCCTCGGCTGCGAGCAACCATTGCAGGTAAATCAGCAGTGACTTCGCCCGAAAATGAAATCCCATAATCGGTGGCTTTGTTTAAATAGTTGTATACTTGAGCGCTTTTCATAAGTGCTTTCGTGGGAATACATCCCCAGTTCAGGCATATTCCGCCTGGCTCCGAACGCTCAA
>JAQUGA010000163.1 GCA_028684405.1 Bacteroidales bacterium | reverse complement strand
CAGCAAACATGGAAGCCAAAAAGATTGTTGTTGAAACAATTCAGCGTACGGCAGTAGAAAATGTGATTGAAAACTCAGTTTCGGTATTTAATATTGACAATGACGAAATTAAAGGTCGAATTATTGGGCGTGAAGGTCGTAATATCAGAGCTTTAGAGTCGCTTACTGGAGTAGATATCATTATTGATGATTCGCCAGATGCCATTTTGTTGTCAAGTTTTGATCCTGTTCGTCGCGAAATTGCTCGTTTGTCATTGCACAAATTAGTAACCGATGGCAGAATACATCCTGCTCGTATTGAGGAAGTTGTAGCAAAAACAAAAAAGCAAATCGAACAAGAGATTATTGAAATTGGAAAACGAACCACCATCGATCTTGGCATTCATGGAGTTCATCCTGAATTGATTCGTATGATTGGGAAGATGCGTTATCGTTCTAGTTACGGTCAAAACTTATTACAACACTCGAAAGAGGTGGCTAATTTATGCGCAACAATGGCTTCTGAATTAGGATTGAATCCCAAAATTGCCAAAAGAGCTGGGTTGTTGCACGACATCGGAAAAGTGCCCGATAATGAACCAGAATTACCACATGCAATTTTAGGAATGCAGTTGGCCGAAAAATTTAAGGAAAAAGCAGAAGTTGTGAATGCTATTGGAGCTCACCACGACGAAGTTGAAATGGAATCTTTATATGCACCAATTGTGCAAGTGTGTGATGCTATTTCGGGAGCTCGTCCAGGTGCTCGCCGCGAAGTTGTTGAAGCATACATACGTCGATTGAATAAACTTGAAGAGATGGCGCTAACTTACCCAGGAGTAATAAAAACGTATGCCATTCAAGCAGGTCGCGAATTAAGAGTTATTGTTGGTGCGGAAAAAATCAATGATGAAGAAGCAGATAAAATCTCATTGGATTTGTCAAAGAAAATTCAAAATGAAATGACTTATCCAGGACAAATAAAAATTACAGTGATTCGAGAAACAAGAGCTGTTAATTACGCAAAATAAAAAACAATTAAGTTTTTGAACTAAAAAAAAGAGGTGATTTTTATCACCTCTTTTTTTAATACCCAATAATAAATATGGTAGGAATTTTATGAAGTTCGACTTTTGTTTTTTTCCAATCTCGAATGCTCTTTGTTTTTATATATTGATTGTCATTCATGATATTGGCAGCAATACAGAGATGGAGATCATTGTGGCAGCTTTTCAAAATCGATTCTAGCATTTTGTCGTTTCGATAAGGGGCTTCAATAAAAATATGAGAAGTTTTAGTTTTCAATATGTCGCTAGAAATATTTGAAATACTTCTCTCTTTTTCGTTTTTTTCAATGGGGAGATATCCATGAAATTTAAAAGATTCCCCATTTAAACCTGATGCCATTAATGCAAGAAAAATAGAAGATGGACCCACCAAAGGCACAATTTGAATGTTCATTAAATGAGCTTCCAACACAATCTCTTCACCAGGATCGGCAATACATGGAAGTCCAGCTTCCGATAATATGCCAATGTTTTGACCTTTGTAAATGGGTTTCAATAACTCTGCAAACGACTGCTTATCGGAATGTTCGTTGTAAATATGAAAAACAGAAGTTTCAATTAAGTCCTTGCAGTTGTTGGTTACTAAAAAACGTCGCGCAGTGCGAAGTTCTTCTACAATGAAAACGGAGATTGATTTAAGAATCTCAATATTGTATTCTGGAATTTCTTTTCGAGCAGAATTTCCAATTGGAGTAGGAATAAGATATAGTTTTCCGGGATTTATATTCATTCTAATGTTGGCGTTGATGAGCTTGTTTTATAATAAAACAAAACTATAAAAAAATAAAGTCCAAAAAGGATAAATCCTAAATATATTTTGCTAATTTTGTTATTAAATATAATCATGAAAAACTTAATATTATAAAGATGAAACATACCGAATTTACGAAGATTCATGAATCGCTTGGAGCCAAAATGGCTCCATTTGCTGGTTTTTACATGCCTATTCAGTACGAAGGGCTAAACGCTGAACACGAACATGTTAGGAATAAAGTGGGCGTTTTTGATGTATCACATATGGGAGAAATTTATGTGAAAGGTCCAAAAGCATTGGATTTGGTTCAATATATTACAACCAATGATGCGTCTACATTGGTGGACGGGAAAATCCAATATTCGTGTTTCCCAAATGGCAAGGGAGGCATTGTTGATGACTTTTTAGTCTACAGAATGAAGGAAGATTTTTATTTGTTGGTTGTAAATGCAGGAAATATTGATAAGGATTGGGCATGGGTTCAAGAACAAAATAAAAAATTTGGTGCAGAAATTGAAAATGCTTCTGGCAATATTTCGCAATTGGCAGTTCAAGGACCATTGGCATTAAAGGCTATGCAAAAGCTAACAGATACACCCATTGAGGATATGGAATATTATACTCACAAAACAATAAAATTTGCCGGGATTGATGGAATTCTGTTTTCAATTACAGGATATACTGGTTCGGGTGGTTGCGAAATATATTTTTACAATGAGAATGCCGAGCATATTTGGAATGCTGTATTTGAAGCAGGAAAAGAATTTGATATCAAACCTATTGGTTTGGCTGCAAGAGATACACTTCGCCTCGAAATGGGTTTTTGCTTATATGGCAATGATATTGATGAAACAACCAATCCAATGGAAGCAGGTTTGGGATGGATAACCAAGTTTGTTGATCATAAAGATTTCATTGATAAAGACTTGTATTTGAAAATTAAGCAAGAAGGAGTAAGTCGCAAACTTGTTGCTTTTGAAATGATTGATAGAGGCATTCCTCGTAAAGATTATGCTATTTTTGATGCAGAAGGAAATGAACTTGGCAAAGTCACCTCTGGCACTCAAGGACCGTCCGTTAAGAAAGCAATTGGAATGGGGTATGTGAAAGCAGCTTTTTCAAAAGTAGGAACTGAAATCTTTATTCAAGTTAGAGATAAAAAATTAAAAGCAGTTATTGTAAGACCTCCTTTTTATAAGGTGGGTTAACAAAGGTTTAACTCTTTTAAAGGGGGAATACAATTTTGTATTCCCCCTTTTCTTTTTGCTTTATTTTGATTTGACAAAAGTTGCTATTTGTAAATATTAACTTAATGACATGGGTTAACAAATTTCTATCATTATTAACTATTTGCCTTTAATAGGGTCTACAGAGGTGCATTTTGTTTTTTCCTTATGTTTTATATTGCAAAAGTGTAAAAATCAATGTATTTAGAGTTTTTAAATATTTCTTTTATTTATTATTGTGTTAATGTAGATTGATTACAAATTAGTCATTTTCTAATTATTGATTAAATTATTTTTGGTAATTGTTAATCATAATGTTATATTTGTTCTGGTAACTATATAAAATGAAGTTAAAAGTAATGATTGAATTAGTAATAATCTGATAAAACAAAAATTATGGTGGAAGTTGAAAACTTAGTGAAACGACTTGTAAATATTTATGGTAAGAAGCGTGAAAGCTTACTTCCTGTTTTGCAAGGCATTGTAGAACAAGAGCGAACTCTTACAGAAGTAACCTTGAAAATTGTTGCTCAGGAACTGGACTTGTCGGCAGCTCAAGTATATGGTACTGCAACTTTTTATAGTTTTCTGGACACTGAACCTAGGGGCGAATTTGTAATTCGTGTCTGTAAATCAATTACATGTGCAATGAAAGGTAAGAATCAAATGATTAAAACGATTGAAGATACCTTGAAACTGAAACTGGGTGAAACTACAAAAGACAAAAAGTTTACATTATTGCAAACCAATTGTTTAGGTTGGTGTCACAAAGCGCCGGCTATGCTTATAAATGATGAAGTCTATATAGACCTTGATCTGGAAAAAGTGATGGAAATTATTCAAAGTTATAGTAGAAAAGGAACTTATTAAAAAACGGAGGGCAAAATTATGGCAGAGAAAACCCTTAAACGAGTAGATTTAATCTTTAGCGAAGATAACTACAGGGAAATAATAGAAAAAACGTTTGCAAAAACAGATGATGAAATCATTAATGAAATGATTGACTCGGGACTCAAAGGAAGAGGTGGAGCCGGTTTTTTAACAGGATTGAAATGGAAATTTGCTAGAGATGCAAAATCGGTAAATAAACATGTAATTTGCAATGCTGATGAAGGCGAACCTGGAACGTTTAAAGATCGAGAAATTCTTGACAAAGTAGCACAAAAAGTTTTTACGGGAATGGCTATTGCTGCAAGAGTGGTTGGTGCGAAAAAAGGATACATTTATCTTCGAGGTGAATATCGTTTTTTAGTTCCCAAACTTCTAAAAGAATTAAAAGAATTCCATGCAATTATGAAAGCGGTGAACTTCGATTTTGAAATTGATATTTTCATGGGCAGTGGAGCGTATGTTTGCGGTGAAGAAACGGCTCTTTTAGAATCTATGGAAGGAAGGCGAGGTGAACCCCGGAATAAACCGCCTTTTCCGGTAATAGAAGGCTATTTGGGCCAACCAACGGTGGTAAATAATGTAGAAACATTAGCTTCGGCTGCAATGGTTTGTAAAATTGGTTCTCAAAGTTACAAACGTTTGGGAACAAAATCTTCACGTGGTTCAAAGTTGTTTTCCGTTTCGGGCGATACGCCTATTGCAGGTGTTTATGAATTAGAACTCGGTATGTCCTTGCAAGAATTTGTTGACGAATTTGGTGATGGAGATACCAAAGCGGTTCAAGTTGGCGGAGCTTCTGGTTTTTGTGTTCCTCGCAAAAAATTTCCTACAACTATAATTGGCTATCAAAGTGATTTGGAAGGCGATAATTTGCCAACTGGAGGTTCAATGATGATTTTTAATAGCTCTCGTTCAATGTATAATTTATTGAGAAATTATTTGGATTTCTTTGTTGAAGAGTCCTGTGGACAGTGCACGCCATGCCGTGTTGGAACGCAACAATTAATATATGGTATTGAAGCAGTGAAACGGGGTGATAAAAATTCATCCTATTTAGACTATCTGTTGAAACTAACTGAAACGATGAAAATGACAGCTAAATGCGGTTTAGGACAGTCGGTTGCTAATTCTTTCTCGTCCATCGTGACTAATTTTAAAGAAGAAATGATATACTAAGAAATAATGTAACATTTAAAAATTGAAAAAAATGGCAGATAAAGTAAATTTAACCATAGATAATATAGATGTTAGCGTCGACAAAGGAAAAACAATTCTTGATGCAGCACGCCAAATTAATATAAACATTCCTGTTTTATGTCACCATCCAGATATAAATGTTGCGGGCAATTGTCGTGTTTGTGTAGTTGAACAAGTTGGTGCACGTACTTTGCCCGTTTCGTGTGCTACGCCCGTTTCTGATGGAATGGAAATTTATACAAACAGTCATAAAGTTCGCACTACACGTAAACATATTATTGAATTACTCTTGTCCGAGCACAATGCTGATTGTACAAAATGTTATAAAAATGGCAAATGTGAGTTACAGGAATTAGCAGCTGAGTTTAAAATTAGCAATGATTATTTCATTGATTTGGTGCCTCTCAAAAATTATACTATTGACAAATATTCACCGTCCATCGTAAAAGATGATAGCAAATGTGTGCGTTGTCAGCGATGTGTTCGTGTTTGTGAAGAGTTGCAATACGTGAGTGCTGTGAGTTGTGCTCATAAAGGCGAACATATGAAAATTTCCACATTCTTCGACCATTCCATGTTTGAAGTGATTTGTACCAATTGTGGACAATGTGTAAATCGTTGTCCTACAGGAGCTTTGGTTGAGAAAAATTACATTGAAGAAGTTTGGGAAGCTCTTGCTAATCCAAATATTCATGTGGTTTGTCAAACGGCACCCGCAGTTCGGGTCGCTTTGGGCGA
>JAQUGA010000162.1 GCA_028684405.1 Bacteroidales bacterium | reverse complement strand
GCTACCGTTTTTCGTGCGAAGAATTTATGCCCGACCGAATTTCGGTAAAAGTAAAATTACCAAAAACCGATTTCAAGCCCAAGGAATCTTTCAAAGTTGAAATAGTGGCCGAAAACTTTTTTGGAACTCCAGCAAGCGGTCGAAAAGTAGAAAATGAGATGTCCTTACGCAGATCAATTTTTGCTCCAAAAAAATACAAAGATTATAATTTTGACATCTCTATTCCTCAGAATTTCAATATTGACAATACGGTAAAGGAGACCAAAACCAATAAAAAAGGAGAAGCCTCAGAAACGTTTTCTATACCAGATCTTCAAGGAATTGGAATGCTTTCAGGGACCATTTTCACGACTGTTTTTGACGAAAACGATCGCCCCATCAACCGTCACACCTCTTTTAAAGTGCCTACACAAGATGTGTTTTTTGGAATAAAACATTTCGATAGTTACGTAAACACACGTAAGCCCATGAGGTTAAACTTTGTAGCATTAAACAAAGATGAAAAAGCAGTATCTTCAAATGCTCAGGTAATTATCATTCGGAATGAGTATCATAGTGTGATTCAACGCAGTGGATCGAGTTATCAATACAATTCGAACAAACGCGAAATTGAAGTATTAAACAAAAGCGTCAATTTTGTCAATGGAATTGCCTCACTTGATTTCACTCCACCAGTATCAGCGGAATACGAAATAAAAGTTTATGGCAACCGAGAACATGGCTATGTAGGTCGCAAATTCTGGGCTTATGGAGCCGGTGATACAGATTTTTCGAGCTTTGAAGTGGACAAAGATGGAGAGATTATCATTGAACAAAATAAAGAGAGTTATTTTACTGGAGACAAAGCAGAATTGCTTTTCAAGTGTCCATTTTCAGGAAAACTAATTGTCACGATCGAGCGTGCTGATGTTGTAGAATACAAAGTTTTACCGATTGTTGACAAAGCAGCAAAAATGACATTAGACATCAACGAATCGCATTTGCCCAATATTTACATCTCTGCAACCGCTATCCGTCCGCTGAGCAACAACGACATTCCGCTAACGGTTGCCCATGGCTATGCCTCTTTGGGAGTTGAAAACAAAGCATATCAAATAAAACCGACCATCAAAGCTCCAGCATCTGTTATGTCGCGCAGTCGCCAAACCGTTGAAGTGAGCACTCAGCCTGGCGCCCAGGTAACAATAGCGGTGGTGGATGAAGGAATTTTGCAAATGAATAATTACAAAACTCCCGATCCATTTGATTATTTCTATCAAAAGAGAGCCTTAGAGGTAAAGAGTTACGATTTATACGCTCGCATTTTTCCTGAATTGAAGCGCTTTTTATCCTCCACTGGTGGCGATTTAGCAATTGAATTAGGGAAACGCGTCAATCCATTTACCAACAAGCGAATTAAGCTGATTTCTTTGTGGAGTGGCATTTTGCCGACCACCAACGGAAAAGCCAGCTTTACATTTGACATTCCGCAGTTTTCGGGAAGTTTGCGAGTAATGGCCGTTTCGTGGAAAGGACGCCATTTCGGTTCGTCAGAAACCAATATCACCGTAGCTGATCCCATTGTCATCAGCACTGCATTGCCTCGATTTTTATCTCCCAACGACCACATCAATATTCCGGTTACGTTAAGCAACACCACCAAAACGGCTGCTGATGTAAGCATTCGTCTCACCGTCAAAGGCCCCGTAAGCATTAGTGGCGAGAAAGAATTTAAAGCCAGTATTCCTGCAAATTCTGAACACAGAGTTGTTTTCAAAGCCAAAGCCTTGCCCAATATGGGAGAGGCATTATTCACCACAACGGTGACT
This sequence comes from Bacteroidales bacterium, assembly GCA_028684405.1. GTDB lineage: Bacteria > Bacteroidota > Bacteroidia > Bacteroidales > WCHB1-69 > JAQUGA01. Next base: position 4,069 of record JAQUGA010000162.1, on the reverse strand, counting down.
CAAGGTGGCAAAAACTACATCGAAGAGATTTACGTTCCCGTCCGCCCTTCCGTTGGATTTGTAAAATATTTCACTTCGGGGGTTGTAGAAAAAGAGAATGAGACCATCAGCATTGGAGGAAACTTTATTCAAAACAGTGTTCGCAACACATTGGTATTCAGCAAATCACCCATTACAGAATTTTCAAAAGATTTAAGCGAATTGATTAATTATCCCTATGGTTGCTTAGAACAAGTGGTTTCCACTGCATTTCCATTGCTTTACTATCGTGATTTGGCAAAAGCCATAGGACATGAAAATAAAAATATGAATTGGAATCCCGATTATATTGTGCAAGAAGTAATTTACAAAGTGCAGAATTTGCAGCAATATAGCGGTGGAATGTTGTACTGGAGTGGTTCTGATTCGCCTCATTGGTGGGCTACAGCATATGCTACTCATTTTTTGATTGAAGCCAGAAATGAAGGTTTTGACGTCAATATGTCTGTGATTAAAAATGCAGTCAACTATCTTGAAGAAAAATCCAAAGAAAAAAACATGCAAGAGTATTATTTTACGGATGGTTCGGGAAGAAGTTATCAACAAAGTTTAATCACTCAGGAGGCTCCCTACTCTATTTTTGTATGTGCTTTGGCAGGATCAAAAAACATCTCCTTGCTTAATTATTACCGAACACAATATCAGAATTTGACCGAAGAGGGGAAATATTTATTGGCTGCAGCCTATGCATTTAGTGGCAACAAGAGTACTTTCAGAGAATTATTGCCCGCTAAATACACATACCCTATGGCTGTTCGAGAACAATCTGGAAGTTTCAACTCTCCCATCCGAAATTCGGCACTGGTTCTTTTCACTTTACACAAAACAGATCCGAATAGTGTACAAATTCCATTGTTGAGTCAAAAACTTTCCAATGATTTAAAACGCAGTAAATGGCTCTCGACAAACGATCGAGCTTTTGCTCTTTTGGCTCTAGGAAACATTGCCAAAGCCAACATGAAAAACTCCGTTAAAGCACAAATTAAATTGGCAAATAACACTACTTACAATTTTGATAATGAAGAAATTAGCATAACTGAAGAGATTAGCAACAGCAAATTAAATATAAACAAACAAGGAGGTGGCAAGCTTTATTATTTCTATCAAGCTGAAGGTTTTAGTAGAGATGGAAAAGTAGAAGAAAAAGACAACTACATGGCCGTTCGCCGCACTATTTTTGACCGATTTGGGAAACAAATCACCAATTTCAATCTAAAATCCAATGATCTGTTGGTGGTTCGCATCAGTGTAGTTTCTCTGGATCAAAGCCGCATCGACAATGTTGCCATCAACGACAAGCTTCCTGCATGTTTCGAGATAGAAAATCCCAGAATCAATACGGAACGAGATTTTACATGGATTAAGGACAAGTCAAATGCAGACCACATGAATATTAGAGATGATCAAATCACCTATTTTACAACAGTAAACAGTCGAATTAAAAACTTTTATTATGTGGTTCGAGTGGTCTCTTCGGGCAGTTTCCGAATTGGAGTAGTGAGTGCCGATGCCATGTATGACGGAAATTATTATTCGTATCATGGAAGTGGGACTATTAACGTTACCAATTAATGTCTGTTTGGGATGTTGGTAAACTTCTTTATGTTAGCCTTTCGAATCATTATTTTACGAAATTTAAACTTCTAATTCTTAAAGCTGAGATGCCTTTTAATCGAACATTCTAATTCAGACCTTAAATTTACTTTTGAATGAAATGATATTAAATATAAATCAATTATGAAAACAAAATCAGAGATAACAGAAGATTTATATCCAAAATTCTTTTTATCAGACACACTGTGCTTGTTTGTTCGCAAATCAGACATGGAGGCACAAGGGGGCAAAATTCACGATTTAAATTATGCACTTCAAATTAAATTCCCATACAAGGAACAACATGTTACATATTTAGGTAGATATTTGAAATTTGGTTATTTTGATTATATCAACGAACATGAACCTGAAATAAAGAAGAAATATATCGAAATTTTGCATAACACATACACATGTGAAGAGTTAGAAGAGATAGTAGAAGAATTTCACACCATTGCTAATACTGATCCAGAGGGATTATTGAAGAGAATGAAAAGAGATGAAAATCAAAACCTTAACAAAAACCAAGAACAAACAGAATAAGTAGCATTTGGAACAAAAAAAAGAGTACTTTTGCATAATCAAACAATGAAAAAAACCGATGAAAACTTTAGAAGTAATCTTTTCCCCCGACTTATATAACTACGGTCATAATGACGAACATCAAGTTGTTGTTTTGGACATATTAAGAGCAACTACGGCCATGACTACTGCCATTTACACGGGAGTGAAAGGGATTATTCCAGTTGCGGAAATTGAAGAGTTGAAGAGATTCAAAGAAAACGGATATTTGATAGCTTCGGAACGCGAAGGAATAAAAGTTGATTTTGCCGACTTTGGCAACTCACCACTCAGCTTTATCGAAAACGACTTAAGCGGCAAAACCATTGCCTACTCGACGACCAATGGCACCATTGCCATCGAAAAAGTTTCGGAATCTAACTCTCGAATATTGATTGGAGCATATACCAACATCTCTGTTATTTGCGAATATTTAAAAACACAGGATGAATCTGTTGTATTATTGTGTTCGGGATGGAAAGGTAAATTTAGTTTAGAAGATGCAATTATTGCAGGAGCATATTGCGAAAGACTGCTTGAATCTGGAGATTACACTACCGATTGCGATAGTGTCCACGCTGCGATGGACTTATGGTCGATAGCCAAAAAAGACATTTTAGGATATGTTGAAAAATGCAGTCACCGCAAACGTTTACGCAAACTAGAACTTGACGATGTTATTGAATATTGCTTTACCGCTGACAAAACACCTGTTATTCCGATATTCAAAGACGGAATGATTCAAAAACAACAATAATTTTTATGGGATTACGCAATAACATCATTCTGCTACTGTTTTTGATTTTTGGAACTACACTAAGTGGTCAAAACTATCGCAAACATCAACAATGGTTTTTTGGGGCTCACGCTGGCTACAATGCTTTTTGGGGCGACATTACCGATAATGGAAACCATTTTTTACCCGGTGGTCCTTTTCAGGAATCGTACTACAAAGACCGGAAAGTGATGTATGGTGGATGGATAGGAAAAGAGTTTAACAACAAATTCTCCTTCCGTTCACAGTTTATATATGGTCAAATGGTGGGAACCTCTGATTTTGACAAAAAGCAATTTTCTTCGAGCAACAGAGAGTTCAATATCACCTTGGCGGTTGATTTGGTTGATGTGTTCGATTGGAATCATAAATCACCTTGGGATTGGTATGTATATGCGGGAATCGGAGTTTTGAGCTTTCGCAGCACCTTGTATTCTTTAAATTCGGGCGAAATAATTCGATATGCTCCTTTCGATTCATTAAATTTTAATTCCAATCGCCGACTTATGACCATGGTTATTCCATTTGGAACGGGAATCAACTACAATCTTAATAAAAACTGGCGATTTACTTTGGAAACCAATATGCGCTCAGCTTCAAGCGACTGGCTCGATGGTGAAGTAAGCAATAAACGCAATTTTGAAGGCTATTCGCTAACAACGCTTGGGGTTACCTACGTTTTCGATTTTCCCAAGAAGGGGAATCGAGGAAGTAGACATAACAACTTTGAAGCCATGAGCGACAATACAGGCAAAGAGTATCGCAAAGTAAGACACAATGGAAATATTTCTAAAAATCCTTTCCAAAACAGGAGATCACATCGAAGTTCTGTTAAAATAAGAAGACAAGGTCGTGGAAAAGTTTTTAGAATACCTGACTAAAAGTTGGTTTATCTTTTTCGGAAATCTCTTTTAGATAAAAATAAGATTCAGAATCGAAGCCCAACAAATCATTTTCATTCGTTATATTGTTTTTCATTGTTGTCCGATAAAAAAATCAAAGAGAAGGAAGCATAAAACTTCCTTTCTCTTTTTTTAGTAGTTTTGCTTCGCCAAAACCAACAACTACTATGGACAAAACTACATATTTTTTTGGAACATC
>JAQUGA010000161.1 GCA_028684405.1 Bacteroidales bacterium | reverse complement strand
GTGTATTTCCCACCCAATTAATGTTTCGGAAATGAAATTGATTTCCTTCTTCCACTCGAATGCCTATATTGATAAGTCTGTCGGAAACTTTATATATCGTATCCGATATTATTCGTGCATTTCGGTAACCTTTTGCATTATATTGACTGATGATGGATAGTTTGTCAGTTTCATAATCTTCGGCAATGAATTTCGATGACTTAAATATTCTCAATTTGACTCTTTCGGAAAAATAGTCAGAAGCAACTTCAAGCAAATCTCTTTGGCGATACTCTTGAAAGTTATTCACCACATGAACAAAAAAAGTGTCTATTTTTTCAAAAGGATAAAATCTGAATTTCTCTTTTGTATCTTTAAAAGAACGAATAAGTTTTGACTTTGCAACTTCGTTATTTCCTTCAAAATAAATTTCGTTGATTTTTATTTTTTTATTCTTCGCGACATTAATAAACAGTATTAAGCTATTTGCGAGGGTGGTGTCTTTTTCCTCGCGAATGTCTACTTTAGCATTAAAAAATCCTTTATTTCTAAATCTTTTCAGAATCAGATGTTCGGTGTTTATTAATAGATGTTCGGTAACAATATCACCTCTGGATAATTTAATGTCATCTCTGATTTCATCCGCTTCGGATTTTCTGACTCCTGTAATTGAAAATCTAGATAATCTAGGTCTTTCTTTAAGATCAATATTCAAAAAGATTAATTTTCCTTCGGTTTTAGAAGCTGTAATTTGAATGTCTTCAAAAAGATTTTGACTCCAAAGTTTCTGAATGGCACTTGTAATTGCTTCTCCAGGGACCTTGATTTTGTCTCCAACCGCCAAACCAGTAAGTGCGATAATAGAATTGTTATCGTAATATTGTACACCGCTCACTGTAATTCCTCCGATTTCGTATTCTTTCGGATTGGAGTAGTCAAATACAACATCCTCGGGGCTTCCAATTTGAACCTGAGCGACAGATTGTAGGTTTACATTTATTAGTAAGAAAAATAGAGGCAGTAGAAGAACAGTTTTTTTCATGTTACTTTTTTTTCGCAGAATTGAATGCAAAAGTATTGTTTTATTGTTCATCTTTTACTTGTTTGCCTGTTTTTCCAAATCTACGCTCACGCTGTTGAAAATCGGATATCGTTTCAAATAGTGTCTCTTTTGTAAAGTCGGGCCAAAGTGTTTCGATAAATGCAAACTCGCTGTAGGAAGCCTGCCACATCAAAAAATTGCTTAATCTTTTTTCGGCACTTGTGCGAATTATCAGTTCAGGATCGGGCATAAAATGGGTAGATAGATGCTCGGAAATTGTTTTTTCAGTAATATTTTTCGCCAAAATTTCATTATTTTTAACTTTTTCCGCAACTACTTTAACCATTTCTACGATTTCCCAACGAGAGCTGTAGCTAAGAGCAATAACAACGGTCAGTCCTGTGTTTTTTGATGATTTTTTGATTATATCTTGAAGAGAGACCAAAGTTTCTGGCATTAATCGATCAATGTCTCCAATGGTTTTTATGCGAACATTGTTTTGGAGTATTTCTTTGGATTCGCTTTCGATGGCTTGAACCATGAGGTCCATCAGCATATCTACCTCCTCTTTGGGGCGATTCCAGTTTTCTGTTGAAAACGCATAAAGCGTTAGGAATTCTATGCCGATTTCGGCAGCTCCTTCAATGGCTTGTCGCACGGCTTTAATTCCGTTTTGATGGCCAAATGTACGTTCTCTTTTGTGTTTTTCAGCCCATCTGCCGTTCCCATCCATAATAATGGCCACGTGTTTTGGGATATTCGTTCTATCTAGTCTGTTTTTGAAACTCATACTGCGGTAACGATAAAGCGGTTATAATATTGTAAATTACCTTTTTTTGCCTTTTTTATTGGATCGATAATTTGGCTTTTGATAAACGTTGCAACTTTCTGAAGTTTCAAAAAGCTTGAAGGTGAGCCATATGCCGGTAAAGTTGTACCAATCTTTGGTTCTAGAGTTTCCTCTTCCAGCACCTTCTAGGTTTGGAACATCGCTTCTGTCTGCAAGGCTTGCTACAATGGGTCCCCTATTTGTTGATAGTTGAATTTGATCGGCATAAGTTCCACCCACGTCATCAATGTAATCCGACCATGTTTTTCTCATGCCCCATTCAATTCCTAATGAGAAATTTCTTAGGAAATTATACTTCAGTCCTAATCCAAAAGGTATGTTGACATTTGTGAGGGAGTAGTGCTCTTTGTTTGGATAATGATCTAATCCTTGACCTTCGGTCCCCAGTGGCTGTAAGTCATACCAGTGATCGTTCATTTGAGCTTGAGGGTTAAAAGAGAAGGCCGAAAATCCAACAAACATATAGGGAGAGAAATTGTTTTTTCCTTGTTGTGGATATAAATTGAAAAAATTAAATTCAAGTTGACCTGAAATTTCAGAAATTGGAGAGCGGAAGCTTAAATTTCGATTATAGTTGTAATTTGATTCTCTGTCGCTGCCCTCAAGTTGTCCGAAGAGAGCACTCATTTTGAAAGCCCATCGGGTATTAAAGTTGTATCTATAAATCAGACCCCCAGCGGAGTTTGTCTTATTGAAATGTTTTGTGGGATTCAGGTCGCCAATGTAATAAGCAGTACCCACAAAAACGCCCAATTCTGAGCGTTGTGATTTAGCATACATGCCTAAAATCACAACTATAAAGGGAAGTAAAATACATTTTTTCATTTTTCAGAAGTAATAGTTGCTTTTAGTATTGGAACGAACAAATATTTGTTCTTATTTTATACAAATTAACATACAGTGTGAATTGTGCAAACATATAAGAGTCATTGTTTACTGGATTGCCTCTTTGATTTCCAGGAGACGTCCCGTTAAAGGCAACAGGATCAGTAGGGTCGGATGGATTCGAGAAGTAGGCTGCTATATCTCCTCTTTCTGCTCTGATTTTATTTACATCAAAGTAGGTTGTGCTAACATCATCCATATAGTCTGTTGTAGTTAATCTTATACCATATTCAATTCCTAAATGATATCTTCGATTGATTTCGTATTTAAGACCAATGCCATAAGGGAACGACATGGCAATTCGAGAATATGGTTTACGAGTTTCAACCAAACCTTGTCCTTCGGTTCCTAGGGGCTGAAGTGCGTGCCAAGAACCATCTGTGTATTTTGCTTTGGGATTTGTATAAACTCCGCCAACTCCTGCAAAGATGTAGGTTGTAACAGGCATTCTGCTCGTTCTTCTGCGTCCCCATTGTGGCCCTGTGTTTTGCACGGTTAGATATAATTCTAATTGACCAGAAACTTCAGCTAAGATAGAACGAAAATGCAAATTTCGAGCATTTCTGTTAATTTGTGAAGTATGAGCATCATCACCGCCAATCCAGCCAAAATAACCATTTGCTTTTATATTAAGTCTTTCAGCAATTCGATAGCTATATCCAGCACCTAACATCATTCTTGTTGATTGGATGTCAAAATCTTTTAATCCAAAAGTGCCAATATCTGGCGAACCACCTAGTTCTCCCAAAAAGTTAGAGCCACCTAAGTGTACTGTTAAGAATGATCGGTTTTTTTTCCATTTTTGGGCAGATAGCTCCGAGCTAATTCCTGTTAAAAATAGACACACCAAAATTATATTCAATGCTTTTCTCATGTATAATATCTTTGTTTTCAAGTCCTAGCAAATTCTAAATTAATACAAAATAAATACAAAAAAACCTAATATGCAAACTTATTTTACTATTATTACTGTTAAACTTTTTATTACCATTATAAACACCTCTTTATTGTGGTGATTAATAGTGATTTTAATGTGTATTTTTGCACTATTATTTTCTTAAACAAGAAAAATGAAAAAATGGTTACCAATTACTGCAAAAGAAGTTGAAAGAAACGGATGGTCCAAAGTAGATGTAATTTTGATAAGTGGTGATGCATACGTTGATCATCCTTCATTTGGAACGGCCATCATTGGAAGATGGATTGAATATTTGGGTTATAAAGTCGCCATTATTCCCCAACCCAACTGGCAAGACGATTTGCGTGACTTTAAAAAGTTTGGAACTCCCACATTGTTTTTTGGAGTGAGTGCAGGCAACATGGATTCGATGGTCAATCATTACACGGCCTTTAAAAGATTGCGTTCGGATGATGCTTATACTCCCGGTGGAAAAGCTGGATTTAGACCCGATTATGCATGTATTGTATATTCTAAAATCTTAAAAGAACTCTATCCCGATGTTCCTGTTATTATTGGTGGTGTAGAAGCTTCTATGCGAAGATTAACGCACTACGATTATTGGTCAGACAGCGTGAAACCTTCTATTTTAATCGATAGCAATGCAGATATGCTGGTATACGGAATGGGTGAAAAAGCCATCCAAAGAGTTATTAAAGAACTCGAAAAAGGGAATTCAATTTCACAAATTGATAACATTCCACAAACAGCAGTTGTAAAAGAATCTATTATTTCAGAAAAATACAGTGATTATATAAACTTGCCTTCGCACGAAGAGTGCTTAAAATCGAAAATCAACTATGCAACAGCATTTACTATTTTTGAAGAGGAAAGTAATAAAATTCATCCCAAAGGATTGATTCAAAAGTATGAAAATAAATATGTTGTAGTCAATCCATCCGAGCCCGAAACGGAGACCTATTCGATAGATAAATATTATAATTTGCCTTTTACTCGATTGCCTCACCCAAAATATTTAAAACGAGGAACTATTCCTGCATGGGAAATGATTAAACATTCGGTAAATATACATCGGGGATGTTTTGGTGGATGTAGTTTTTGTGCCATTTCAGCCCATCAAGGGAAATATATTCAAAATCGTTCGGAAAAATCTATTTTAAAAGAGCTTGAAACGATTTCGCAAATGGAAGATTTTAGAGGACATATTACCGATTTGGGTGGACCTTCGGCAAATATGTATAAAATGCAAGGAAAAAATCTCGAAATTTGTATAAAATGCAAAAGAGCTTCTTGTCTTTTTCCTTCTGTGTGTGCAAACTTATCAACAAATCATTCCCATTTAATGAGTCTTTATGAAAAATCGGCAAAAGTAAAAGGCATTAAAAAAATCACCATCGGAAGCGGTATTCGGTATGACTTGTTTTTGAATAGACCCAAATCAGAAAACAAAACCAATAGTCATGATTTGTATCTGGATGTTATTTTGACACAGCATATTTCTGGACGATTTAAAGTGGCTCCAGAGCATACCCAAAAAAGTGTTTTAGATAAAATGCGTAAGCCTGGAATAGAATTGTATGAAAATCTTCAATCTCATTTTGGTCAAATATCTCATGCGCATCATATTAATATTCAACTGATTCCTTATCTTATTTCGAATCACCCCGGAAGCGATTTTGATGATATGATTGAAATGGCCATTTGGCTGAAGAAAAACAATATCAAACCGGAGCAAGTTCAGGACTTTACGCCTACGCCCATGACCTATTCTACCACCATGTATTACTGTGGTTTTGACCCTTATACCAAAGAAAAAATAACGGTTCAAAAAGATGTAGAAAAACGAAAAGAACAACAAATTTTATTTTTCTACTATAAGAGAGAAAACAGAAAGCAAATTACAAGTGTTTTACATAAATACAATAAAATGCAAATAGGAAAAAGATTGTTGGATTAAAAACCTGTGCCTTTTTATTATTACTCTTTTTTGTGTTTCAAAAGAGCTAATTCGCATTTAAAATAATTTCAAAAACTTCGTTAATAGACAGTTTTCCATCTACTTTTTCACCATTTACGGTAAAGCCTTTAATGAGCGGGGATTGTTTTTTTGAAATTAGAGTCAGTATTTGATTCTCTGTGAGTTTTTTCCCAAATTGTTCAAGTTGAACTTTAAAATGGCAGCCTTTTTTATATTCTGAACAACCATAGGCGGTTTTGCCTTTTAATATGGTTCCTTGTTGGCATTTAGGACAATGAATGATTTTTTCAGAAGTATTTTCCTTTTTTTGT
>JAQUGA010000160.1 GCA_028684405.1 Bacteroidales bacterium | reverse complement strand
CTTTTAATCTTAGAAACAGAAATTTCTTGAAAGAATTAGACTTTACAAAAGAAGAATTGGTATTTCTTTTGAATTTGTCGAAAGATTTGAAAAATGCAAAATATGCAGGAACAGAGCAGCCTCGCTTGACAGGCAAAAACATTGCTTTGATCTTTGAAAAAACGTCTACACGCACCCGTTGTGCTTTTGAAGTAGCAGCTCACGACCAAGGAGCACATGTTACATATTTGGAGCCTACTGGTAGCCAAATGGGACACAAAGAAACCGTTAAAGATACCGCTCGTGTTTTGGGCAGAATGTTTGATGGAATTGAATATCGTGGTTTTGGACAAGCCATTGTTGAAGAGTTGGGACAATTTGCTGGCGTTCCGGTTTGGAACGGCCTTACCAACGAGTGGCACCCAACGCAAATGTTGGCTGACGTATTAACGATGATGGAACATTCGGACAGTCCTCTTGAAAAAATATCATACGCTTATTTAGGCGATGCTCGTTTCAATATGGGACGTTCGTTGTTGGTTATAGGAGCTATTTTGGGCATGGATGTTCGTATTGGTGCTCCCAAAGGATTGTGGCCAGATGCTGATTTAATTGCACAATGCAAAGATATTGCAAAAAAATCAGGCGCTCGAATTACCATTACCGAATCTCCTGAAGAAGCCGTAAAAGGAGTTGAATTTATTCACACCGACATTTGGGTTTCTATGGGCGAAGCAAAAGAAGCTTGGGCAGAAAGAATCAAATTATTGAAACCATACCAAGTGAATGCCAATATTATGAAAAAAGCAGGCAATCCTAATGTGAAATTTATGCACTGCTTGCCTTCTTTCCACAATGCTGATACAAGCGTTGGGAAACAAGTTTCAGAAGAGTATGGCTTAAAAGATGGTATTGAAGTAACCGAAGAGGTTTTCGAAGGCGAAAACTCATTGGTATTCGACCAAGCTGAAAACAGAATGCACACCATTAAAGCTGTTATGGTAGCTACTTTGGGAGCATAAACTCATAGAGTAATTTAAAAAGCTGATTGAGAAATCAATCGGCTTTTTTGTTTTCGATAAGAGGCTGTACTTAAAACAAATCTTGTAATACACTCTATTTCAGCACTTTGAAAATTCGACAATTAAATATAAATTGTAAAAAAGAAAAGAAAAGTTCGATCATTATTTTTGACTAAATTAAACATTAGATTTTGAACACTTTTTGCAAATTCCCCCCTTGAATAACCATTTTTCATATCCAATACAACTATATTCCACCTAAATTAACAAAAAAAATTATATTTGATATAGAAAAAAACTAATTTTGCACATATGAAGCAAATATGTTTAATAAAAAGATGATACGATGACAACCATAACATGAAATACCAACAAGATATCATATACTTTCGTTTTATTCGAAATCTTTTCTCCCAAATTTCATATCATAAGCAAAATTCTGCATGATTAAATTGAATTAAAAACGCACATTACTTCTTTTAAAAAAATCAAAATTATTCCAAAAATTATTAAGTGTACATACTTTAGCAACGAAAATTGATTTGACATCTCATAGTAGCAATAAATTATAAAAACAAGTTAAGACATACTATTTAGCACCTCATTAATAATAACAATATGAATTTTAGATTTTTTTTTGATATAATCATACTCTTTTTATCCTATTGCTTCTCGGTATACCATAAGGAGGGTTCTTTCTCTATTATATTCAATAATAATTTCTATCTATTTGCTATATATGGTGGAATTTACATTATTACTTCTGCCATTTTTAAAAAATACACATTACCATACAAAAGCAGCAATCGTCTTTTTCTAAAAAAACATGTAGATAGCTGGGGATTGAGCGCCCTTATACTTCTTTCTTCTATTTATGTTTTCGAATTACAATTTCCAAGCAGACTTTTAATCCTTGGATTTTTGGGCATTCTATTCAGCTTTAATATTATTTGGGTTCTTTTCTTGCTTGCTTACAAACATGCCAGTGTATTAGCCAACAATGAGGATTTAGCCCACCAAAAAACCATACAGCTGGCTGCAAATTCAGAAGAGAACATGATTAAACGAATGGATTATGTGCAGGAGGAGAATTTAGATATTATTGAACTTCTTCGAAAAACGGAAGGACAAGAATTCCTCAGTTTTTTAAAAATACATATCGATAAAACCTCATCCAATACCGAATATTTTAAAGCGACCTCTCGTTTTAACGTACTGAGAATCCCTTATATATCAAAAAATATCGTTAATTTGTCCTCGCTCAATGATGTTTTAAAAATGAACAAATTTCTTCATACCATTACATTAAAGTTAGAACATGAAGGTTATTTAATCTGCAACGCAATTACGAACAGAACCCGAAAAAAACAATTCTTAAAAAGATATCCCTGGGGCATTAATTTTATCTTTTACTCCTTCTATTTTGTATACAAAAGAGTATGGCCAAAACTTCCATACTTTAAGCGAATCTATTTTTATTTGACCAAAGGGAAAGACAGAGCCATTTCGCATGCAGAAGTACTGGGCAGGCTCTATTCCAGTGGTTTTGAACTTGTAGACTATAAAGAGATAGGTAAAAAAACATGGTATGTGATGAAAAAAACATCCGCTCCTATACTCGGCTTAAAACCAACATACGGTCCTCTTATTAAATTGAGAAGAGTTGGGAAAAACGGAAAAATCATCGAAGTGCTGAAATTCAGAACCATGCATCCATACAGCGAGTATATCCAAGAATATGTATACAAAAACAATGATTTGGATGATGGAGGGAAATTTAAAGATGATTTTAGAATTTCAACTTTAGGGAAAATCTTTCGGAAATTTTGGATTGATGAATTTCCAATGTTTCTAAATATTCTAAAAGGTGATTTGAAGATAGTCGGAATTCGTCCACTCAGCCAACATTATTTTAAACTTTACCCGGAAGAATTTCAAGAATATCGAATCAACTTCAAACCAGGGCTTCTTCCACCTTACTATGCGGATATGCCGAAAGACATTCCGGAAATTGTGGCCTCCGAAAAAAAATACTTGTTACAATATGAAAAAAGTCCTTTTTTGACAGATGTAAAGTATTTTTTCTTAATTTCAAAAAACATTTTGTTCAAAAGGGCTCGGAGTAAGTAGTTCTAAAAAATCAGTATATGCTAAAATCATTTTCTTTTAATTCCGTTTTAATCACGCTGTTTGTGCTTTTTTATTCTATAAATGTTCACTCACAAGTGGCGTATGAACATATTCAAAGCACGAAAATTTATGATTTTCTGGATGAGATGGCTTCAATGCAAATTATTGAGCTAAATTCAACCATCAAACCATACAGCAGAACATTTATTGCGGAACAACTTATCATTGCCCAATCAAAAAAGGAAGAACTTAATAATCGGCAACAAAAAGAGTTGGAACTTCACCTGGAAGAGTATGCTATTGAAAACAAAGAGTATTATTCGAAAAGCAAATATTCCATTTTTAATAAAAACAGTTCGTTTGATAACTCAATCAATCCATTAAGCATCAATTATTACGATTCCAATTTTAGAGCCACCATCCGTCCTATTGCTGGCAGAACGTATGACATTAGAGATGATAAAGAGTATCGATACCACAACCGAATTGGAGCAAACTTTGTTGGATATATCGGAAACAATCTCTCTATTTACGCAAGTTTGAGGGATAATTATCAAAAAAACGATATTTATTCCCAACCAAACTTCTTGACTTTATACGAGGGCGGGAGTCACAAAGTAAACAATGGAGGCAGATTAGGCGCCGACTACAGCGAAATGCGAGGCGGAATTACCTATGCTTGGATATGGGGAAATATTGGATTGGTGAAAGATCATCTGGAATGGGGAGACAACAACCATGGCAGCAACATTCTATCGGGCAGAACCCCATCGTTTGCAAGCGTAAAGCTAAATTTGAAACCCGCAAAATGGTTTGAATTAAACTATTTTCATGGCTGGCTTGTTTCGATGGAAATCGACAGCAGCCGCTCATACACAAGCTCAACGGGAGTAAAAAGAAAAGTATTTAGCGATAAATATATAGCAGCCAATATGTTTACCATCCGTCCCTTTAAAAATTTTAGTTTTTCCTTTGGAAACTCCATTGTTTACAGTGACAAAGGCATACAAGCTGCATATTTAATTCCCGTCATGTTTTTCAAATCGATTGATCACACACTCACCCGAGGGGTGGAAAATGAAAACTCACAAATGTTTTTCAACCTCAGCTCACGAAACATCAAAAACATTCACCTTTATGCCTCATTTTTTATTGATGAATTTTCTAAAACCAGGATTGGAGATCCAAAACGAACCAACTTTATCAGCTACAAAGCGGGGCTAAAAACCTCTAACTTTTTAGTGGAAAACATCAGCTTGACAGCGGAATATACGCACACAAAACCCATGACTTTTAAACATAGAGTGCCATCTACCACTTTTGAAACCAACCGTTACAATTTGGGCAACTATCTAGTTGACAATGCCGAGGAAATTTATCTCGCATTAAATTATAAACCCCATTATAAAGTAGGAATAACCGCCTCGTTTACTCAAATTCTAAAAGGAAATGACTATCCCTATCTTGTTGGAACAAACTTACCTAAAGTAGATGAATTCGAATTTTTGAGAGATATTATTTGGAACAAGCAGCATTTAAGCATTGAAGTAAATTATCAAATTTTGAATACGGTAAAACTTGAAATCGGAGTTTCTAAATCCATAATCAAAACAAAAGATGCTGACAATCAATCTGCTCAATACTACTTAAACAAGTTTACTTCAGCTTTCGAGCAAGGGAATCATTTTATATTTAGGACCGGATTAAATATTGGATTTTGATGTTGCATCAAAAATTGACAAAAAAAAGTTGTTTAATACATAAAAAAACTAATTTTGCATAAAATTCAGACAGAACATATATTTAATTGAAAAGACAATAAAAATGACAAAGCATAATAAGATAGCAATTACCTTAATTATATTCGGAATTCTTAGCATTATTCTTTCTTCCTGCACACCTGTGAGCAAATTAAAATACTTACAACGCGAAAAATCGAGTGAAAACGACACCATAAAAGTGGCTTCTCAGCCCTATTTGCTCCAAAAAGGGGACAATATCTACATTGATATTAAAACATCGAATCCAGAGATGAGAATGTTGCTTACGGGTAAACCTTCAGAGACGAATCAAACAGCCTCAATAAATCCTTCTTCCCTCTTTTTAATCAGCTACCTTGTGGATGATAATTGGAACATTGAACTTCCGCTTATCGGTTCATTTAATTGCAGAGATAAAACCAGTGATCAACTTAAAGATGACATTGAAACCACTTTGAAAAAGTTCGTTACCGATGCCATTGTTTCTGTAAAATTAGTAAATACGAACATTACTGTTTTGGGAGAAGTAAATCGTCCCGGTCAATTTTTCACAAATCAAAAACAAACCAATTTAATCGATGCATTGGGCATGGCTGGAGATTTAACCATGTATGGAAATCGCAAAAACATAACCGTAATGCGTAAATTGCAATCGGGAGATTATAAAACATACAGTTTAGACATTACAAAATCAAAAGTAATTTCGCATGAAGCTTTTATGCTTATGCCGAATGATATTGTATATGTTGAACCCATGAGAACCAAACCTTTTGGTCTTGCCGTGTTCCCTTATGGAACAATCTTTTCAGCCATAACAACTATAGTTGTGCTGTTTAATTTCTTGAAAAACTAGTCTATTTGGCGATTAAAAAAAGGTGGAAATATCCCTCATATCGAAAAGAGAAACACCTTACGACAAGCTTCACTTTTACTAATTTGGATTTAACAAGATTAGCTGAAGATTGATTCATAATAGAAAAATCAACACCTCTTGAGTTTGATTTTTACATAAATTAAAATAACGATTTCTCATGCGTATTTGTCTATTAATATCAAACATCCCCTAAACAAGTTAACATTTATAAA
>JAQUGA010000159.1:3988-5981 GCA_028684405.1 Bacteroidales bacterium | reverse complement strand
GAATGGTTTAAGGTGTTCATTGATTATATCATTGTAATTATCTCTATGCATTCCACCGCCTTGATGGTCATTAAAGTGCAGTATCAGCCAATATTCAAAAGATTGATTTGAATAAGCTACGCCAAAGTTGTTTGCTAAGGCTTTTTGAATTGCAGAGTTGAAATCATTGTCGTTAAAATCGTCTTTGTCAAACACACACCAAACTTGGTCGTAGTATCCTTGTTGGTCTAACACGAGGGCTCTATTTACTAACGAAATTGTATTATATCCTTCACCAACCGATTTGACTGTTGCTGAAGTAATTCTGAATTGATTAAAATAAGAGGGTTCGGTATTTTCTCCTTCACAAACAATAAGAATAGAGGGCTTTTCTGTTAACTCTGCAACAGGTCTTTCTAGGCTCGGTTCTTTTCTTCGTTGAGCCTTTAACTGTTCAAGGTGCTTTTGCTTAGCTGCTTTTTGTTCAGCTTTTTTGTCCTTCATTTTCATTTTCTGGCAATAAAAATTTTAGGTTATCAAAAAAACCAAGAAATGGAACTGCACCATATTTTCCTCTAATATAGTTTTCTTCAAAAGGCTCTGTTTTTCTTACTTCATCTGATTTAAAGTCAGCTAAGGAATAAAGCTTTGCTTCTCCATATTTATTTTTGTTTGTGAACCAAATTTGGTCTCTTCTGAAAAGACCTGAACTTAATAAGTTTGTGTCGTGAGTATTGAAAATCAACTGTGCATTCTTCTTATTAAACTCTTTAGAGTTAAAAAGCGAAACGATTTTACAAACCAAATTTGGATGAAGTTTAGAGTCTAACTCATCAACAACTAACGTATATCCATTTTCAATCACATCAAGAATAGGCCCCGTTAAAGCAAAGAATTTTCTTGTCCCTGATGATTCATCATCGTCCAAAGAAAAACTAATGTTTCCTACCGCTTTTAGGTTTTCATTATATTTTTTATGCTTGGTCAATACATCAGAAACATACTCTTGCTTTTCTTCACGAACTTCTTTAATAATTTTATCTTTAAGTTCTTTAGGCATCCCTTTCGGAAGACTATTGATATCAAGTTTTTGTAATTCGATATCTTGAATTCCTAAATCTGCAGCTTTCAATAATTCTAGAATTTTGATTTTGTGTTCAGGGTCTTCTGTTCTACCCATAGTATAGCCTTGGTAACCTGATTCGTTTAACCCTGATAAAGTTTTTAATCTTTTAAACCAATCTAAAACATTGATTGCAGTGTTTTCATTGAATTGAGCGGCTACAGAAATTAATAACGCATTATCTCGAACAAGACCTTCCTTAACAACAGTATTGCCTTTGGTGAAACTACGTTCGTGAGTATTGAAGGTGTTTCCTTCTCTGTAAAAGAGTTCAACTTCTTTTGTTTTTGGCTTGTGATAAAGCCACTCAGATACAATTCTTTCAGTTGTCGCTTCAAAGCCATAACGATAAAGCACATTTTTGTGAACGAAAATGATTTCAAATTCAGATGGTTCGTTTTCTGTCTGTGTGCTTAGTTTAAAAGGCTCAACTTCAATAGTCTCACCTTTTTGGCTTTCCTTTGAACTATTGATTACGAAATATCGCATAAATGCAAATGCGTCTAACAACTTGCTTTTACCACTCGCATTTGCACCGTAGATAACTGCACTTTTGAGAAGTCGCAGTCCAAAGTTTTCATTGATTACGATATTTTCGTGCTCTCTGGTGTCTTTGTCATAGTTAGAAGCAATAAGGCTCAAAGTCACTTTGTCCTTAAATGTCCTAAAGTTTTTAATTGAAAATTGCAGAAGCATCTTTCTGTTCGTTTTTGATTAATTTACCGCAAAGGTAATCTTTATTTTGTAATTACGAGCAAAATAAAAGTCTTTTTTAATTATTTTAGCTCGAAAATCTTGTTTATGTTGCTTATGCGCTTACCGCTAACTCGTATCTAAAAACGGATTCTCCATTCTCATACCACCAAATTCAGATGGCTTTCCACAGTTCTT
>JAQUGA010000159.1:0-3888 GCA_028684405.1 Bacteroidales bacterium | reverse complement strand
CATAATTCCATGGCTTTAAAGGCCGTTTCTACAATATGCATCTCTTTTTCAACCATTTCACGCATATTATAATATTGGTCATTCATCTCGATGGTGATAATTTCGGATCCGTATTTGTTGTTTAAAAACTGAACTGTTTTCAACATGAGTTGTTTTTTATCTTCAAATAGTTTTTTGTCGTGATCCCGAATAATATATTGTACAGTTGCATTTTCAACCGTGCCATTTATATATATTAAGTGATAAAAACCCTCATAATCTTGAGTATATTCGGGTTTCATAAATTCGGGTAGAAGAAGATTAAGCTCCGTTGCAATATTTAATGCATTAATCATTTTGCTTTTGGCATAGCCAGGATGGATGTTTCTGCCTTGAATATTTATTTTAGCTCCGGCAGCATTGAAGTTTTCATATTCCAATTCGCCAATTTCCCCACCATCCAAAGTGTATGCAAAATCAGCTCCGAATTTTTCTACTGAAAAATGATCCACACCTTTTCCAATTTCCTCATCAGGAGTAAATCCAACTCTGATTTTTCCATGTTTAATTTCTGGATGAGCAATTAGATATTTCATCGCTTCGATAATTTCAACAATTCCGGCTTTGTCATCTGCTCCCAAAAGAGTCGTTCCATCCGTTGCGATGATGGTATTGCCAATATATTTGTTTAATTCTGGAAATTCTGTTGGATCGAGAGTTAGACCTAAATCTGAATTTAAAACAATATCTCCGCCTTGATAATTTTCAACAATAACTGGATTGGTAACTTTCCCTGGCATATCAGGACTGGTGTCCATATGAGCAATAAAGCCTATTACAGGCGCTTTCGCTTCCGTGTTTGCAGGAAGAGTTGCCATCACATATCCATGTTCGTCAACACTTACTTCTTTCAGACCGATGCTTCTTAATTCGCCGGAAAGATAATTGGCAAATTCCAACTGTTTTCTTGTGGAAGGATAGGTTTCACTTTTGTCATCGGATTGTGTGTCGATGGCAATATATTTTAAAAATCTCTCTTTAATTGCTTCTTTCATAGTTTCTGTTTTTAAACAGAAAAGCCCTGAGGCTCGTCTGTTTGGTAATTATTTATTCTTGATTTTCGGGTTCCACTTTTGCTTGTTTGGCATCCCAAATGAGATATGCGCACAGCAAAACAAACATGCCTAATCCGAGGTATTCAGCAGCAGCTGTTTTCGACCACGCTGTCATGAACATATCAATGTTTGCAAATCTTAAAATAGCACTTACTACACCCATAATGGCTCCACCAGCAATCAGTCCAGATGCTACAAGGGTTCCTCTGTCGCGACGGGCATTGTTTACTTTTTCGTCTTTCGAACGACTGGCAACATACCATGCAATAGCGCCACCAACCAATAGAGGTGTGTTTAATTGAATCGGAATAAACATTCCCAAAGCAAATGCCAATGCAGGAACTTTAAGTTTGTCAAGAATTAATGCTAAAAATGCGCCTCCAATATACAACATCCATGGAGTACTTTCGCCAGACATTAGTGGTTTAATAATCGACGCCATCGCATTTGCTTGTGGTGCAACCATAGATCCTTCACCCGTATATCCGTAAGTTTTACTTAAAATTAAAATGACACCACCCACGGTTATGGCAGAAACAAAAGTTCCTAAAAACTTCCATGTCTCTTGTTTGTATGGAGATGTTCCAATCCAATATCCAATTTTCAAATCAGTGATAAAACCACCCGCCATCGCTAATGCTGTACAAACAACGCCACCAATAATAAGGGCTGCAACCATTCCAGATGGACCACTAAGTCCGACTGCTGCCAAAACAAATGACGAGAGTATTAAAGTCATCATGGTCATTCCCGAAACCGGGTTGGTTCCGACGATGGCAATGGCATTGGCCGCCACGGTTGTGAATAAAAAAGCAAAAAACATAACAATGGCAACGCCAACGAGAGCAATAAGAAGGTTGTCGACCACGCCAAGCCAGAAAAACAGGAATATTAATAAAGTAGTAACGATAAGTCCAAAAAGAATAATTTTCATTGGAATATCACGCTCTGTTCTTTTTTGGTTTTCGCTTCTGGTACTTTTAGAAAAAGTTTCGCTCACTGCTAATCCCATCGCTGTTTTGATAATTTTTGAAGATTTTGCTACGCCAATTAAACCAGCCATAGCAATGGCGCCAATACCGATATATCGAGCATAAGTGTTGAAAATTTCTTCCGCAGACATACTGCTGAGTAAAGTAATTGTATCGCCATCAACCATTGCAAATTGCGAGAAAAGAGGAACAATAACCCACCAAGCAAAGAAAGATCCACAAGCAATGATGAGTGCGTATTTCAGACCAATAATGTAGCCCATTCCCATGACAGCAGCACCAATGTTGAGTTTGAAAACCAATTTGAATTCGTTAGCTATTTTTTCACCATAGGGGAGGACTCTCGAAGAAAATACTTCCGCCCATGCTCCAAAAGTGGCTACAACAAAGTCGTAAACACCGCCAATGAGTCCACTAATAAGCAATAATTTTGCTTGATTGCCACCTTTGGCACCAGAAACTAATATTTCGGTAGTTGCAGTGGCTTCCGGAAATGGATATTTTCCATGCATGTCGGAAACAAAATATTTTCGAAATGGAATTAAAAACAAAATACCTAGAAATCCACCAAATAGGGAGGCCAAAAAGATTTGATAAAATTCAACCTGAAGATCTAATCCAGGAGTTGTTTCTGATATTATAAAAAGTGCAGGAAGAGTGAAAATGGCTCCTGCAACAATAACACCTGAACTGGCACCAATAGACTGGATAATGACATTTTCACCCAAGGGGTTTTTTCGTTTAGCTAGTGTTGAAGCTCCAACGGCAATAATTGCAATGGGAATGGCTGCTTCAAATACTTGTCCGATTTTCAATCCGAGATAAGCCGCTGCTGCCGAAAAAATAGCCGCCATGACAATTCCCCAGATTACCGACCAGGCATTTACTTCCGGATAAATTTTATTCGGTTTCATAATGGGCTCATAAACTTCGCCCTCTTTTAGTTCACGATATGCGTTTTCGGGCAACTCGTGCTTCATTTTGTCATCTATGTTTGTCATATGAAAGATTTTTATTTTAGGACAAATATAGTTTTTTTTTGAAAATTTAATCTTTTTTTTGAGAATTATTCAAATAAAACTTTGATTCTCTTTTTGGTTAGCATTTTTTTGTTTTGATAATCAAATGTTTGTGGGTGTTTTTTGATGATTAAATTGTTTTTTCTGACCAAGGGTAGGAAGTAATTTTTTGTTTCTGTGTTATTATGTTGTGGAAATGTTAGTTATTTATTGCAGATTCCTCATTTCTCTCTATTTCATTTAGAATGACCCTGTGTGTCATCCCGAACTCGTTTCCATGGTCATCCCGAACTTGTTTCCAGTCACCCTGAACCGTCATCCATGTCATCCTGAACGGTCATCCTGAACTTGTTTCAGGATCAGGATCTGTTTTTGTTTCAGGATCTCTTGTTACTGCAGTTTCAGGATCAGGGCCACTTTACAAACTTTAAACTTTTAACTCTTCCTGACCACCCGTCCACCCGACCACCAAAAGCCATCCGCGACGACCATCATCACATCATCACATCATCACATCATCAATCATCACATCAACTTGTATTTGCCATGTGGAATGGGGTTTTGTTCTCCCAAAAGACCTATTTTTTTATGAAAAATAATTATTCTGTATTATATATTGGATTATTGTATTACTTTAGTTGAAAATATTGAAGTTCGTTTTTTTTTTTATCACAATAGGTTGTTTATATGAAACGTATATTTTTCACATTACTATTTACTCTATTATCCTATTCTGTATTATTTGCCGCTCACGATCCCGTTTCGCGTGGTGCAAAAGCAGCA
>JAQUGA010000014.1 GCA_028684405.1 Bacteroidales bacterium | reverse complement strand
GAAATAGGTTCTTTAGCAATTTGAACTAAAATAGACTGTCCCGAAGTGAGAACATGTGATATTTTATCATTTTTCTCAATTTCTGGTTCAAACTTTACGTTTTCGATAGAAGTATCCGTATTGTGCTCCGTAATGCAACGTTTAATAAATGTATTTATAGTGCGCACATTTGTTCCTAAATCGAGGTAATGCAAAAATGCATCTTTTTCATAGCCAACATCTATAAATGCGGCATTTAATCCGGGCATTATTTTTTTTACTCTACCCAAATAAACATCCCCAACCATGTGATTGGGATTCGATTTGTCTTGATTGAGCTCAACAAGAACTTTCTCTTCAAGCAATGCAATTTCCACTTCCGATTTCTCGGAATTTATTATTAGTTCTCTGTTTACTATATCACTCATCTTAAAGTGGTGCTTTAGAATATTTTAGTACAAAATTGAAAATAGTATTTGCCATGGGTGTCTTATTTTGAATTTTTGAATGTATTTTTAAAATTCAAACTATTTCGTATAGTTTATTCATTCTTTCCCTCAATATCGACAATAGGTTTTTACTATTTGGCTTCTAGTGCGTTCAGATAATTCATTGTTAACAAAATAGTGCAAAGACTACAGTATAAAACAAATATACATAGTGACAAAATCGACACTATGTATAATTTGATAAACAATAACGGTTTAATTATTTGTTTTTATGACGATTTTTTCTCAAACGTTTTTTGCGTTTATGCGTCGACATTTTATGTCTTTTTCTTTTCTTTCCGCTAGGCATGATAGATAATTTTAATTGATGTTATAGACTATTTTACTTTGTTTTTTATACCATTTACAAAACTTTTGGCAGGTTTGAATGCGGGAATGTTATGAGCTGGAATGATTATTGTAGTATTTTTGGAAATATTACGTCCTGTTTTTTCAGCTCTTCTTTTTATAGTAAAACTTCCAAAGCCTCTGAGATAAACTGGCTCATTACGTGCTAAAGAATTTTTGATAGAGGTCATAAAAGCCTCAATAGTTGTTTGTACAGCTACTTTCTCTATTCCTGTTTTGTTCGAAATTTCGGCAACTAATTCTGCTTTTGTCATAATTATATAAATTTTATTACTGATTAATTTTTATTCATAACTTTAAGGTTTGCAAAGATATAAGGTTTTTTCAAACAAAAAATAAAAATCGAAAAATATTATCGATTTTGATGTTTTTTAGTCTTTTTTTCACTTTTTAATGCTCGAAATCCTATTTTCTTAACAACTGAAATTATCTCATTGCAATAATTGAAGGAGACTTTCGTTATTTAGTATTATTTTTGCCAAAAGTTTTTATCGTGATTAAGTTTATTAAATGAATACTTCTACAAATATACGAATATTTTTCCTGTTTTTTCTCTTCAGTTTATTTTTCTGCAATGGATTTGCACAAAGTGGCGGAAAATATACGTATGCCTTTTTATTAAATCCATCTTCTGCTCGCCAAGCAGCTATGGGAGGCTTATTATACAACAAAAACGACCACGATGTTCAGTTGGCTATTCAAAACCCATCTCTTCTTTCAGATGAAATCCACAACCAACTAATGTTGAGCTTTATCGATTATCCTTCGGATATAAGTTCATTTTCGGGAGCCTATGCACATTCATTTAGAAAAGCAGGTGATTTTAGTGCTTCCCTTCAATATATTGGATATGGAAAATTTACCGAAACCGATGCAACAGGATTATCTTACGGTGATTTTACGGCACAAGATTATATGGCACAAATTGGATGGGGTCGAAAATTAGATTCTGCTTTTTCGTTGGGTGCAAATTTAAAATTCATCGGATCCTCTTACGCCGATTATGAATCTTTCGGTTTGGCTGCCGATATTGCTCTTGGATACTACAATCCCGAGAAACGAATTTCGGCAACTGCAATTGCTCAAAATGCAGGTCGACAAATAAAATCCTATACAGATGTAAGAGAGCCACTTCCTTTTGGAATTCATTTGGCATTGTCGCAAAAATTAAAACATGCTCCATTTACATATAGTGTTGTGTGGCAACATCTTGAAAGTTGGAATTTAAATTTTTCGGACCCCAATGATCCTAAAATACAGCGTGATGCTGTTACAGGAGAAATAATTGAAAAATCAAAAGCTGGAAAATTTTTCGACAAAACATTTCGCCATTTGATTTTTGGTATTGAATTCCAGCCCTTTAAAGCCTTTGCTTTGAGAGCATCATACAATTATCAAAAACGCCAAGAGATGAGTTTGCCAACCCGCACCGGGCTTAGTGGTTTTTCGTGGGGCTTTGGACTTCGGATTTCGAAATTTCAATTTAGCTATGCCCGAAGCACTTTTCATCCGGCAGCCAGCCCAAATTATATTACTATTTCTACCCGATTGTCAGATTTTGCAAAAGGATCATCGAAGTAATTCTTCTAAATAAAGAGGTATATAAAAGTCATGCCCGTTATAAATGACGAGCGTTTGCAAAGGAATTATTTGACGGTTTTTGTTTGGCTTTAAGGTAAACCATACTTCGTTTTTATTGGCCGGAATTCTTAACTCTGCTTTTTCACTTTGTATCATCATAAACGGTTCATAAACATTCGAACTATCTATACTGACGATGTATTTCTCGAAAACTTTTGTTGCTGGAGCATAATATAATGAAGTGAGAGAATCCAAAGAGGGAGTATTCATTATTTCGCACATATATCGATTAATGTCCGTATTTTGAACCAATCCTGTGGGTCGATATTGATGTGGATGATAAATGGCTAGAAAAACATCTTCGCCCGTATGCCCAGTTGTAGTCCAACCAATAGGATTTCGGTTGTTTATAATATTGGCAATTATTTTATTTATTTCTGTGGGATTTTTCTTGTTTTTCCCCTTTTTTGCCAACTTTTCGTATTGAAAAAAAGCAGAAATTGAATTTATTTCGTCGATAATCAGATTATTGATTCCGAAATTTTCAGAAAAATATTCTTTTATTTGTTCTTCAGTTGGACATGTTTTATACTTCGTTCCAAAATGTTCTGCAGTTTTTGTGGCTTTCCGAAGATTGTCAAATAGTTCGCTATACGTTTTTTTGTCGTAGCCTTTGTTGGTTTGACTGTTGCCCAACGATATCCCACCATTGCCATGATCGGGAAGGACGACGACGGCGGTAGAACCGTCTTTTTTAGCAAAATCAATGGCTTTTGCCACCGCTTTGTCAAATGCCAAATATTCTGTAATAACGCCAATTGGATCGTTGTCGTGAGCCGACCAGTCAACCTTGCTTCCTTCGACCATCAGAAAAAATCCATTTTTATTTTGTGATAAAATTTCGATGGCTTTTTCGGTCATTTCTGCCAAAGAAGGTTCTTTATCGACATCTCTATCGATATCGTTTGCCATAGACCATTCGGAAAACAGAGCCCACATTTTCAAGCCTTTAAAAGCTCTAAATTCGTTGAGGTTTTCGGTATACGAAATATTATTTGCCATAAGAACCTTTGTCAAATCAATTTTGTCTTTTCTCTGATTTAAAAAGTAACTTCCGCCTGCAATAACAACATCTACATTATTAAAAACCATTTGTTTGGACAGAATTTCATACTCGCTACGCGATGGATGATGTGCCGCAAAAGCGGCCGGAGTAGCATGTGGAAAGTAGGAAGTGGCAACCAATCCAGTTGCTTTTTTTTGAAGCTTGGATGCTTCCAAAATGGTAAAAAGAGGCTGAAAAGCTTCAAATTTATCCATGGGCTCTAAATTGTGAACAGAATAATCTGGATAGGTTGCAATAAATTGCGTTTTGGATAGATGCCCTGTTGCATAAGTGCTTCCTGTAGGAGCCGAGTCACCAATGGGAGCGTCGGATGAATGGGTTTTGACCAAACCGCATATATATGGATCAACCGCTAAAAGATTGGCTTGTTGATACCAACGACTGATGCTTAAAACACCCGTACTGGTTCCGTCAGGAATCATCAAAATAACATTTTTGACTTCTTTGTTTTGTGCATTTGTCACGCCTATGACCATGACAAACATAAACAAATACAAGTATCTTAATTTAAATTTCATGTTTTCGTTTTTTTAATTTAGTTTATAACGAAGCAAAATTATATCATGTTATTGGGTAAAAGTAATAATATATCTTCAAATTCATACATTTAAAGCGAATTGTCATCATTATAGAGAGTTAATATTGAAGTATTTAACAATTAATTTAAAATAACAAACATTAAAAACTCTTGAACAATAGAAAAAGATTGTATATTTGCAAAAGAACATTTTGAATATATTAAAACTTTTTCTTAATTTTACAACTTATAACTAATCACTTATTTCGTTTTGACAAGATGATTTACAATAAAAACGAAAATTTCATTTTTATTCTAAAATTAAATCTACATTTATGATACATCTCGATTTAATTAACAAGATTAGAGTCTTATATGAGAAAGAGAATCCATCTTTCAAGACTGTATTGAATTTATTGGAAAAACATGATGAAAACATTATAGTTGATCATATCTCTTTTAGAACTTTTGATTTTCCAACCATAAGTATTGATGCTTTGGCTGTTCCTTTTATTGAAGCAGGATACCAAGAAGAAAAACGCTATAAATATGAAAATCAGGAGGTAAAGGCAAGACATTACGCTCACAAAACAGACAAGTCTGCACCCTTGATTTTTTTTAGCGAAATTTCTACCTATAAATTCAGCAAATCTCTACAGTCAGTTGTAAAAAATATAGTTGAAAGAATCCCTATTAATATTCTCTGCTCTGAGAAAATATTTCTCACTCCAACCCCATGGAAAAGCATTCATTACTCAATTTATGAACAATTAAAATCAGAATCAGAATATGCGGCAGGTATTTATGCAAATGGATTTTTGGCTCATCACATAGGAATTCTAATAAACAGTTTTGAAAAATATTATAGCATAAACAAGCTTTCATCTTTTTTAAAAGAGAATAATATTCCCTACACTCTTAAAAACCATTCTCAACAGAGTCATATTATTGCATTAATAGAGCAGCTTATGCTAGAAATGAAAAGTAAAAAGAAAACGTTTGTAGAGGGTGAATATGAGATCCCAACATCTTCACCAGAGTTTACAAGAAGGAATTATATGGCAAATAATAAATTGTTTATGGAGTTTTTGCCGAATCTTACTGTTCAGAAACCAGAACCGATGACATTGGAACAGATTAATCAGCTAATACTGGAGGATAGTTAATATCTCCTCCGATCCTCCCTTTTTCTTTTTTATTGAATAGGACAAGTTATTCCTTCATTCAAAAAACAAATTGAAATTATTTCTCTAAAAAAAAGAATCAAATTTTGTTCGTAAATTATAAAAATGTAAATTTGCTAAAAAAAGAGTATGAGAAAAATAATGTTAAGCATATTAGCCATCGTTTTAATAACAAACATGACTTTTGCACAAAAAAAGGAGACAAAAAAAATGAGTATGAAAAATGAACTTGACAGCATTAGCTACTTTCTAGGAAATGAAATTGGAAATTATTATCGTACCAACGATATTCATTTGAATTCTGATTTATTTATGGAAGGAATGGTAGATGCATTAAACAATTCAAGCAAATTGGATGAAGAAACAAAGGAAAAAGTAATGGCTATGTTTCAACAACAACAACAGAAAAAAGCAAATCAACAATTAAACATGACAAAAGAAGCAGGACGTAAGTTTTTGGAAGAAAACAAAAAAAATCCCGATGTTAAAACAACAGCGAGCGGTTTACAGTACAAAATAGTAAAAACAACAACAGAAGGTGTTTCACCAAAAGCCAGCGATCAAGTAAATGTTCATTATCACGGAACCTTAATTGATGG
The DNA here is from genome assembly GCA_028684405.1 of Bacteroidales bacterium. Taxonomy (GTDB): domain Bacteria; phylum Bacteroidota; class Bacteroidia; order Bacteroidales; family WCHB1-69; genus JAQUGA01. Next base: position 19,189 of record JAQUGA010000014.1, on the reverse strand, counting down.
AACCGTATTTGATTCTTCAGTTCAACGCGGAGAAACCATAACTTTTGGTTTAAACCAAGTAATCAGAGGATGGACCGAAGGTTTACAGTTAATGAAAACAGGAGAAAAGTTCATTTTCTATATTCCCTCTGAATTAGGATATGGCGACCGTGCAGCAGGTCCTCAAATCCCAGGAGGTTCTACTTTGATATTTGAAGTTGAATTATTTAAAGTAAATCCATAATACATTTTATTTAAGAATTTACCCCAAACTTTTTTTGTTTAAAACAAAAAAAGTTTGGGTTTTTTATTTGTTGGGCAGGGTTCGTTTGATTTATGTATTTTTGCAAAAAAATGATATGATAAAATCAATGACAGGTTTCGGTCGCCAAACCTACCAATATAACGACAAAATAATTAGTATAGAACTAAGAACACTAAACAGTAAGATCTTCGATTTGACCTTAAAAACTCCTGCTTTCATTCGGGAGCGAGAAACTGAAATTCGAAACATTTTGTCCTCCCAATTGGAACGTGGAAAAATAGAACTTTACATTACCCAAGAATCGAGTTTAGCAAACACCTTGAACATCAATAAAACATTGTTCGAAAGCTATTATTATGAATTGAAATCCATGTCCGATTCACTTAAAAACTCCACAGAAACAGATATTTTTAGTTTGGTATTAAGAATGCCCGATATTTTTTCGAAAGAGCAAAATGCGATGGACGAAGAGGATTGGAAAATGTTTGAAAAAAACTTGTTTTTGGCTTGTTCTCAGGTAAATGAATTTCGCCAAACAGAAGGAGATGTATTAAAAGACAAATTGATGGAAAACATTACACAAATTGGCAATCTTCTAACTCAAGTTACACCTTTTGAAGAACAACGCATAAAATCGGTTCGCGACCGCCTTTCTAAACATGTAGAGAAATTTCTTTCGGACGCTCAAATTGATAAAAATCGTTTTGAACAAGAGATTATTTTCTATCTTGAAAAACTTGATATTACAGAAGAGAAAGTTCGCTTAAAAAAACATCTCGATTTTTTTGTAGAAAGCATAAACGAATCCAAATCGAACGGGAAAAAACTGGGTTTTATGACTCAGGAAATAGGTCGTGAAATAAACACGCTCGGCTCAAAAGCCAACGATTTTGAAATTCAACAATTGGTGGTAAAAATGAAAGACGAATTAGAACAAATTAAAGAACAACTCGGCAATATTTTATAAAATTATGAAACTTTATCCTTTAAAATTTGAACCTCAATATTTGGAAAAAATATGGGGTGGCAATCGAATTAAAAATCATTTTAAACGCACGGACATCGATTTTGAGAAGTGTGGAGAATCGTGGGAAGTATCCGGTGTAGAAGGCAGAGAAAGCGTAGTTTCAAATGGCTTTTTGAAAGGCAATAACCTAAATGAATTGGCCGAAATATACATGGACGAACTACTGGGCAATAAGGTATTTCTGCATTACGGCAATGAATTTCCATTGTTGCTAAAACTCATTGATGCCGACGATTTTTTATCCATTCAAGTTCACCCTGATGACAAATTGGCTCAAAAACGTCACCAAAGCTACGGAAAAACAGAAATGTGGTATGTTCTTGATGCCGAAAAGGACTCCTACCTTATTAATGGATTTAACAAAAAGGTGAGCAAAGAAGAGTATTTGTCACTTTTGAATGAAAACAAATTAACGGATATTCTGGAAAATGTTCCGGTCGAAGCTGGCGATAGTGCTTTTATTCCGGCTGGCAGAGTTCATGCTATCGGAAAGGGAATATTATTGGCCGAAATTCAACAAACGTCGGACATTACATATCGTATTTTTGATTGGAATCGAGTTGATGACGAGGGAAATCCTAGAGAACTTCACACCGAAGAGGCATTGGATGCCATCGATTTTTCGAAAGTAAAAGATCCTTTGCTAAAATATACTGTAGCACCAAACCAATCTTCAAACATCGCAAGTTGTCCTTATTTTTCGTGCAACATTCTTTTATTTGACAAATATGTCGAAAAAGTCTTTGTAGGAATTGACTCTTTTGTTTTATATATGGTGATTGAAGGCGCTTTCGCAGTAAATTACGAAGGAGGTTCAGAGATTGTGAAAAGTGGTGAAACCATTCTGATTCCTGCTTGCATCGAAGAGATCAGCTTTGACCCCATGATGCCATCTCGCGTTTTGGAAATTTACATTCCTTAATAATATGGATTTTTCTATGCCAGTTATTAAAATGGAGGATTATCATTACCATCTTCCAGAAGAGAAAATCGCTTTTTTCCCGACTTCAGAAAGAGCTTCGTCAAAACTTTTAGTATATAAAAATGGTCAAATTTCGGATCATTATTTTTCCGAAATTTCTGAAATTCTCCCATCGGATAGTTTTTTGATTTTCAATAATACTAAAGTAATTCCAGCCCGCTTGGTTTTTTACAAAGAGAGTGGCACCCGAATCGAAATTTTTTGTTTGGAACCCCTTGATGATATGGGCGAGCATCAAAAAGCAATGAGTCGACAAAAATCAGCCCATTGGAAGTGTATTGTAGGCAATCTGAAACGCTGGAAAACGCCTATTAAAATGAACATTTCGGCCGAAAAAGAAAACATTATCTTATCTGCTTTTTTAGAATCTCGCGAGGATGAAAAAGTGAATGTTCGTTTTGAATGGACTCCCGAAAATTATGACTTTTCAACCGTTTTGCATTATGCTGGTAAAATTCCACTGCCTCCGTATATTAAACGTGACAATATTGAAAGCGACACCGAACGCTATCAAACCGTGTATGCCCAAAACAAAGGCTCAGTTGCTGCTCCAACAGCCGGATTGCACTACACGCCCGAAGTGTTGCAGTCTCTTCACGAAAAGGGCATTCTGCAAGACTTCATCACGCTTCACGTGGGTGCTGGCACTTTCAAACCAGTTACGTGCAAAACAGCAAACGAACATTTAATGCATTCGGAACCCTTTATTATTCGTAAAGCACTTTTGGAAAACATTTTAAACAACAAATCACGAAGCCTTTTTGCTGTGGGAACAACCTCTGCACGCTCATTGGAAAGCATCTATTGGCTGGCATTGAAAAATTATAAAAACAAAACATCCAATGATTTTTCCTTAGCACAATGGGATGCATATTCCCTTAAAGGCGAAGGCTTTACTTTGGAAAATGCTTTGGAGTTTTGGCTGGAAAACCATCTTCATAAAACAAATGAAGAGATCCTTGCAAATACCTCAATGATGATGATTCCAGGCTACAAACACCGCGTGGTAAATGGCTTAATCACCAATTTTCATCAACCCGGAAGCACATTGTTGCTACTGCTGGCCTCTTTTGTTGGAAATAACTGGAAAAGTGTTTACGAGCACGCATTGAATAACGATTACCGTTTTTTGAGTTATGGAGATTCATCCATAATAGTGCCTTAACGAAACGCAGTTGTTCTTTAAATCCTATACTTTTTTAGATATAAATTGAAATCTATTTTAAGATTACGATTTTTTGCACGTTGCTTCGAACACCTGAACTTGAGGTAAGCTGAACAAAATAATATCCATTGTCCAAATGTTCTACATTTATCTGTTGGGAAATAGTATTGATGTTTTGTTTATAAACAATTCTTCCATTTAAATCGAAAATTTCCAATTCTGAAACTTCAGAAGAGCACGGGTTAATGTTGAATTTACCATTGTTTGGATTTGGAAAAACAAAAGCATTCGTTGATTGATTTTCTGTTTCGGAAATGCCTGTTTCGAGAAGTGTTGTAAAAGGGACAACGTATGCTGTTCCCCACTCATCATTGATGTTTTGCCCAATTGCTATTACGTTATAATCGGTGGCTGGAGATAAGCTTGACCAAACCCAATTATTCGTTTGATAAAAAATATATGGATCTGCTTTAAAATGATTTACTGCTGAATCTGCACCAATTTCATTATAATATGATACCGTCATAAGGCCATATCGATAAGAGGATGTCTCAGCATTTGGTATAATAATAGTCCGAGCTTCTGTTGCAGTAATATCTGAAACACTTACTGTTAATTCCGACAGACCTGTTCCGCCTATATTTAAAGTTTTACATGTATCTGCTTGCAGAGGAAAAGTTTCGCCTAATGCGTTTTTTGGCATCAGAAAAATAGCATATTCCGTATTTGGATCCAATGCACTCCATATGTACGTAGTGTCGCTATAACAAGGAATACCAAACATACCAATATAATTTTCTGGATTGGGCATCATATTAACGATATCACCAAGGATAATAACATAAGAGGCACATTCGGCGTTTCGCACAAATGAGGCCGTGATGGACGTTGTTGTAATAGCATCGATAGTAACAGTTACGAAAGGTTCTGCACGTAAATTGCTTTTCGAGGAAATGAGGCTTTCGCTACCAGAAATGGCTGACTGAGCAAACATTCCAAGTGAAAAAGCAATAAGGGCAATAATAAGTAATGTTTTTTTCATGTTTTTTTTATTTTTTGCAAAATTAATAAAAACAGATAACATATAATCTTAAAGTTAGATAAATAAATATGTTATGGGATTTATTCTCAACTTTTCACAATCGAATAATTGTATTATGAGTTTATAGGAGATTGTATTGTTCTTGAATCGTTTGAAAATTCCAAAAAAAACAGAGATTCTACTCTCTGTTTTTTGGCAGCTTTTTCCACATCCTCACTCTAGTTTTGCCATATTTCGGTTTTTAAGTCCCGAATATTCTATTAATTCCACATTAACACTACCCACCCGAATGCCAGAACGTCCTTTTAAAAGAATTCGGTTTTCGTCGTCGCTGACCCAAATTTCCATTGGAAATTCTTCTTTGAAAATATTTCCAGTAGCTACCATGGGCTTAATTTTTAGAGCTTTGTATTTTCCTTTTGAAATTTTAATATTTTCTTTGCCCAAATAAACAATTTTAGAATTATATGTAGAATCATCTAAAAAGAAATTAAACTTAAACTCATCTCCTGGTTTTGAATTTGAAATATCAATATTTCTTGCCCAATAATAGGATGAGAGTATGTCTTGTGCATTTTCGGGAATGGCATTTGTTTTTTGGCGACTAATAGCAAGTCCTTTATAGTGGTCGAATGTCACATCATCGTTTACATCATATCCACCTTCTCGCGTTCTTCGGATAAACAACCACGGAATTAAAGCCTGTTCATCAACAAATGATTCGTAGCGGTTGTTGACTTTAAAAAAGAAATTAAATGCTCCTTTCGACCAACCAAGTGCTTCAATATGATATGCTTGACGGCCTCCAATTATTTTGGCATCCTTTTTTACTTCAACAGTTGCTTCTCCTGCAGTGACTTTCCCTGTTAAAAACGAATCGTAATAAACTCTGTATCTGAGTTTTTCTCCTCTTGCAAATGCTTTGTTATCAATTTTCCGGAATGACTGAGCCGAAAGGAAACCTCCCATTAAAAAGGAAACTAGTAATATTAATCTTATGTTTTTCATGGCTCTCGTTTTTAGTTACAGGAACTATAAATTACTAAAACTGTGCCAAAAAGAACTTAAGCTAAAAGATATTTGTTTTTATAAATGGTCATTCAAAAAAAAGCTTCCAAATTCAGAAATGGAAAAATCCATATTTCGGTATTTAAAATCGATTGTTTTTGTCAATTTTTCTCCCGAAAATTCTTTTTTACTTTGCGATGATTGGGCTGTATAGCGATTCATCACAGGTTCTTTTCGGGTAATGGTTGCAAAAAACTCGGCAAAAGGCCAAACAATCTTGCTGACAAATGCTGTAATTTTAATTTTGGGTGGTTTTTTATGGATGGACAAAGCTATTTTCGAAAACAAATCATAATAGGACATATTTTGTGCAGAGATTACAAAATCTGCATTCCGAATATCGCTATCCATAAGCATTACCATCGCTTTTGCAACATCCCTCACATCCACAAAACCAGTTCGACCATTGGTGTAAAAAGGCAGACCGTTATTGATAACACTATAAAACTTTCCACTTCCCTCTTTCCACCAACCCGGACCAATTATAACCGAGGGTTTCACAATCAAAGGGTTTAAACCTCTACTTCGAGCTTCTAAAACCAATAATTCGGCTTTGTATTTTCCAATTGAATAAGCAGAATGAGATTCCGAATTGTCGTATTTTGAGGTCTCGTCGATGTAGCCATTATTGGACACTCTTCCCAAAGTAGCAATGGAGCTGATGTGACAAAAATCGAAAATAGAATAAAACAAAGCAGCTTCAATCATGTTTTTTGTCATCTCTTCATTCAATCGTATTGTCTCCTCTTTTTTGGCTGGATTGAACGAAACAATGGCGGCACAATGGTAAATTTGCGTACAGCCTTTTATGGCATTTTTAACCTCATCGAGCTGTAACAAATTCAAAGGGATCCACTCTATCTTTTCAAAAAGTGCATCCGCATCTTTAGAATAATATCGAAAAATATGTTTCACATTTTCCACCCTGCTCTTATTTCGATAGGACGCACGTATTTTAGTCTTCGTTTGACACAATTCAAATAAGAGATGTGAACCTACCAAACCTGTTGCTCCGCTAACAAAAATCATAATCCAATATATTAATAATCAAAACACAAGCAAAAGTAATGAAAGAAGTTAAGAAACGAAAAATTTTAAATTCACTTAACTTTTTTCACAAAAGCTATATTGTTTGTAAAAATTCTTATACATTTGTACCGAAACTAAGATAAAATAAGATTTTATGAAAACTAAAGATTTACTCGTACTATTGGGAACTATTGTTTTTTTCCTACCTTTTTTTCTCTTTGAGAGTGTTTACCAATGGTATAATGATTTTACTATAAATCATGCATTTATCATGAGTTTCATGAAATTTGCCATTTTGGCAACATTTGGAGAATCGATTGGATCCAGAATTAAAACGGGAAATTACATGAATAAAGGATTTGGGCTTATTCCCAGAGCTGTCATTTGGGGTTTATTGGGAATAACCATAAAAATCTCTTTCGATGTTTTTACGGGTGGTACTATTTATTTTTTAACCAAAGCTGGATATTCAGAAGCGAGTGCCATGTTTTCTTCTGCCAGATTTTCGCTAGGGAAGCTTGGAGTTGCTTTTTGCATCAGTTTTTTCCTAAACACCGTTTATGCTCCATTTATGATGACCTTGCACAAAATCACCGACATGCACATCAATGCCAATAATGGCACATTAAAAACACTGTATACACCGATTGCTTTCGGTCATCACATGTCAACACTTAATTGGAAAGTTCAATGGGGATTTGTTTTCAAAAAAAGCATTCCATTTTTCTGGATTCCAATGCACACCATCACTTTTATGTTACCCGAAAATTACCGCGTTTTATTTGCCGCTCTATTGGGCATCGCTTTGGGGGTAATTTTAGCCATTGCATCACTTAAAAGTAAATAACGAAATTTAAAGAAACAAATAGATATGAAAGAAACACCCATTAATTACGAAACCGTAAAAAGAATCATTGGCGAGAGCCAAATTACAAGTGTTGGAAAAGCGTCAATACGTGAAGTAAAACGTTTGATCACCGACATTGAAAATGCTACAGATACTAAATTCATCCGCATGGAAATGGGAATTCCTGGACTTCCAGCAGCTCAAATTGGCGTAGATGCTCAAATTGCAGCTTTAAAAAACAATGTTGCTGCCATTTATCCAGATATTGACGGTCTTCCTGAACTAAAAGAACAAGCATCTCTTTTTTGCAAAAACTTTTTAGACATCGACGTAAGTCCCGCTAGTTGCCTTCCCACAGTTGGCTCTATGATGGGAGGTTTTGCCACTTTTATGACCATGTCAAAGGCAAATCCCCAAAAAGACACTACCTTGTTTATTGATCCCGGATTCCCTGTTCAAAAACAACAACACAAAGTACTGGGATTGAAATTAGAAAGTTTTGACGTATATGAATACAGAGGGGATAAACTAAGAGAGAAACTAGAATCTATTTTATCAAAGGGTAACATCCATTCGATGATATATTCGAATCCAAACAATCCAACATGGATCTGTTTTACCGAACAAGAATTGAAAATTATTGGCGAATTGGCAAATAAATATGACGTTGTTGTGATTGAAGATTTGGCTTATTTTGGAATGGATTTCCGTCAGGATATTTCCAAACCCGGAATTGCACCCTTTCAACCGAGCGTTGCAAAATACACCGATAAATATATTTTGTTTATCTCTAGTTCAAAAGCCTTTAGTTACGCTGGAGAGCGCATTGGAATGATGATTCTTTCCGACACATTATTCAGTACAAAATATGAGGGATTGATTCCATTTTTTGGCACTCCTATCTTTGGCAGAGCCATCGTTTATGGATCAATTTATTGTTTGAGCTCGGGTACTTCTCATTCGGCTCAATATGCTTTGGCAGCAATTTTGAAAGCGTGCAACGACGGAACATACAATTATCTTGATGATGTTAAAGTATACGGCGATAAAGCAGTTATTATGAAAAAAATGTTTGTAGATAATGGCTTTAAAATCGTTTATGACAAAGACATTGACCAACCTATTGCCGATGGCTTTTATTTTACCATTTCATATCCTGGATTTTCAGGCGAAGAGTTGCTTGAAGAGTTTTTGTATTATGGAATCAGCGCAATTTCATTGGGCATCACAGGTAGCAAACGTTCCGAAGGACTCAGAGCTTGTGTATCTTTGGTTCACGAAAGCCAATTCCCCGATTTAGAATATCGCTTAAAAAAATTCAAAGAGCATCATTCGTAGTCTTTGGTTATACTATTAAAAAAGCCCTGAAATTCAGGGCTTTTTTAATATTTGATAAGATTTGTATTAATATCCAAAATACTATTTTGGTTTTACCAATATTTTAGGCTCCAACATATCATAAATGGCATATTTAATTCCTTCTCTTCCATGTCCAGAATCCTTTATGCCACCATACGGCATATGGTCAACTCTGTAGGAAGGCGTTTCATTGATCATAACACCACCACATTCAAGCATCTCGAAAGCTTTATTGATTTCATCCAAATGATTTGTAAAAACACCAGCTTGCAGACCATAAGAAGTATCATTGACCATATAAATAGCATCATTAAATGTTTGGTATGCCTCAATCACAACGGTGGGTCCAAAAACCTCTTGTCCGTTTACTTTCATCGTATTGTTCGTACCCGTTAGCACTGTGGGTTCGAGGATATTTCCGTGCCGTTTCCCGCCACACAGAATTCGGGCACCTTGTTTTTGAGCTTCCAAAATCCATTTTTCAACCCGAATTGCGTTTTTTTCATCAATAACTGCCGAAATATCGGTCTCCGCTTCGAGAGGATGCCCTATTTTTAGCTTTTTAGTTTCGGCCACAAAAGCATTTATAAATTCATTAAAAATGGTTTGGTGAACATAAATCCGCTGTGTATGAATACACACTTGACCCGCATTGGAAAAAGCACCAATCAGGCATTTTTTAAGTGCATCTTTTATTTTTGCTGAAGGTGTAATGATGGCAGCAGCATTTCCACCCAATTCCAAGACTACTTTCTTTTTACCAGCATCATTTTTCATTCTCCAACCCACCTCTGGCGAACCCGTGAATGAGAGCATTTTAAAACGCTCGTCGGTAACCAACAAATTTCCCACTTCACGAGAAGACGGCAATATAGAAACAGCCCCTTTTGGCAAATCCGTTTGATCGAGGATTTTGGCTAATTCCAGCGTTGATAAAGGAGTTGAACTGGCAGGTTTTAAAACAATAGGACAGCGAGCCGCAATGGCAGGTGCGATTTTGTGAGCCGCTAAATTCATTGGAAAATTAAAAGGAGAGACTCCAGATATTAGTCCGATTGGAAAATATTTAATCCAAGCTTCTTTGTTTTCGCCAGCAAGCGTCCAATCTAAAGTCATGTATTCATTGGGCGGACGAAGAGCTTCTTGGGCTGCCACTCTGAATGCTTGAATCGCTCGATCTATTTCCGACAGGGCATAAACAATGGGTTTGCAAGCTTCCAAAGCAAGAACTTCGGCCAATCGACGACGATCGGCTTTCAACGTTTGAGCAATTTCGTTTAAAACTTGTTCAAGCCGGTAAGAAGGCATCTTTTTTAACTCTTCCGATGCTTTTTGAGCCATCAAAATCGAATGCTCAACATCTTCCTTCCCTGCTAAATAGGTATATGCAAATACTGAATTATCGAATGAACAAGACACATCCAATCGGTTTTCTGTTCGGATAAATGAACCTCCAACGTAAATTAAATATTCATCCATAGCTGTTTTTTAAAATTTAAAAAATCATGCAGAACTAAAAAATTAAGGACTTAATTTTGATAAATCAAAAAGCTAAATTAATCAATTTTGTCATTTTTGAATAATATATTCCGAAAAATGATTAATAAACCACAAAGCAAACGAAGAGTCGCATTTTTTTAATAATTTTGCTAAAATATCCAAAACATGCAAGTCGAGATTGACACTACTATACAAACATCTTTTTATGGCATTCCATATCAGGAAGTTTCACGCAGTACATTTTACGACTCTACTGAACTAAAAACAAAACCCGAAAATATTATTTCATTTTACAGAGAAGATTTATTTGATAATCAAAAAGATACATCTTTAGTGCCTTCTGTTTTTCAAAATCATCTCTTAGTTCCATCCCACAATTCAAAAATCTTAATCGACAAAAGAAGTGATGATTGGTTGCTTATTCCCTTTTTGATTGTTTTAGTTTTATTCATCTATATCTCAAAAAACTTTTATCAACGCTCTCTTCAGGCTCTAAAAGCCCCCTTTTCCAAAAGAGGGATGAACCAGCTGGAAAGAGATGGAAACGTTTTAAAAGAGAACATCAAATATCCAATTTATTTGATCGAGATTATAACTGTGACTTTGATAATATTTCAAAGTTTACGCTATTTTAGTTTAGGTATAGACGTTAGTTATCCACCGCCAAAAATCTTTATTTTTATTTCAATTGCATATTCTACTTTTATTTTGATAAAAAATCAAATATTAAATTTATTAGCATATATATTCGATACTTCAGAGGAGACTTCTTTATATAAAGTAGAGGGATTTCTACTTTTAGGAGTTGGTTCGGTAGTCCTAATTCCATTATTATTTGCTTTTCAATATACTCAAATGGCTCTTTTTTTATATGCTGGGCTGATATTCATAATATTATTAGTGGTTTACAAGCTATTAAAAGGATTTCAAATTTGGGGGCGCGCACATCATTATTTTAAAATTTTTGCGTACCTTTGCACCGTTGAAGTTTTGCCTTACTTGCTAATAGCAAAAACTATATTAAATATCATAAAATAACATTTTGAAATGGGAAAAATTAGTAAGATTTTAGTTTCTCAGCCAGCTCCGCTTGAATTTGAAAAAAGCCCTTACGCTGAAATTAGTAAAAAACACAATGTTGAGTTTGTATTTCAGAAGTTTTTTAAGATAGAAGGAGTCTCCGCCATAGAATTTAGAAAAGACAGGGTTAGCATTTTAGACCATCAAGGTGTTGTTATGATGAGCCGCAATTCTGCTGACCACTATTTTAGATTGGCAAAAGAAATGCGTATTGATATTCCAGATTCGATGAAATATTTTTGCCTAAATGAATCCATTGCTCTTTATTTACAAAAATATGTAACCTATCGTAAACGGAAGATATTTTTTAGCAAAAACCACACCGCTGGCATGCTAGACATTATGGGTGGCAAACATAAAAACGATAAGTTTTTGATTCCTTGTGCCGATACGGGTGCCACACAAATTACTAATCTTTTGGATGAGAAAAAAATCAATTATTCCAAAGCAGTAATGTTTAAGAATGTCTCTTGTGAACTAATGGATAAAATAAATATCGACGATTTTCAGATGATTGTGCTTTTTAGTCCCTCCGGACTTGAATCGATGACTACTAATTTTCCACACTTGAAAGATTCAGAAACAATCATTGGTGCTTTAGGAAAAAATGTAGCCAAGGAGATTGCCAACAGTGGATATAAATTGGGATTTGCGGCTCCCACCCCCGAAGCCCCCTCTATTACTGCTGCCATTGATTTATTTTTGACTAAAAATAATAATTCAGTAAAATAAAAATCTTTTTTTAATGCTGAAATTCTCAAAAAAAGAACGATTGTGTTCTAAAATAGTGATTGAAGAAATATTGGCAAATAAGAAAACGATTTACTATCAACCATTTAAGCTAATTTATTTAATCCATAAACCAATTGAATCTGTTTCTGCAGATTTGAATCAAAGCATTGAACAAACCGAAGAGGCATGGGCTAAAATTGCTATTGTTGTTCCCAAAAGGCTTTTCAAAAGAGCGGTAGACAGAAATGCTCTTAAACGTATCATTCGGGAATCATATCGACTTAATAAAGAGATGTTGATAAAACATTTGGCTCAAAACAACTGCCATATTTCACTTTTTTTAATTTATACTGACAAAAACAAAGCTGATTTTCAATTTATCGAACCGAAAATTAAAGTACTTTTACACCAGCTAATTAAACGTATCAACTTTGAATCGAATCAAAAAAATAATTAATAAAACGCTGGGCTTATTATCCTATTTAATAAGTCGTCTTTTTATTTTTTTAATCCGGTTATATCAATGGGTAATATCCCCATTTTTTCCACCAAGTTGTCGTTTTGTACCAACTTGTTCTGCCTATGGCGTTGAAGCCATTAAAAAACATGGACCCCTCAAAGGAGGCTGGTTGACCCTGAAAAGAATTGTAAAATGTCATCCCTGGGGAAGCAGCGGTTACGATCCTGTTCCCTAATGTTTAAGAAAACCCATTATATGAATATGAAAAATCTCTTCACAAACAAAATCCGGAAAACTGCACTAATTGTTCTGTTCTCTTGTGTTGCTTTTTTTAGTTTTAGCTTCATTCATAACGATTTTGAAATAGCCAAAAACATTGATATTTTTTCCAGTGTAATAAAAGAGCTGCATTTAAATTATGTAGACCCGATTAATGCAGGCGATTTGGTAAAAAAAGCCATTGATTCGATGTTGGAATCATTAGATCCCTACACTGTTTTTTATCCAGAATCAGACATTGAAGAGTTTCGACTTTTAACAACAGGGCAATATGGCGGAATCGGGGCTGTTATTCAGCAAAGAGATGATTATGTGATTATTGCACAACCTTACGAAGGATTTCCTGCCCAAAAAAACGGACTAAAACCAGGAGACAAAATAATAGAAATCAATGGCAAAAGTGCCAAGGGAAGAACAACCGAAGAGGTAAGTACCATTTTGAAAGGTCAGCCCGGCACCAGCATTGTTCTCAAAATTATGCCTTTTGGCGAAACGAAGACAATTGACAAAGAGATTGTTAGAGAAGAGATTAAATTGCCAAACATTCCTTATGCAGGCAAAATTGATGACAAAATTGGTTATGTTAGATTGCAACAATTTACCGAAAATGCAGCCAAAGAGGTAAAAGAAGAGTTTATGAAATTAAAAGAGCAAAACATTGAAGGTTTTGTTTTAGACCTAAGAGGAAACGGCGGAGGCTTGCTGCACGAAGCCGTATTGATAATGAATATTTTTGTCGACAGAGATAATTTGATTGTTTATACCAAAGGTAAAACGATTGAAAGAAATGCACAATACAAAACCGTGTTTCCGGTTTTTGACAACCAAATGCCAGTTGTGGTTTTAATTGATGAAGGCAGCGCTTCGGCATCTGAAATTGTGGCTGGTGCTTTTCAAGACTTAGACCGTGGCGTTGTTGTTGGAGAACGTACTTTTGGTAAAGGATTGGTTCAAAACGTTATTCCTCTTCCATACAATAGTCGTTTAAAAGTAACTATTTCAAAATATTATATTCCCAGCGGAAGATGCATTCAAGCCATCGATTATTCGGGCAGTGACCGTCGCCGTTTGTCCGACTCTACCTATGCCTCTTTTAAAACAAAAAACGGAAGAATCGTATACGATAAAGGTGGTATAGAGCCAGATGTGAAAGTAAACAATCCAACTTTTAGCAAAATTGCTTCGAGCCTTTATGGAAAAAATATCATTTTTGATTTTGTAAACGAATTTCAACGAAAAAACGTGAGTATTGCCGATCCTAGTAAATTTGAAATATCAGATGCCCTATTTAAAGAATTTATAGAATATATCAAAGACAAAGATTACGACTACGAAACAGAAACCGAAATGGCAATAAAATCGTTGAACAAAACAGCTCAAAAAGAGCAATACTTAGAGGCTGTCCAACAGGAAATCAAGAACTTAGAAGCAAAAATAAAGCACAATAAAGAAGAAGATGTATATACATTTAAACAAGAAATTATTGAATTACTTCAGGCCGAAATTGTTTCCCGATATTATTTCCAAAAAGGACAAGTAGAAGTTATGCTAAGAAACGACAAAGAGGTGGAAAAAGCGATTGAAATTCTTAAAAATAAAGAAGAATATTATTCTATTTTAAAAGGTAAAAAATAATTTGGATTAATGTACTTTTTTCAGAATTCATTCGTTTTTATTATTCATTAAATTGAAGCCTTATTCCATGCAGTTGTTGCCCGAAATAATTCATCGAAAAATCTATTTATTTGCAATTGTACTATTGGCTCTCTCGATTCCATTGTCGAAATTCGGGATGAGTGTCTCGGTGCTGATGCTTACGGGAAACTGGCTTTTAGAAGGAAATTTGAAACAAAAGTTTTCTGTTTTTTTTCACAACAAAGCAGCAATGGTTTTTGCATCTATATTTATAATGCACGTTTTATGGCTGTTTAACACTGCAAACTTCAGTTATAGCTTGGACGATTTGCGCACCAAAATTCCCATTTTGGCATTGGCTGTCATTTTTTCTACCACACCTTTGCTCACAGTTCGACAATTTAAGGCGGTTATATTCTCTCACATTGGAGCTGTTTTATTGGCGACCATTGCTGGTTTTTACATATATGTAACCCGCAACATTGCCGAAATCAGAGAAATATCACCGTTTATCTCTCACATTCGATTAAGTTTAAATATCTGCTTGGCAATTCTGACTCTTTTATATTTCATTTTAAATGATAAAAACTTCAATAAATACATCCGTTTTGGCTTACTTCTACTATGTATTTGGCTGTTTCTGTTTTTGTTTATACTTCAATCCATTACGGGGATAGTTATATTAGCATTTTGCTTTTTTGTTTTGCTGATATACTATATTTATAAAAACACAAAAAACAAATATCGTCGCATTATTCTGATGTTCTTGTTTTTTTGTCTCCCTCTTCTGGGGATTTGGCCAACATACTTAGCAGTTCATAGATACTTTACGCCTCCAATTTCGGACACACAAAACCTTGAAGACACCACGTTTTATGGAAATCCTTACCTGCACGACACTTTGGGAATGCCCGTTGAAAACGGAAATTATATTGGCTTATACATTAATTATCATGAGTTAAAAACGGCATGGGAAGAGCGCAGCCAACTTCCATTAGACCAATCGGACGGAAAAGGACAGGATACTCGAACTACCCTAATTCGCTATTTAAATTCTAAAAATCTGAGAAAAGATTATCAAGGAGTTTGGCAATTGTCCGATCAAGATATCAAAAACGTTGAAAAGGGCATTGCCAATTACCGTTATACTCAATTTTTTAATCCTAAAATACGAATTTATAAGATACTTTGGGAGTTTCAAAATTACCGAAAGTATGGCAATATTGAGGGACATAGCTTAATTCAACGATTTGAACTCTGGTCTGCGGCCATTTCCATTATTCAAAAAAATTGGATTTTGGGAACCGGAACCGGAGATATTCCAGATGTTTTTAAACAAGAACTGACCGAACGAAATTCGCCCTTGAAAGACACTCGTATGCGAAGCCACAATCAGTTTTTATCCTTTTTTATCGCCTTTGGAATCTTCGGATTTCTTTGGTTTTTGTTCGCACTTTTTTATCCAATATTGGCACAAAACAAAAGCAATGATTACTTTTTCGTCTTTTTCTTAATCATTGTCCTTATGTCGATGTTAACCGAAGACACACTAGAATCGCAAGATGGTTTAACTTTTTTTGCTTACTTTTATGCACTGTTTTTGTTTCAACGACCTCAAAATATTTAATCTTATGACAAATAAAAAACAAATACACATAGAATATTCCGAATTTTCGTCCATTGAAGAATTAAGTCCAGAGGATAAAAACTTACTAAACATTGCCCGAAAAAACTTATCCAATGCCTATGCACCGTACTCGGAATTCAAAGTTTCGGCCGCATTAAGACTTGAAAATGAAGAGATTATCTTGGGGACAAATCAAGAAAATGCTGCTTACCCGTCAGGTTTGTGTGCCGAAAGAGTCGCCGTTTTTTACGCATCTGCCAATTTTCCGAAAGTAGCATTTACAGCATTGGCTATTACTTCACAAAATATTGCGGACACGTTGAAAAACCCAGTATTTCCCTGTGGAAGCTGCCGACAGGTAATTCTCGAATACGAGATTTTGCAAAAAAAACCAATTCGATTTATTCTTTCTGGAACAGAGGGTTCCGTTGTTATTATTGATGGAGTTAAAAACTTATTGCCGTTTAGTTTTGATGGCACTAGCTTAAAATAGTGATATGAAAAAAGGCATTCTGTTTTTATTGGCTTTAGTTGGCTTTAGTATTTACGCACAAAATATTGATTCAATGAACAGTTTTAAAAAAATTAATCCTTTAGACTTTAGCGAAAATGCCATTGAACTTATTGGCAAACAATGGATTCTGGAAGCGGCCGGAAATCCAGATGCAAAATTCAATATGATGACCGCCAGTTGGGGAGGTTTGGGATGGTTGTGGGAAAAACCAGTCTCTTTTATTTTTGTTCGCCCTCAGAGGTACACTTTCGAATTTATCGAAAATGAAGAGTATTACACCCTCACTTTTTACGAAGAAAAATATCGTAATATTCTACAAAAAATGGGAAGCAAATCAGGTCGAGATATTGACAAAATGAAAGACTCGGGACTTAGTCCTATAAAAACTCCCAACGGAAGCGTCGCTTTTAAAGAAGCAAAAATCATAATTGAATGCAAAAAACTCTACGCTACATTCTTAAAAGAAGAAGATTTTATTGATAAAACGCTTCCTGCAAAAATTTATCCAAGCAAAGATTTTCATAAAGTGTACGTGGGCGAAATCTTAAACATTTGGATTAAAGAGTAAAAAACATTGAAAATGAGCCATATCGACTACCGTTTTCTCTCGGGCAAGGCCTTCTACCATAAAATTTCGGTTTTAGTTTTGCTGTTTTTGGCAATGTACATTCTTATACCCCTCATCTTTCTGGTGATCAGTATTCCCATTTGGGGAAACGAAATAATAGAACCCATTTCAGCCAGTTCGAGTGCGTTGAATATAAACATAATGAAAGCTTTACAAATCTTCACTCAAATTGGAATTTTTGGAGTTTCGGCATGGCTATTTGTTCGGATGCAAACCAATAAAGTGAGCGAACATCTGAGTTTAAATCATTTTTCAAATTTCAAAACGCATCTTCTTTCCATCGGACTTTTATTGTGTGCTCTGCCTTTGGTCTATGAAACCACGCTCTGGAATGAAAGCATTCCCTTTCCCGAAAAATTCTCTTCCTTATATCAATCCCTGATCCAACAACAATATCGTTCGGAAGAGATGATGAATTTATTTTTAAATACGCAAGGAGTAAGCGGATTGCTTTTTAACATCTTTTTAATTGCCTTGATTCCAGCGTTTTTCGAAGAGCTGTTTTTTCGAGGAGCACTGCAAAAACTTTTCTTAGATACATTTAAAAATGAGCACATTAGCATTTTTGTAGTGGCCGTTTTATTTAGTGCAATTCATCTGCAGTTTTTTAATTTTCTTCCACGTTTCGTACTTGGATTGGCACTTGGATACATGGCTTATTACAGTAGATCATTGTGGACATCCATTGTCGCTCACGCACTCAACAATGGAGTCTCGGTTGTAATTGCTTGGATGTTCTACAATGGATATACCAATGTAAATTATCAAGAAATTGGAGAAACACCCTATTGGGGAATTACTGTTTTATCAATAATTGCATGTTTTATTTTGATCTATTTTTTGCGAAAAACACATTTGCCAAACAAAGTTTATGAATAAAAACACTTTATTCCTTTTTGGTTTTTTATTGATCTTTTCATTTGAATTATATCCACAATCAACAGAAAAACAAAGAGTTGTAATATCTGAAGGAAAATTTGTTTATAAAAACGAACTCTTTTTCCCGATGATTATGAATTATCAGCTGGATATTTATACGGATGATGAAAAGGACTATTGGGCAGGACCTCATCATGGCTATTCTTCAGACAACAGTCGACGCTGGAACAACCAAACAGATGCTTTGATGTCTATTTTTTCGGATTTTGCCCGAATCAAAGAGATGGGATTCAATTGCATCCGACTTTGTGGTATTGAGATGGAAGCAGAAAGTCGCACTGCCAGCCAAAACATGTTCTATCAAACAAAAAAAGGCAAGGATTTGTATGGCGTTAAAAAAGCATATACAACTCAGCATGGGAAAGGATTGGCTTCCATGATAAACGCCATTTTAAACGAAGCTCAAGAGTTGGACTTAAAAGTCATTGTTTTAACGGGACGAAAAAACATCCATCGAGCTAAAATTGCAACTATTTATGGCGATTGGTTAAGTCTCTTGGCAGATACTTTAAAGAATAATCCAGCCTTGTTGGCGTATGATTTATACAACGAGCCAATCTATTCATCCTCAGCTGGTTTAACAAAAAACAACATTAAAAAAATTACTGATGATTGGCAGAAAAAGATAAAAAAAAGAGATGAAACCGCATTGATTACGTACGGAATTATGGGTCACGCTGACGTAATGATGTGGGATCCATCCATTTTGAAATGCGATTTTTTAAGTTTTCATTTGTATCCAGAACCCAATAATTTTAGATATGTAGAAGCCTCCATCAATTGGATTCAACAAAACATTGATAAAGCATGGATTATTGGCGAAACGGGCTATAGTGGAAACGACACAGCACAAACCTATCCAGCTTGGGGAAATTTAGAAATGCAGAAAAAATATGCTGAATTTGTTTTAGAGAAATCATATTGTTGCGAAGCAGTAGGTTTTTCGTGGTGGGTTTATAAAGATGTTTTTTGGGGCAGCGAACAAAATTGGTTTGGATTGATTGACTATCAGGGAAATGCGAAACCAGCAAG